>NZ_JBFAZX010000093.1:0-1007 GCF_040689395.1 Dactylosporangium sp. NPDC051484 | reverse complement strand
TAGTGTCGCGTGATCCTGGTTGTGTTATGTCGGGTTGTCGTTGATCCTGGTGTGATGCTGACCGATGCCCAGACCGCGGAGTTGCGGGCGGTGATCAACGGCCGGGACGTGCCGGCGGTGGTGGCGACCCGGGCCCGGATCGTCTTGTGGATGGCGGAAGGCCGCCGCCGTAAGGATGTTGCGGTCCTCGCAGGGGTGTCACTACCCACTGTGGACCGCTGGGTCGACCGGTACGCGGACAACGGACTCGCCGGCCTGGAAGACGGCTCCCACGCCGCACCCCGCGAACAGGTCCCGGCCGCGGTCCGGGCCCGGATCCTGGCGTTGACCCGGGCCACCCCGCCGGTGGAGACCGGACTGTCGCACTGGTCGAGCCGGCAGCTGGCCGCCTACCTCAAACGCGCCGAGGGCGTGTCGGTGTCCTGGCACTACGTGGCGAAACTGTGGCGGGACAACGATCTGCAGCCGCACCGGCAGGGCACCTTCAAACTGTCCAGAGATCCGCGCTTCGCCGAGAAGGTCGCCGACATTGTCGGGCTCTACCTCGACCCGCCCGGCGGCGCGGTCGTGCTCTCGATCGACGAGAAGACCCAGATCCAGGCGTTGGACCGCACACAGCCGTTGCTGCCGCTGGATTTCGGGGTCACCGAGCAACGCACCCACGACTACAAACGGCACGGCATCACCAACCTCTTCGCCGCCCTGGACGTCGCCACCGGGCAGGTGACCGCCGACTGTCAGCCGGTCCGCGACGGCGCCGGGTTCCTGGCATTCCTGCGCAAGGCCGTGAAACCCCACACCGGTAAAGAGATCCACGTGGTGCTGGACAACCTGTCCACCCACAACACTCCCGAGGTCCGCGCCTGGCTGGCCGCGAATCCGAACGTCACGTTCCACTTCACCCCGACCGGCAGCAGCTGGCTGAACATGATCGAGATCTGGTTCGGGCTGATCACCCGCCAGTCCATCCGCCGCGGCACGTTCACCTCCGTCAACGCCCTCATCGT
>NZ_JBFAZX010000092.1:0-1021 GCF_040689395.1 Dactylosporangium sp. NPDC051484 | reverse complement strand
CTAGATGATTGATGCCTTGAAGATTCGGGCGTGTGTCGCTGCTGGGTAGATGCGGGGAGGGTGTCCAAGATCGGCGTTGCTGACCCAGCCGCCGAACTCTTGGAGCCCGTCGTTGGACGCTGATCTGGACACCCTCGTGACCGCACTGTACGTGGAAATCGACGACCTGATCGAGCGGCCCCGCGGCCGGGGCCGCCGCCCCCTGCTCACGCACGCTGAGCTGCTGTGCCTGGCAGTGATGCAGGTGCTGCTGCGCTACCCCTCCGAGCGGCACTGGCTGCGCTACGCCAACAAGCACCTGCGCGGCATGTTCCCCTACATTCCCGACCAGGACGGCTACAACAAACGGATGCGCAAAGCAGGACCGCTGCTGACCCGGGTGATGCGGCACCTGGCCACCCGCACGCCGTCCTGGTTCGACCAGCTCCGCCTGATCGACTCCACCCCGCTGCCCTGCGGCGCGTCCCGGGAGACCGTCAAACGTTCCGACCTGGCCGGCGACGCCGGCTACGGCTACTGCGCCTCCCACTCCCGCTACTTCTGGGGATTCCGGCTCTACCTCGTCTGCACTCCGGAGGGCATGCCGGTCATCTGGGGCCTGGCCAACCCCAAACTCGGCGAACGCGAGGTCATGACCGCGCTGCTGGAAGCCGACCATCACCTCGTCCACGCCGGGCAGGTCCTGCTCGGCGACAAAGGCTTCGCTGGCGCCGACTTCGAACGGTTCATCACCGGGCAGCTCGGGGCGCACTTCGTGCGCCCCGACCGCCGCGGCGAACCGGTCCGGTTCGGCAAACTCGCCCGCGTCCGCCAGTGGGTCGAGGCCGTCTTCGACACCCTCAAAGGCCAACTCGACCTGGAAGCCCACGGAGGCCGCACCCTGGCTGGCGTCTTCGTCCGCGTCGCGCAGCGACTCCTCGCCCTGACCGCCGTGATCTGGCACAACTGGACCATCGGCGCCCCAGTCAAACGGTCCCTCATCGCCTACGACCACTGAATCTTCAAGGCATCAATCATCTAG
>NZ_JBFAZX010000091.1:0-1050 GCF_040689395.1 Dactylosporangium sp. NPDC051484 | reverse complement strand
CCCCGCGCACGCGGGGATGGTCCCAGCGAGGCACGCACCCGGTATCGGTTCGAGCGGTGCTCCCCGCGCACGCGGGGATGGTCCCAGCGAGGCACGCACCCGGTATCGGTTCGAGCGGTGCTCCCCGCGCACGCGGGGATGGTCCCAGCGAGGCACACACCCGGTATCGGTTCGAGCGGTGCTCCCCGCGCACGCGGGGATGGTCCGGCGCACCCGATGTGCAGCCCCTGGCCGCCGTAGTGCTCCCCGCGCACGCGGGGATGGTCCGCGAGTAGTCCGGCGGGGCCCCGGTGCCCGGTAGTGCTCCCCGCGCACGCGGGGATGGTCCGGACCCGCCGGTGGCGCCGCTGCCGGTCGTCGCCGTGCTCCCCGCGCACGCGGGGATGGTCCGGACCGGGCCTGGCCCAGGTGTGCGATCTGCGGGTGCTCCCCGCGCACGCGGGGATGGTCCGGCTGGCCAGCGCGCCGGTCGCCGTCCCCCGTCGTGCTCCCCGCGCACGCGGGGATGGTCCTGCGATTGGCGATGGTAATGTGACGGTGAAGGTGGTGCTCCCCGCGCACGCGGGGATGGTCCGCACGGAGCTGCGGGGTTCGAGTGAAGGCGGTAGTGCTCCCCGCGCACGTGGGGATGGTCCCTCGACCGGCTCGACGGCCGCCGCGCGAACGCCGTGCTCCCCGCGCACGCGGGGATGGTCCCGCGGTGACCGGGGTCAAGGGCATCGCGGTGATGTGCTCCCCGCGCACGCGGGGATGGTCCCATGAAGTCGCTGATGACGGGTGTTCTGGTTCCGTGCTCCCCGCGCACGCGGGGATGGTCCCCGGTACGCGCTCCCCGACCCGGCGGTAAGCGAGTGCTCCCCGCGCACGCGGGGATGGTCCGTTCTCCGAGCAGCAGAAGAAAGTCAAGGGCTAGGGCCTGTCTGACGGATCTTGTTGGGCGGTAGTGTTCTCCTTTATGGCGGTTGATCTCTCTGATGCGGAGTGGTCTCGGCTGGCGCCGTTGTTGCCGAGCATGGCTGCGCAGCGCGGCGGCCGGTGGCGGGATCACCG
>NZ_JBFAZX010000090.1:0-1082 GCF_040689395.1 Dactylosporangium sp. NPDC051484 | reverse complement strand
TGCCAGCGGACACGGCATGATCCGGGTTGGCGGACAGTTTGCTCCGGGCTGGCGGACATGAGAAGTCCGTGCCTGCGGTCACATGATCATCCGGAAACGCCTGACTTTCGTCGATGAACACGGAGATCCCCTCGTTGGGGTTGGCTGCTGATTGCTGATCAAGTGGCCGACCCGATCCGAGGGGATCCGTGACCAAGTCTGACAGGGAGATCGTGGAAATTCTGGAGGCGTTCGACCTGACCCGCTGCGCGCACTCGGCTGCGCGGCTGGTCGGGGTCGACGAGAAGACCGTGACACGGTATGTGCAGTTGCGTGATGAGGGCCGGGACCCGTTCGTGCGGACCCGCCGGCCGAAGGCGATCGACGCGTTCCTACCGAAGATCGAGGAGTTGGTCGAGGCGTCGCAGGGCCGGATCCGTGCTGATGTGGTGCATGCTCGGCTGCTGGCGATGGGGTTCACCGGCACTGACCGCACCACGCGACGGGCGGTGGCTGAGGCGAAGACCGCGTGGCGGGCCGGGCATCGGCGGGCGTATCGGCCGTGGGTGCCGGAGCCTGGGATGTGGCTGCAGTTCGACTGGGGTGCCGGACCGTTTGTCGCCGGGCGGCGGACCAGTCTGTTCTGCGCATGGTTGTCCTGGTCGCGGTTCCGGGTGGTGCTGCCGGTCTGGGACCAGACGATGGGGTCGCTGGTCGCGTGTCTGGACGCGACGCTGCGCCGGATCGGTGGCGCGCCGACGTATGTGCTGACCGACAACGCCAAGACCGTGACCGTGGAGCATGTGGCCGGGGTTGCGGTCCGGCATCCGGAGATCGTGGCTGCGGGCCGGCACTACGGGTGCAAGGTCGAGACGTGTGAGCCGTTCGACCCGGAGTCCAAGGGTGGGGTCGAGGCCACGGTGAAGATCGCGAAGGCGGACCTGGTACCGACCATGGCGAACCTCGCCGCCGCCTACGCCTCATTCACCGACCTCGCCGATGCCTGTTTCGACTGGTGCGAGCGGGTCAACGCCCGGGTGCACCGGGAGACCCGGGCCGCGCCGGTGGACCGGCTGGCCGCGGAGCGGGCGCATCTGCACCTG
>NZ_JBFAZX010000089.1:0-1158 GCF_040689395.1 Dactylosporangium sp. NPDC051484 | reverse complement strand
CAACGGCGCCAGCCGAGACCACTCCGCATCAGAGAGATCAACCGCCATGAGGGAGAACACTACCGCCCAACAAGATCCGTCAGACAGGCCCTAGTTCGGCTCTCGCCACAACAGCAGGCTAAACGCTGGCCGCGGCCGCAACCTCCGTCCCCTGGGCCACCACGACTTGCCGGGTTACCGGCGACGCGGTCGCTCGACCGACCGTCGGGCACCCCCTGCCCGCCAAGACGATCTCGACGTCGGACCGGCATGTCGGCCTCCTCGTACACAAACCCGCATGCGGCGAGCATCTCCGTGACCGGGCCGCTGACACGCTGGCGCCATGACAGCGGCGGCAGCCACCGGCCGTACTGGCAAACGACGCCCGGTGATCCAGCCGCGCACCTCTACCGCTCGCTCCGCGGCATGTGCGTGCAGCTGATCAAACGGTTCTGTGTTGCCCGAGCCACTGCCGGACCGTCGCGAAGTCTGCATCGCTCAATCCGAGGCATGGGTCGACGTGGTGCAGCAGCGCCGGGCGTGGGTGGTTCGTGGCGACCCACCGCTGGTCGGTGTCGGTGATCTCATCGTCAAGCCAGACGAACGGTCGTCCTGCGGCCCATCGCGTGATGGACACCGTCTTCCAGTGCAGACCGTGCGCTGGTGAATCATCGGCGTCTGGCCAGGCCACGATGGGCAGCACCGGCAGGCCAAGCCGTGGCGAGATGACCTCGTTCGCCTCCGCCATCCAGGTGGTCGCCCAGACGAGCTCGCCGTTCAGGGCCAACAGGCGCCGTCCGTCACCTGGGTCGAGCCGGTGCAACAGAGGATTGCCGGAGTCCTCGTATGCGTGCGTCGCGGCTGCGATGGGAGGGTGATCCGTGGTCACCGAACGTTCTCGCAGCGGAATGAGCACACCGTCTACGTCGATAAAGATCAACGGTTGTCGCACGATGCCAGGAAGCACTTCCGGACCGTACCTGATCCCGCCCGCCCGACTTGCGGCTACATGAGCGGATGCCGCGGCGATGGTGTTCACCGATCGGCTGCTCACGACGGTCGACCTGGTGTGGCCGGCTGGTCTGGGTGTGGTGGACGGGGCGATCGCGGGCGGTAGTTTGATTGTGCTCTGCCGCGGTCTCGGTGCCGCCAAGCCGGGCTGGATCGCGGGGAGAATGG
>NZ_JBFAZX010000088.1:0-1600 GCF_040689395.1 Dactylosporangium sp. NPDC051484 | reverse complement strand
GTTACGAGGCAACGGTCGGGATCGCCTCGATCATCATCTGGCTCCGCGCGAAACCCGACCGCCGTCAACCATGATCCATCAGACAGGCCCTAGTGCTCCCCGCGCACGCGGGGATGGTCCCGGCTGGAGTCCGTACTCGCGGCATTGCCAGAAGTGCTCCCCGCGCACGCGGGGATGGTCCGGTCGCCGGGCCGCGCCTGCGCCGCCGAGATCGGTGCTCCCCGCGCACGCGGGGATGGTCCACGGCAGCGCCACCCAGCCCCACAGCAGCAGCCGTGCTCCCCGCGCACGCGGGGATGGTCCGACCGTACGCGGCGTGACGCTGGCGGAGGAGTGGTGCTCCCCGCGCACGCGGGGATGGTCCCCACTCGACGGAGGCGATCACGGTGCACAGCGGGTGCTCCCCGCGCACGCGGGGATGGTCCGAACTGGGCGGGCGGCTTCAAGACGGCCGTCAAGTGCTCCCCGCGCACGCGGGGATGGTCCTCCTCGATCCACACTCGCCGAGACGCCATGACCGTGCTCCCCGCGCACGCGGGGATGGTCCCTGACTGACGACTGACACCACCGAGACACTCACGTGCTCCCCGCGCACGCGGGGATGGTCCGCAGAACAAACCGCGTCCATCAGTCGTTACACTGTGCTCCCCGCGCACGCGGGGATGGTCCTGGCGGCGGCGTCGTCTTCCGCGAACAATGGTAGTGCTCCCCGCGCACGCGGGGATGGTCCGGCCACGGTTACGGAAACGGCCACGGAAACCGCGTGCTCCCCGCGCACGCGGGGATGGTCCTGGACGCCGAATGTGGCCTCTGCCTGTGGCTGGGTGCTCCCCGCGCACGCGGGGATGGTCCTGATC
Source organism: Dactylosporangium sp. NPDC051484 (assembly GCF_040689395.1). Classification (NCBI taxonomy): domain Bacteria; kingdom Bacillati; phylum Actinomycetota; class Actinomycetes; order Micromonosporales; family Micromonosporaceae; genus Dactylosporangium; species Dactylosporangium sp. NPDC051484. Next base: position 743 of record NZ_JBFAZX010000088.1, on the reverse strand, counting down.
GGGGGTGGCGCATGGCCAACGTCGGGTAGTGCTCCCCGCGCACGCGGGGATGGTCCGACGGCGGCCAAGGCTGCGGTGGTGGTCTGAGTGTGCTCCCCGCGCACGCGGGGATGGTCCGCAGTCCGGCTCTTCCTTGGCCGGACCGTGCCCGTGCTCCCCGCGCACGCGGGGATGGTCCGGCTGGGAGGTGGTGGCATGCGTTGTGGAGGTCGTGCTCCCCGCGCACGCGGGGATGGTCCCCGGCCTACCGGTATCGGGATCTCGCGTTCTCAGTGCTCCCCGCGCACGCGGGGATGGTCCCAGCGTGCACAGCGCGCCGCACAGCGGGAGGCGGTGCTCCCCGCGCACGCGGGGATGGTCCGGACCTCAGCCCGACAGAAAGGTCGGAACATGCGTGCTCCCCGCGCACGCGGGGATGGTCCGGTGGACGGCGACATCAAGGAAGGTGAGGACGAGTGCTCCCCGCGCACGCGGGGATGGTCCACGCCGCCGGGAGAAGCTGGCCGCGAAGGTCGCGTGCTCCCCGCGCACGCGGGGATGGTCCCGAGGAGGGCTGGCGCGTCCTGCCGCCCGGCCCGTGCTCCCCGCGCACGCGGGGATGGTCCCGAGATGTTGTCGGCCATGCCCAAGGGCGACTTGTGCTCCCCGCTGCCAGCGGACACGGCATGATCCGGGTTGGCGGACAGTTTGCTCCGGGCTGGCGGACATGAGAAGTCCGTGCCTGCGGTCACATGATCATCCGG
>NZ_JBFAZX010000087.1:0-1626 GCF_040689395.1 Dactylosporangium sp. NPDC051484 | reverse complement strand
GGTAGTGCTTGTTCACCATCGTGTTCCAGGACTCCTGATCTCCCGGGACCATCAACATCCCAGGTTCAAGTGTCCAAGATCAGGGGGCAACTCCCGACCGCGCCCGCGAGGCCGCCGGGTTCGTGCAGGTCGTAGGCGTAGAACGAGATAACGCTGAAGGTCACGGTGAGGTAGACGACGGCTGCGCCGAGCAGCGGCGGCCAGCGCATCGGTCGGGTGCCGGCGATGATCAGCAGCAGGATCGCGGGGATGAACCAGAAGATGTGGTGCACCCAGGTGACCGGGCTGGCCAGGCATCCGACCAGGCCGGCGAGGGTGAGACCGGTCAGGTCGCTGCCGGCGGCGTGTGCCCGCGCGGCCCGCCACATGCCGAACCCGGCGACCGCCGCCACGAGCAGCAGCCAGAGCACCCGCTGGGGCGGGTCTGAAGCCCTCGCCGCGATCCCCATCAGCGACTGGTTGAACAAGTATTCGGGATGGCCGATGCCGTCGCCGCCGACGAGCGTGCGGGTCCAGTAGGTCCAGGAGTCGCCGGGTGCGACCGCCCACGCGACGGCGGTCGCCACGGTTGCCGTCGCGGTGGCGACAGCTGCGGCTCGCCAGCGGCGGGTGCACAGCAGGTACACGATGAAAATGGCGGGCGTGAGCTTGATCGCCGCGGCGAGTCCGATGCCCGCACCGGTCCACCGGCTGCCGGCGGCGCCCAGGACCAGCAGGTCCACCAGCACCAGCGCCACGAGCACGAAGTTGACCTGGCCGAAGGTGAAGGTCTCCCGGATCGGCTCCAGCCCGGAGGCGAGCGGCGCCGCCAGCAGGAAGACGAACCACACCGGCTGGCCGAGACGGCGGGCCACCGGCAGCGAGAGCAGCCACAACGACACCGCCAAGGCGAGCACGGACACCGTGCTGAAGGCCACCTGCACCGGCACCGGCCAGGCCAGCCCGGCCAGCGGCCGGAGCAGCAACGCAGCGAACGGCGGATAGGTGAACCCGAGTGACCCCTGCGTCGGGTCCGGCACGCTGAAGTCATACAGGGGATGGCCGTCGCGCCACCACTGCACCGCCAGGTGGTAGATCCGCAGGTCGGCGAAATGGTGCCGGTTGCCATACCAGTCGTGGCCGATGCCGGCGACCAACCACGCCATCACCGCCACCGCAAGCCGCCAGGCAACTGCAGTGAGCTGTCTCATTGATCCCCACCGTAACAGTGTCCAAATCGGCTGTTTGGACGATCCTTCATGGCGGCTAACGGCGAGCGGGTGCCATGGCACCGTGACATGATTTCGCGCATGGAGACGCCGGCTCCGCTGTTGCCTGATCAGAGCACGCCGTTTCTTGCTGTAGACCTTGACGTGCTCGACCGCAACATGCGGGCCATGGCGGCAGGCGCTGCTGCGCGGCGGATCGCGCTGCGGCCACATGCGAAGTCCCACAAGTGCGTGCAGATCGCTCGCCGTCAGATCGTGTCTGGTGCGGTCGGCCTGACCGTGGCCACCGTCAGCGAGGCTGAGGTGTTCGCCCAGGCCGGCTGCACCGACCTCTTCATCGCCTATCCCGTCTGGGCGTCAGGTGCGCGTGCGGCACGATTGCGTGCTCTCGCCGACCAGGTGTCGCTGCGTGTCGGTG
>NZ_JBFAZX010000086.1:0-1714 GCF_040689395.1 Dactylosporangium sp. NPDC051484 | reverse complement strand
GTCGCCGCACGATCCGCAGGCCCGGTTCAGCCACAAGCCGGGCAAGGTCGAATGGGTCGGATACAAGGACCATCAGACCGAGACCTGCGACGAGGAACGGCCGAACCTCATCGTGCACGTCGTGACAACCCCGGCCCCGGATCAGGATGTCGGCGTCGTCGACGCGATCCATACCGCGCTGGTCGGGCAGCGTATGGCGCCGGCGGAGCACCTCGTCGACAGCGGCTACGTCACACCCGAAACGGTGCACCGGGCATCAACTGCGCACGGGATAGCGATTGTCGGGCCGGTCCGCCAGGACCCCCGTGCCGTCGAGCGGCCCGGCTTCGCCAAGGAAGACTTCCACGTCGACTGGCAAACCGAGACCGTGACGTGTCCGCAAGGGGCGGTCAGTCCACAGTGGAAACCTACGGTCGCGGATGGCAAACCCCGCCTGTCGGTGTTGTTCCGGCGAGCGGACTGCCGCGCCTGCACGGTCCGGCAGCAATGCACCGGCAACGTTGACGGCAAAGGCCGGCATCTGCTCCTACTGTCCGAGCCGTTGCAGGAGATCCAAACCCGGAACCGAGCACTACAGCAAACTCCCGAGTGGAAACGGCGCTATGCCCTGCGCGCCGGATGCGAGGCCACCGTCTCGGAAACCGTCCACGCCCACGGCCTACGCCACTGCCGATACCGCGGACTCGCCAAGACCCACGTCCAGCACGTCCTCACCGCCGCCGGCACGAACATCGTCCGACTCGCCCAACACGGACCAGGCCGACGTCGACGGCCACGAAGCCGCCTACAAGGACTCTTCCGCGCGCTGGCCGACGACTGACCTCAAGATCACCAACAGCATCCGGAAAGTGGGTCAGATCCAAACGGGCACCTGGCGCGAAATGTGTGATGGATCTTGAGTGATGAGTCATTGTCCGGCCGTGTGACGCCGTTGGACAGCTCTTTTCTCACCTCGTCTAAATCAGTGACCGTGACCTCGGCGCCGACGAGGTTGCGAGTCTCGCGCGACGGGGTGCAGACGCCGACAGGCCGCATGCGAGCAGAGCGATTGTCGTCGGCCGTTACAGTACGAGCGGGCATGTCTCAGCCCGACCAGTTACGTCACGCGCCTTGACGGGTGCGGTGGAGGTTGTTCGTGCAGTTTGTCCGGCTTCCGCGCGGCACGCATGTGCCGAGCGGCGCTCAGGTTCCCGCCCTTCCCGGTCTTGCTTACCTGATCGAAGATCGCTGGAACGACTATGGCTATGTTACTCAGTTCTACCTAATAGTGATCGATCAGGATGGTTCACCCCGGGATATCGGCAACGTGCGGATCGGCGGGTTCGGCGTTCCGATCAACTGGGATGCCGCTCCGAGCTTGCCGGAACGGTTCGAAAGACTCGACGCCGCGTTCTTCTCACTTGCCCGCGAAGCGACGTACTACGAGCGGCTACAGCGGCTGGGGCCTGATGTACGGGTCGATGTCCTCACCGCCCTCAACGACCTGGCCTACACGCCTGACCTGTTGGAAAGAGCTAGCCATGAGGAGGTCACCCAGACGTCGCTGCTGCGTGATCTCCCACTTGAGGTGGTCAGGGTCCAGTTCCACCGGGCTGCCATCGGCGGCGACCGGCTGTCTGAGCTTGTTGTTTAACCTTCGCGCTGCTTGCGAGCTTTGAGGGTCTTGTCTCGTTTGGTGGTCTTGCCGACGTCGTGGTGGGTGGCGCGTAGGCGG
>NZ_JBFAZX010000085.1:0-1760 GCF_040689395.1 Dactylosporangium sp. NPDC051484 | reverse complement strand
GCCATCTGAGACACCGCCTTATAATAACGGTAGAGGCCGGGTTCCGGACGACGGCGACACCACGTCGGGCGTGATCGTCGCGTTCGCCGCGACCGGCACCGTGACCAACGACTGTTGCCGAACCGACCGGCAACGACTTTTCAGCAGCACCTGAAGTGCTTGCTGCGCGTCATCAGGCCCTACCGGCGCAGTCCGCTCCTTGATGTAAGACGCCGACGCCCCGGTCAAGCCCCTGGAAGTGGTAATCGGCGTCCTGGCTGGGCGAGGGCTCACCCAAGTTGCGCGACGAGTACATGGCTGCCATGCGCGTCGATAACGTCCAGCCGATATACGCCCCGCTCGAAGAACTCGTCGGCGTTGTGTGCGTCGAGGTTGGCGCGGTCGAAGGTGATCGGATTGTCGAGGAGGCCGGCGAAGAACGTCATCGTGGCATCGGGATCGTGCATGGCGTCTCGCCCCGCGTCACGCATTCGCACTGTGTACAACTGCCTGAATACGGCTTCAGCGGCCGGTCGGTCGGTGCCGATCGCCCCCTCCCAAGCAACCCTGGCGGACTCGCCGTCGAAACGGAGGCCGAACTTGTAACCTGCGGGCGCGGCACTGTTCGGGCGGAGTTCGACGATGACGTTGGCCCCGCGATCGAGGATGCTAGGGAAGGTCAGCGTGACGAAGCAGTCGCGACCGCCGATGCGCTGTGAGTGGTTGAAGCGGACGCCGCTCCTGACGTAGGTGATGCGCGTGGTGGTGAGCCGCGCGAAGGCCATGCGCCCGGACGGGCACAGGATCAATGGGTAGAACCCGAAGGACTTCAACCGCAGGACCTGAGGGCCACCGTTGCGGCACCACCGCGTCAGGTCGTAGCCACTGCCCGCCATCAGGGTTTGATAGTCGTGACCGGCAGAGGACTCCACGGTACGTAGTTCGGCGTACGCGGTCCCCTGTGGCGAGCGGTATGCGGTCCGGTTGAGGGCAGAGCGCAGCGCTCGGGCCATCGACTCGTGGCTGCGCGCCTGCTCCTGGCGCAGCGCCTCCTCCGCCGCCCGCGCTGCTTCCTGTCGGGTGCGCTCCGCCTCGGCCAGGCGCTCCTGGCGCAGGCGCTCTTGCTCTTCGAAGGCTTCGAGGAGCCGCCGGTGAGCCAGGTCGTGCGCCGCCGCAGGCTCTTCGAGACGCTCCAGGAGAAGATCTACGTACGCGAGGTCCACCACGGTCGCATCCGACAGCCACTCCCCGAGTGTGGCGAGGAAACGGGTGTCGCTCATATCGCGTTGCGGCACCGCCGTGGCTTCCCGGCTTCCTCGCGCGTATGTCGTGAAGTTCTGAGATCCCACGGTCACACCGCGCCCGTCGACGACGAGCACCTTGGCGTGCAACCGCGGCAGCGTGCGAACCGCTATCCCGTCGGTGAGCAGGGACCGGATGGCGAGCAGTTTGGTGCGGTAGTTGGCGGAGCCGCTCGCTGGGGACAGGTCGGTGACCACGTCGATCGCGGTCACGGGCACGGCAGTAGATGCGGCAAGCAGTCGAACCAGCAGTTTGTCCAGGTACGGGGTGAATACCCAGACCGACTCGGACGCCTCCGCCACGCGCTGCTTCCAGATGCGATACACATCGCGGGCAAGGAACTCGTCCCTACCCATGCGCGCGTCCTGCCCTCAGCATGAACACCTCGACCAACCGTCGGACATGATCTCCGCGGTAGTAGATCACGGTGTGACCCCGCAGCGGTGGACGACCCGGCTTTAGGCGGTGTCTCAGATGGT
>NZ_JBFAZX010000084.1:0-1808 GCF_040689395.1 Dactylosporangium sp. NPDC051484 | reverse complement strand
CCGGGCTGAGTCGATTCGGGTCGGTGGGGCGTTCCCAAGGACGGCGAAGATCGTGGGTGAGACGCCGGGCGAGTCGCAGCTGGGTGTGGCAGACGGCGGCGCAGCACGCCAGGCTCAAGCAGAGCAGCCGGACGGCCCGGACGTTGCACGGTCCTGGCGGCGGGCGCTTGTATTCACGCGAGTTCAGCTGCCGCGTCTTCGAGGTAGTGCGCGACGCGGGACCAGGTAGTCCGCCGGTGTCCGGGCACGATCGCATCTGCGGCTGCCGTTGCATAGAGGTCGGCGAGACGTTGGACCAATTCGATGGCCGCTTGGCGGAGTTCGCGACTGTCAGCTCCGGCCGCGGGCACGTGGTGTCTCAGATTTGGGGCGACGCCGTGGTCGGCTTGCAGCGCGCTGACCGCATGTTGGACGGCGTCAGCGTAGAACGCCCAGTCTTGCGAGGCTGGCCCCTCGGCGGTAGCGGTTGCTGCACCGGCATGATCGTCGATGCATTGAACAAGCTGACTGGTTGCACTCCGGATGTACCCGGCTTGCGCTCCAGCGTCATGCGCCCAATCAGCAATCGTCGAAAGGCGGCAGCGGAAGGTTAACCCTTACAGACGTTCCGGCAGGTGACGTGAAGTCAAGCGTGAGGTGACGCGCTATCTTGGGCGGTGTCGGCCGAAACCCCCACCACGCTGAGCATTCCGTCTCCGTGCCTCCAAACTCGCCGGAGGCGAGGCGATAGGGCGTGCCGCTGTCATCGGAAATCGCAAGAGTGATCCTCCCGAACTGCTCCCCAGGCGACGGCGGCGGCGACCCACGCCCGGCTCGCGCCGCCCACCGCTTGAACGAGGTCTTATAGTCGTTGAGCGCAGCCTCCCGAGATGGGCCCTGCTCGGCGTCGAGTGTCACCTCAATGTGGTTGGCCAGGCTCACCTGCACAAGCTCTGCACGCACCCCATCGACCTCGCCTACGATCAGCGGACACTCAAGCGGCAACCGAATTCGCGGGATCTGGCGAACGGTCACGAGGTAGACGTGGTCGGGGTCGTGGTAGTCGACGTGGAAGGCCCCATCGTCAAGCCGCTCGACAGATCTGGAGACAGGCTCGGACTCCGCCCTGGGGCGCTGGAACAGCAGGGCTCGGATCACGCCCTCAAGGTCCGTCATGCTCGACACGTTATCCGCCGCCTCTCCCGACAGATGGCGGAATGTCACCCAGGCCCCGATACCGGTCTGTCACGCACGTCCCGAGATTGGACAGGCGCAGACAGGGCGCCGATCAAGTCACCACGCGGCAAACTAGCAGCCCATGGTCCCCAACTGGTCCCCAGGCATACGTAACCCCGCAGATCGGAGGGATCTTGATGTGGGCAACAAAAGGCCGTTGGCCTGGGAAAACTTCCCTTACCAACGGCCGTTTGCAGCTGTCGGGACAGCGGGATTTGAACCCACGACCCCTTGACCCCCAGTAGCCGGAGGCCCCAGCGACGTGCTCAGGCACGTTCTCCCAGGTCGCTGTAAGCATAAACCGGCCGAGTAAAGGGGTCTGCGCGTTGCCGCCGTCTGAGCATTGAGCAAGAATCCAGCATCGCCGGCCGCGGGCTACCTTGGCGGGCAAGTATTTTGTCGAGCTTCGATCAGGTCGAACCGACGGTTTCCGAACGGCCGGTCATGAGGTGATCACCGGCTCGCCTGGGATATGCGGTCGCGAGGGCACCTCCCGGGGGGGCTTGACCCCTGATCCTGGACACGGGGTTTATGCGGCTGCCGCTAGCGTAGCTGGTGCTGTTCGGATGTTGTTTTCGTAGTTGATCGGGGAT
>NZ_JBFAZX010000083.1:0-2163 GCF_040689395.1 Dactylosporangium sp. NPDC051484 | reverse complement strand
TGCTCCGCCGACCCCATCAACTGCACCGACCTCGACGGCAAATGGGGCTGGGGCAGCATCAAAAAAGCCCTGAACACCGTCGCCGTCGTCGCCTCGTACGCCTCCATGATCCCCGGCCCGATCGGCACCATCTGCGGCGTCGTCTCCGCAGTCGCCTACGTCGCCACCGGCAACTGGAAAGAAGCCGCCTGGGCCATCGCCGGAGCCGCAGCCGCCGTCGTCGGCGCCGGAGCCGCCGTCAAGGCCGCCAAGGTCGCCGTCACCGCGGTCAAAGCCTCCAGCAAGATCGGCAATTTCGGCCAGTCGGCGGCGCGGATCGGCCGGGGCTTTGCCCGGACGTTCTCGAAAACGTGCAGTTCCTTCGCGCCCGGCACGCCGGTGCTTATGGCGAACGGCACATGGCTTCCGATTGAAGTGGTAACGGAGGGTGATTGGGTTACCGCGATCGATCCGGTGACTGGAGAACGATCCGCGCAGCCGGTCCTAACAGTGTTCGAGACCCAGGGCGACAAACACCTCTTCGAGGTCGACCTCGACGGTGACTTGTTCGACACTCTGACAGTAACTGACAAACACCCAGTTCTAGTCGACGGCAAAGGTTGGGTGTACGCACGGGACCTGGTCGCTGGCTCCCCGCTGAGGATGGCGAACGGAGACATTATCGGGGTTCGTGGAGTTTATGACATCGGCCAAGTCGGCCAGGCGACCGTTTACAATCTGAATGTCGCCAACATCCACACCTATGTGGTCGGAGTCGACGGCGAGGGTTTGGTCGTCCACAACTCCTCGTGCTTCTCAAAAGTCCCGAGGATCTTCAAACAGAACAATTTCGGTCGCAAACTGCAAAACTCGAAGGTCTTCGGTTCTGAGTCATTCCTGTTCGGAAACAAGTTCTCCGGTCGCCCAGGCGCACGCCAGGGCGTCCTCAACAGGCAACACGCCCAGGTTCGTATCGGCTGGAGCGCCGAGGGCACGAAAAAGAAGTATGGTGTCAAAGGAGCTCGGCATACTTTCCGGATTGGTGTAGGTAAGAAGCACGCCAGTCTTTTCTATGGTAGGTGGTTCTGATGGAGTGGCCGGCGGCGGAGATCTCGACGCAGTTTCCGGCCGTTAGGATATCCACGCGGTTCCTCGAGAATGGGAGTACATGTACGATCGTGTCGACCCATGATGACGATCCGGATATCATTATCATCGCGTCGCCCGCGCTGCCCGATACTCAGATCATCTGCGATGAGTACACCTTCGACGGGATCCCGCGGCAGGACGTCGTAGAGTTCGTCGCGGCGATCTTGACGCGTTCCGCGCGGCTGTCGATCAGCAGGGGACTCTGGCGGTTCACGCAGCTGTCGGTGACAACCGCTGCCGGCACACACTTGGCGGGTCGGCGCTACAGGAACGACCTGGAGCCTTGGGAAGCCAGACTGATGAAATGAGTGCTGCGTATTTCGATCTCGACTTTGTTGCGTTGCCGGGTAGCCCGGGGGAATCTCACCCTGAGGTTCCCCCTTCGGATTGTGGGTCGACCCGCCGAGGCTGTTGTCAGCGCTCACGTAATTGGCCTACTGCTCGCTCGTCGTCCCCCGTCTCCGAGGCATGGCGTTCGCCGGCAGTTCGCTCGTCGCGCCCGCGACGGTCGTGACGAGCGGACAGAGAGAAGCAGCAGCGAGGAGGAGGTACGTGGGCGGGCAGGTCGGTCTGCCAGTCGCGCTCATCGGTGGCTTGATAGCCGCCATGACACCCGCGATCCGCCTGGGGTACGACGAGCGGCGACCAGAGCAATTACGTGAGCGTCCACAGCTGTGGGCGCCTTCGCGGAGCGGGTCCTGGAACTGGCCGCCGGCGATGAGCCCGAGGACGTGGCTGCCGTCGTAGTGGATGATCGTGTCGTCGCCGACCGCGGCGCGGATCGCGGCGAGATCGTGCGGGAACAGGCACATGAACTGGTCCAGGTACACCAGGTACGGCCGGGCGGCGGTGCGGGCCAGCGCGGCGAGCCGCTCCGGGTCGACTTGCCACGTCGCCCGGTTGTAGGGCAGCGGGACGGGCGCCGTTGCGTTGTGGGATCGGCGGACGTGTTGATCCCGTTCGGGTCCGCGGTCAGATTGCCCGGGCGAGTTCGGTGAACGCGGCTGCGACCTGCAGAGCGGGCGGGGAGTCGAG
>NZ_JBFAZX010000082.1:0-2252 GCF_040689395.1 Dactylosporangium sp. NPDC051484 | reverse complement strand
TCCGGATGATCATGTGACCGCAGGCACGGACTTCTCATGTCCGCCAGCCCGGAGCAAACTGTCCGCCAACCCGGATCATGCCGTGTCCGCTGGCAATCAGTGCTCCCCGCGCACGCGGGGATGGTCCCTCGCCCGGCATGAGCAGCCACGGGTTCGTCCCGTGCTCCCCGTGCACGCGGGGATGGTCCGTCCTTCAGCCCAACCCGCGGTGCCACACCCAGGTGCTCCCCGCGCACGCGGGGATGGTCCCTTGACGCTACAGCGTCAGCGCTCTCACTACATGTGCTCCCCGCGCACGCGGGGATGGTCCGGCGCGCCGGTGTGTCTCTTCGTCCGCGTCGGCGTGCTCCCCGCGCACGCGGGGATGGTCCGCCTCGCAGGTCCTGCTGCCACGACTGCCCGAGGTGCTCCCCGCGCACGCGGGGATGGTCCCAGGGCCCAGCAGTGGCCCTCGCTGGAGGACGCGTGCTCCCCGCGCACGCGGGGATGGTCCCAGGGCCCAGCAGTGGCCCTCGCTGGAGGACGCGTGCTCCCCGCGCACGCGGGGATGGTCCCAGAATACATATAGTTATCCCCCCGAATCGGACGTGCTCCCCGCGCACGCGGGGATGGTCCACGGGAGATCTCCTGGATGGTCCGCAAGGGCTACGTGCTCCCCGCGCACGCGGGGATGGTCCTCGATCAGACGGAATCGGGGCCGACGTCGTCAAGTGCTCCCCGCGCACGCGGGGATGGTCCCCGAACGGGAAATTCGGCCCGGACAGGGCGGAAGTGCTCCCCGCGCACGCGGGGATGGTCCCGGCAGGCTACCCACGGCGCGCCTCCGCGTGCGGTGCTCCCCGCGCACGCGGGGATGGTCCGCATCTCGCGCTCCTGGGCCGTGGTGGGCTCGTGTGCTCCCCGCGCACGCGGGGATGGTCCCTGGCAGACAGCTACTCGGGCGGCAACGGATCGGTGCTCCCCGCGCACGCGGGGATGGTCCGTAGTCGCGGCCGGCGTCGGTGAGGACGACGGTGTGCTCCCCGCGCACGCGGGGATGGTCCCGAAGACCCCCGCGAGTCGCCGTCCTGCGAGACGTGCTCCCCGCGCACGCGGGGATGGTCCGAACTGGCCAACACCGCCGGCTTCGAGCAGGTCGTGCTCCCCGCGCACGCGGGGATGGTCCGAAGAAGCAGGAGACCACCAAGCAGGTGGAGATGTGCTCCCCGCGCACGCGGGGATGGTCCGGCCATGTCCTTGGCCCGCGACCCGACGGCGACGTGCTCCCCGCGCACGCGGGGATGGTCCCGAAGCCGGGCCAGCACAACCGAAAGACCGGCAGTGCTCCCCGCGCACGCGGGGATGGTCCGGTGCTGAACACGACCGGGAAGACGCCGGAGCAGTGCTCCCCGCGCACGCGGGGATGGTCCGGTGCTGAACACGACCGGGAAGACGCCGGAGCAGTGCTCCCCGCGCACGCGGGGATGGTCCGACCGCGCTGATGCAGGCCGAGGCGATGGTGGCGTGCTCCCCGCGCACGCGGGGATGGTCCGCCGGGTCAGGACCTGCGCCGGGTCCTCGGCCTGTGCTCCCCGCGCACGCGGGGATGGTCCGGACGTTATGAAAAAGGCGCCTAATGGTGTCCTGTGCTCCCCGCGCACGCGGGGATGGTCCCCGGGCCAGGTCGGCGAGCGAGGGTGACGAATCGTGCTCCCCGCGCACGCGGGGATGGTCCCTCGTCCATCGGGTTGATGACGGGCGCTGACCGGTGCTCCCCGCGCACGCGGGGATGGTCCGGAGCATCTGCGCGGCGAGCAGTTCACACGCCTGTGCTCCCCGCGCACGCGGGGATGGTCCGGAGCATCTGCGCGGCGAGCAGTTCACACGCCTGTGCTCCCCGCGCACGCGGGGATGGTCCGCCATCGGCGCCGCGCTGATGGCGGCCGAAGTCGTGCTCCCCGCGCACGCGGGGATGGTCCTGGAGCCTGGACGGGTCCCAGCACAGCGACGACGTGCTCCCCGCGCACGCGGGGATGGTCCCGCGGGCTTGATTCCGTTGTTCCAGAGCCACATGTGCTCCCCGCGCACGCGGGGATGGTCCCAGGCCCACCGACCACGTGGACGCGGTGACCGTGTGCTCCCCGCGCACGCGGGGATGGTTGTCGACGGCGGCTTGAGACTGGATCTGGCCCACTTTGGTGATGCTGTTGGTGATCTTGGTTGCTTGATCGGTTTCGGGTGCGTCGCTGCCGGGGCTGCAGGCGCCTCGATGC
>NZ_JBFAZX010000081.1:0-2642 GCF_040689395.1 Dactylosporangium sp. NPDC051484 | reverse complement strand
CACCGACACGCAGCGACACCTGGTCGGCGAGAGCACGCAATCGTGCCGCACGCGCACCTGACGCCCAGACGGGATAGGCGATGAAGAGGTCGGTGAAGCCGGCCTGGGCGAACACCTCAGCCTCGCTGACGGTGGCCACGGTCAGGCCGACCGCACCAGACTCGATCTGACGGCGAGCGATCTGCACGCACTTGTGGGACTTCGCATGTTGCCGCAGCGCGATCCGCCGCGCAGCAGCGCCTGCCGCGACCCGGCCGCCGGGCCAGCGCGGCGGCCGACGAGGCCGAAGCCTTGCATCAGGCGTCCGAAGCGCTGCGCGCCGCGGGCGTGGACCCTGTGGTGCGCAGTGGCGGGTCGACACCCACGGCGCCGGTCACCGATCCTGGCTCGCTGACCGAGATGCGTCCTGGCGTCTACGTCCAGGACGGTCTCGCCGTCAGCGACCAGCCGCTGGGCGATGTGCCGGCCGATGCCGTTGCAGCCTTCGACCGCCCAGACCCGGTCCTTGTACTGTCGGCCGAGCTTGATCTCGACGGTCGCGGACCGTTTGTGTGGGTCCATTCCGATGATCACTCGTGCCACGCCGTTCCCCCTCCTCAATCCGACATTCGCTGATGTCAGCGAGGAGGGCAGCGCTACTTCGAGCTGGGCAGACTTTCGTGAGCCTCTCCACGCCGCGGTGACCGACGGGACGCATGCCAAATGAGAGCCACACGAAACAGCAGTGGGCAGCCGATGTGAGAGCCACCCCACCGATCCTGCACCTCGACCCAGCCTGGCCGGGCTGCGGTCGTAGAGATAAGTAGCCGATGTGCGCGTTGTGCGGGCCATCGCCATTGTCGAGAAATTCGGGAATCGGCGCCGGCGGTCCATGGGGACAGTGGTTGCTTGTTCTCGCCTTGCGGAGTATGTGACGGAAATGCCGCCCGGCCGTGCGCGGCATTGTCGAAAGACGGCCGCGATGCACCGGCGGCCGTGTATTGCCGCCGACCGTTCGATGCGTTGCCGGACCGGCGGGCCGGCGCAACTGTGGCGTGCATGCGCGACGACGCTTCGGGACAGGAACGGGCTGCCCGTCGCCGCTCGCCTGGCGTGGTGCGGGATCGCAGTCGTTTGCCGCGGTGCTGCTCGCGGGGCGTTGTGCCTGGTCAGGTGGCGTGACCGGCGGAGGTGGCGAGGGCGGCACCGGCCCCTGCCCCGATCCGTCCCGCTGGTCGCTGGCCGTCGGCGGGGTGTCACCGCGCAGGCGGCGGAGCTTCTCGGAGTGCCGTCTGGCAAGGCCCCATTCCCGATGCCGAGCATGCTCCCGGCGGAACTGCTCCTTTGCCGGGGAATAACGACGTGACCTGGTCCGGTCACGCATGGCAGCCAACTCCGCCCTTGAAAACAATCCCAGCTGCCCCATGTGCGTAATTATCCCGGAACCCGACCGAAACCGCCGCCCCGAACGGCAGTCCATAATGTCAGATGGTGAACGCGCATGCCCGCGATCCAGTGCACCGGGGTCCAAGCGACTTGCTCCCGGTGCGGCCGATCTCGTGACTCACGGTCACGGCATCGCGGAAGAGTCATCTTTGCATGGGTCCGGCTGTGGCATCCGGCCGAACCGATTTCGTCCGTCGCCGTCAGTTGACGGGACCGAATTCGCCAACGTAACTGAGAATCCTTGGCGACTTTGTCTCGCTATTGCTGTCGAAGCCCAGCATGCTCATGCCGAACGTCGGGGTTCGGAGCGTCGGGATCGTCTCGAGCTATGTGTCGAGTGCCAGCTTGGCGTCATGATCATTCGATATGATGTGGTCCCAGGCAGATGGTCAGGCCACCGGGCGGATGCGATCGACGGTCTTGTAGTGAAGTGCGGTTTCCAGCCGGCCGCGGGCGTCGGTGTGGCAGGCATGGCAGGAACACGCGCACGTCGTCCAGGGTCAGTCCGGCGGCCAGCAGGTGGCGGATGCTGCGGACCCGCACCGCGGCCCGGGAACCAGCTCGAGCAGCAGGTGGTGCAGCCGGCTCAGCGCCTCGGTCCGCGCCCGGCCCAGCTCGTCGCGGCGGTCGACGAGCAGCTTCAACACGACCGTGACGTCGTCGACCACCACCTGCCGCAGCCCGTACGCCCGCAATGCTGCGATGGCGATGCAGTGCGCGTCGGCCGGGTCGGTCTTGCGGCCCTGCGTGGTATCGAACAACCGGGTCCGGGCGGACAGCTTCGCCGGCACGTCTTCGGCGATGCGCAGCAATGGTGAGGGCAGCTACACCGAATGCTCGACCGAGCAGCGAACATCAAGGTGCACCTGCAGAAATACGTCGGCCTCCGCTCCATGGTCGACGCTGCAGACCATGGAGCGGACCAGCAGCGGCATCCGCCGCCGCCAACACGATCGTCGGGATGAAGTACTCCAATGAGATCCGGGTCAGTTGCTGACCGAGGAAATCTGATCGGTGGCGGCCTCGTGAGGCGCCGCCACCGGCTGGTGCGACGTGCCGGGGTGCACGGCAGACAGGGCGGCCAAGAGGGCGAGCATGAGCAGGGCGTCCCAGTTGCCCAGGACGGGGCTTGACCCCTGATCTTGGACACGGGGTTTATGCGGCTGGCGCCAGCGTAGCTGGTGCTGTTCGGATGTTGTTTTCGTAGTTGATCGGGG
>NZ_JBFAZX010000080.1:0-4430 GCF_040689395.1 Dactylosporangium sp. NPDC051484 | reverse complement strand
GTGTTGTACCGCAGCCCGAATCGTTCGCAGAGGTCGCGGACTTTCGGGGCGATCTCGGCGTAGCGGTTGCTGGGCAGGTCGGGGAAGAGGTGGTGTTCGATCTGGTGGCTGGGGTTGCCGGACATGAGGTGCCCAGCAGTTGCCGCACGTACCACTCGCCGCGGGTCTCGCCGTCGAGTTGGTCTTCGGTTTGATCAAGCTCAGCGAAGGACGGGACTCCCTGCGGGGGCCCGTCCTTCGGGACAGATAGTTGCTCGAACATCGGAGCATCGCAATCCTTGTGCGGGTGATGGAGCAGGCCGTTCGGGACGGTCTGCGCGACCACAACCCGGCGCGCGTGAGCGGGTGGCAGCACGAGTACAAGCTGGCCGAGGACGAGTTGGACGACCCGCGCTCCCTCGCGTGCCCGACTGGGAGGCGCTGGTTCGGCTCGCTGAGGCGCTCGTGGCCCGCTCGCACGGCCAGTATGCGGGGTGGGGGGAGGTGGTCGTGTTCGCCGCGTGCACCGCCGCCCGTATCGGTGAGGTGTCCGGCGTCCGGGCCGGGGACATCGACCCAGACACGTGGACGTGGACGGTGCGCCGGCAGGCCACTCCCGGGCCGGGTGGCCTGATCGACAAGGGGACGAAGGGCAAGCGGGCGCGGCGGGTGCCGATCATCCTGGAGGCGCGGGACCTGCTCACTCCGGGACTCGATGCCGCGGAGACGCCGGACACCCGGCTGTTCACCGGGCCGCGCGGTGGCCGGATCGGTACGGCGGTGCTGCGCGACGCTACGCACTGGGATGAGGTGGTGGAGGCGCTTGGGGTTCGAGCACCTACGCCGCAACGGCGCTGAGCGCCCATCTCGCGGCCCGCCGGTCCCCAGGACCAAGCCGCCTAGATCTACTAGCGAGATTTGACCAGCGCGGTGAAAGGGCCGTTGACCTGGTCTTACACCCGTCGTCAACGGCCCTTGCGCCTTGTCGGGACAGCGGACGAAGGCCTGGAAGGAGACCAGCGCCCGAACGTCGAGGCCAAACTGGCCCGCAGCGACGAAGTGACCACAGTGTTCCCGGACCGGGTGTTCGGCTTCGACGAGTTGCGGGCTGCCTGAGGCACCGTTGTCGATCTATGATTCGCGCATGGCCAGCGCCGGGCTCACGACACCGTCCGCACCGCCGTCCCCCCGTTCCCGGGCCACGACGCTCGCGTCGCTGGCTTGCCGCCGGCCTGGTCGTCGTCGTCCTGGCGGCGGGCGCCGTCGCCGTCGCTGTCGCCGGCCGGCCTCGACCGAACCGCCCTGGTGAGGCCGCCCGCCCGCCCGTCCGGCGGCCCATCGCCACTCTCACGGGTCATACTCAGGACATGCTCA
The DNA here is from genome assembly GCF_040689395.1 of Dactylosporangium sp. NPDC051484. Taxonomy (NCBI): domain Bacteria; kingdom Bacillati; phylum Actinomycetota; class Actinomycetes; order Micromonosporales; family Micromonosporaceae; genus Dactylosporangium; species Dactylosporangium sp. NPDC051484. The sequence continues at coordinate 3,077 of NZ_JBFAZX010000080.1, read as the reverse complement.
CGGTGGCGTTCAGCCCCGACGGCCACATCCTGGCCACCGCCTCCGGAGACGGATCGACGAAGCTGTGGAACATCGCCGATCCGGCCCACCCCGCGCCGATCGCCATCCTCACCGGCCACACCGAAGCCGTGGCTGGGGTGGTGTTCAGCCCCGACGGGCGGACCCTGGCGACCGCGGGCTGGGACGACACGGCCAAGCTGTGGAGCGTCACCGACCCCTCCCGGCCCTCGACCACCCCGTCGCGTTGATCCCGTCAACGCAATGGCCCGCCCCCGAAGGGAGCGGGCCGCCGCGGACGAGCCGAGATCACACGTCGTAGTACATGGCGCACTCCTGGGGGTCGGGCGCAGGCGCACCGCGTCGACCTCGTTGGCGCGCTTGTAGGAGATCCAGGTGTCCACCAGGTCCTGAGTGAACACGCCGCCCTCGAGCAGGAAGCCGTGGTCGTTAGTGCCCGTCACCGGGATACGGGTGCGGGCGGACCGGTTGCGCTACGCGCGGAGCGGCCCCTGGCGCCGCCGTGCGCCGCGTCAGCGGCGCCTTGATCCAGACAGAGAACGTTCAGCAAACAAACAAACTCTGCCCGCTCAAACTTGACCGGCGGTCAAGGTGAGCTACACGAGCCGAACTTGACCGATCTGGTCCCCAGGATGCCGAAAAGGGCCGACCCAAGAAGTGGATCAGCCCTCTGACCTGCGTCGGGACAGCGGGATTTGAACCCACGACCCCTTGACCCCCGGGCCATTGGGGTTGATATATATGTACGTCAGGCACGGTATGCCCATGACCAGAACGTGTTCCTAGTAGGGCAGCCGCACTTAGGTGATTTTGGCTGGTAGCCGGGTTGTGGACACCGGTGATCATGAGGGCAGCCGCCTCGCGATGATCGAGTTGTGACGCAAGAAAACCGGGAGGCGGCTGCTGCTGCCATGGTAGAGGGTGCCCTGGCGGTGGCGAACCTGGCCGAGCTGCATCGCCGGTTGCGGTCGTGTTTCCGGCGGTCGGAACCGTACGAGCAGGCGGGGAAGTACATGACGGCGCTGGTCAGTGACCTGCCGCGGAAGAACGGCTGGACCATCGCCGAGCACGCCGGGGATGCGTGCCCGGACCGTACGCAGCGGTTGCTCAACCACGCGGTCTGGGATCACGACGCGGCGATGGCAGCGATCCGCGGTTTCGTGGCCGGGCAGTTGAGCGGCCGGCCGCTGGTCGTGGCGGCGTTGGACGAGTCCGGGCAGGAGAAGGACGGTGCCGCGACGGCCGGGGTGCAGCGGCAGTACATGGGCTGCGCCGGGCGGATCGCGAACGGGGTGAACACGGTGTACTGCTCCTACGCCACCCCGGGCGGGCATGCCCTGGTCGGTGCCCGGATCTACGTGCCCGCCGACCAGCTCGCCGACCCGGATCGCCGGACCGCGCTGGGCATCGGGGAGGAGGCCACGTTCCGGTCCAAGCCGCAGCTGGCGGTGGACATCATGCAGGACATGGTCGCCGACGCCACGATGCCGGCCTGGTGCGCCGGCGACGAGGTCTACGGCCGCTCTGTCGAACTGCGCACGTTCTGCGAGGACAATGAGATCGGGTACGTGCTGCGGGTCGGCCGGGCGTTCCACACCAGCCTGGCCCAGGGAATCCGGATGCGCGCCGACGCTGTGGCGGCCACGATGCTGTCCACTCAGGACAGTTGGCAGATCCGTGCGGTACCCGGGTCCAAGGGCGAGCGACGCTACGCCTGGGCGTGGGTCGCCACCGCCAGCCCGCACCACTTCCTGTTGCTGCGCAAGCATCTGCAGACCGGGGAGGTCGCCTACCACTACTGCCACGTCCCGCCGGGCCGGCCAGTCCCGCTGATGACCCTGGTGCGGGTGGCATGCCTGCGCTGGCCGGTGGAAGAAGACTTCGAGTTCGGCAAGGACCACTTCGGCCTCGACCACTCGCAGGTCCGCCTCCACATCGCCCTGACCCGCCATCTGGTACTGGCCATGGCCGCCCTCGCGGTCTGCGCGGTCACCGCCGCACAGGCGAAAACCCGCGCCCCAGCACCGATCCTGCCGACCAGCCCGGATGACGACCCACCAGCAGACACCGGCCTGATCGCGTTCACCGTCGCGGAGATCAAACGGCTGTTCATCCTCATCACCCGCCGGCCACACACCAACGCCCACCACCTGCACTGGACCTGGTGGCGACGACGTCACCAAGCCCGAGCACGCTGGTTCCACCACCGCACCCGACTCGCCCGACAAGCCACACCATAATCACGCCGGTAAGTGCGGCTGCCCTACTAGATCCACTAAACCCACCTAATCCATACAGCGAAGGGGCGTTGACCTGGCCTAATGCCAGCGTCAACGCCCCTTCTTGCCTGTCTGGGCGGTTGCGTGGCGAGTGCATACTGTAGGAATGAGTGACGTGGTGCAGCCTGTCGAGATTGGCGAATTGACTCGTCCGCTGCATGCGAACGACACGGATGTAGAGGCTAATAACGGGAAGGGTCAGCGCAAATCCTTCCTTCCGCATCTAACGGATGCGCGTAAATGGATGACCGACCTGCTGGTAGCCATTCCAGCGGTGGGCATTCTTACCGCCGCTCTCCAGCTCTATTCCGCGTCAGATGGCGACGAAGCAACCTTCCGCTACCTTACTAAAACGCTCGATATCCAGGCTTTGCTAATCTCCTCGCTAGTGCCGATGTTCGTAGTGGGCATTATTGCTGCACCTATCGCGTACCTGACTCTTCATGTTCAACGTCCGACCCGCCAAATGCTTAGCAGATATGGTGCCGACAGGGAATTTAGCCTAAGGGTTTCCGTGTGGACCGGAACTATGCTGCTCTTGCTGCTCACGCTGGGTGTCAAATGCAATCCTGGCATGCTGGCGGTGTCGATTGTTTGCGGCGTACTTGCTGGCCGTACAATGCGTGAAAGCCGTCGATATGGCATCGGTCCGGCGCGAACATTAGTTGCGCTGATTATACCCTACTGTCTCGTGATCCTGCTGTCGTTACTTCGAGTTGTTGTCGACGAGTTGCTTGATGCTGGTCTGGACCCAGCGGACCTTGGCGAGGATCTCGTCGG
>NZ_JBFAZX010000079.1:0-5141 GCF_040689395.1 Dactylosporangium sp. NPDC051484 | reverse complement strand
CTCCACCATCCGCTGGGCGAACACAGCAGACTGCTCCCACAACTGCCGCGCCATACCCACCCACTGCGAACCCTGACCCGGAAACACGAAGACGGTGCGACCGACGGGACCGGACTTGCCCTGCACGAGGGAGCTGTCGGCGCGGCCCTCGGCCAGCGCGGTCAGGCCCCGCAGCAGCGTGTCGTGGTCCCGGCCGGAGACGACGGCGCGGTGCTCGAACGCGGTCCGGTTGTGGATCAGTGAGTATCCGACGTCGGCGGGCCGCAGGCCGGGCCGGCGTGCGACGTGGCCGGCCAGCCGGGCCGCCTGGGCCAGCAACGCCTGCTCGCTGCGTCCGGAGATCGGCCACAGCACGGGCCGGGCCTCGCTCGGCTGTGCGGCCGGCTCGGCGGTCGGCTCGCGATCCGCCTCGGCGGGCTGCTCGATGATGACGTGGGCGTTGGTGCCGCTGAGGCCGAAGGACGAGATGCCGGCCCGGCGCGGCCGGCCGTTCGCCGTCCACCGCTCGGCCTCGGTGATCAGGGCGATCGTGCCCGCCGACCAGTCGACGTCCGGGGTGGGCTCGGTGGTGTGCAGCGTCCGGGGCAGCAGCTCGTGCCGCATGGCCTGCACCATCTTGATGATGCCGGCGACGCCCGACGCCGCCTGGGTGTGGCCGATGTTGGACTTCACCGAGCCGAGCCGCACGGGCCGGTCCGCGGGCCGGCCCTGGCCGTACGTGGCCAGCAACGCCTGCACCTCGATCGGGTCGCCCAGCCTCGTGCCGGTCCCGTGTCCCTCGATCACGTCGACGTCGGCCGGCTTGAGGCCGGCGTTGGCGAGCGCGCTGCGGATGACCCGCTGCTGCGCCAGCCCGTTCGGGGCGGTGAGGCCGTTGCTGGCACCGTCCTGGTTGATCGCGGAGCCGCGGACCGTCGCGAGCACCGGGTGGCCGTTGCGCCGCGCGTCGCTGAGCCGCTCCACCACCAGCACACCGACGCCCTCGCCGATGCCGAACCCGTCGGCGGAGGCGTCGTAGGACTTGCACCGCCCGTCCGAGGCCAGGCCGCGCTGGCGGCTGAATCCGGTCAGCGACAACGAGGTGCCCAGCACGGTGACGCCCGCGGCCAGAGCGAGCGTGCACTCGCCGCTGCGCAGCGCCTGCGCGGCGAGATGCAACGCCACCAGCGACGAGGAGCATGCGGTGTCCACGGTCACCGCGGGGCCTTCCAGGCCCATGGTGTACGCGACGCGCCCGGACAGGACGCTGGTGGAGACACCGGCGATGAGATGGCCCTCGACCTCGTCGGGCACCTCGTAGCTGCCGTACCCCTGGTAGGCGGCGCCGGCGAAGACGCCGGTCCGGCTGCCGCGCAGCCTGCCCGGATCGATGCCGGCGCGCTCGAACGCCTCCCAGGAGGCCTCCAGCAGCAGGCGCTGCTGGGGGTCCATCGCCAGCGCCTCGCGCGGCGATACGCCGAAGAAGGCCGCGTCGAACTCCCCGGCCGCGTGCAGGAAACCGCCCTCGACCGAATAGGTGGTGCCGGGCCGGTCCGGGTCGGCGTCGTAGAGGCCCGTCACGTTCCAGCCCCGATCGCCCGGCAGCTCCGTGATGGCGTCGCGGCTGGCCACGAGCAGGTCCCACAGCTCGTCCGGATCGCTCACGCCGCCCGGATACCGGCAGGCCATCCCGACGATGACGACGGGATCGTCGTCGGCCGCGGCGGCGACCGGCGTCTCGACGGGTACGGCGGTGCCGGTACCGAGGAGCAGCTCGCCCACGTGCCGGGCGAGCGCGGTGGCCGACGAGTAGTCGAAGATCACGGTCACCGGCAGCCGGAGCCCGGTGGCGGCGCCCAGCCGGTTGCGCATCTCGACGGCGGTGAGGGAGTCGAAGCCAAGGTCCCGGAAGGCCCGGTCCGGGTCGACGCCGCTACCCGAGTCATGGCCCAGGACGCCTGCGGCGTGCGTGCGTACGAAATCGGTCAGGAGCCGGTCCCGGTCGGCGGGCGCGGTGTCGAGCAGCCGGCGGCGCAGCGCGGAGCCCGCCCCGTTCTCCTCCTCGGCGCGCGGCTCCTCGGTGGTCAGGGCCCGGCGCGCCTCCGGGAGGTCGGCGATCAGCGGGCTCGGACGCATCGAGGTGAACACCGGCGCGAACCGGTCCCAGTCGACGGCGGCGACCACGACGACGGTGTCGTCGTTGTCCAGCACCCGCTGGAACGCGGTGAGGGCCACGGCGGGCGACATGAACGGCACACCCCGGCCGCGCAGCTGCTCCTCGACGAGGTTCGCCGCCATACCGCCGCCATCGGCCGGATCCCAGATCCCCCAGATGATCGACGTGGCGGTCAGGCCCCTGGACCGGCGGTTCTCGGCCAGGCCGTCGAGGTAGGCGTTGGCGGAGGCGTATGCGCCGTGCTCGCCGCTGCCCCAGACCGCGGAGATCGAAGAGAACAGGACGAAGGCGTCCAGCGGGTCGTCGCCGAAGACGGCGTTGAGGTTCTCGGCGCCGCGGACCTTCGCGTACAGCGTCTCCGCGAAGTGGTCCGGGTTGGTGTCGTCGAGCGGGATCAGGACACCGGCGCCGGCGGCGTGAATGACCGAGCGGATGTCGGCGCCGTCGCGGCGCAGCCCGGCGACGAGCGCGGCCAGCTCATCCCGGTCGGCGACGTCGCAGGCCACGATCGATACCCGGGTGCCAAGCAGGGTCAGCTGCTCGGCCAGGTCGGCCGCGCCGTCGGCGGCGTCACCATGGCGGCTGAGCAGTACCAGGTGTTCCGCCCCACGCTCGGCGAGCCAACGAGCCAGCTGCCGGCCCACGCCGCCGGTGCCGCCGGTGATGAGCGTGGTGCCGGCCGGACGCCAGGAGCGTACGGCCGCGGTGTCGGCAGCGGTGTCGGTCAGTGCGGCGCGGACCAGTCGCCGGCCGTAGGCGCCGGTGGCCCGGACGGCCACCTGGTCCTCGCCGTCCCGTCCGGCGAGGACGTGGCGCAGCCGCTCGGCGGCCGGTGCGTCAAGCTCGGCCGGTAGGTCGACGAGACCACCCCAGCGAGCCGGATGCTCCAGCGCGGCGACCCGGCCGAGGCCCCAGATCAGGCTCTGGGCAGGCGAGGTCAGCGCGTCGTTGGTACCGGTGCTCACCGCGCCTCGGGTCGCCCACCACAGCGGGGCTTCGCAACCGCTGTCGCCGAGCGCCTGCAGCAGCACCAGGCTCAGCGCGGTGCCGTCGGTCATCTGGGGGTTGCGCCGGTGCGGGTGTTCGTCCAGGCCGAGCAGGGAGAGGACGCCACGGACCGGGCTCGGCGCAGCGGCGAGGGTCTCGGCGAGGCGCGCGGTGAGCACGGACCGCTCGTCGTCGGACGGGTCGAGCGTGACCGGCACGACGGTGACACCGTGCTCCGCGAGCGCCCGCTCGCAGGCGCTGATGAGGGTGGCGCCGGCGGTGGCGGCGGAGGACACGAGCAGCCAGGTTCCGGCCGGCGTGGCACCCGGCCCGCCGGCAAGCCGCTGCCAGTCGACGCGATAGCGCCAGGAGTCGGCCGTGGCGCGCTGCTCGTACTGCCGGCGCCAGGCCGCCAGGGCGGGCAGCACGGCGCTCACGGTGTCGGCCGGCCCAAGACCGAGGGTGGCGGTGAAGGCCGGGAGGTTCTCGTCGTCGACGGTCTGCCAGAAGCCCGCCTCCGCGGGGTGCGGCGCGGGCGGCGCGTCGGCGGCGTCCGCCGGGCGTCGCAGCCAGTACGAGCGGCGCTGGAACGGGTAGGTGGGCAGCGCGACCTCGGTGCCCGGCCGGCCGGCGAAGAGCGTGGGCCAGTCGGGCGACAGTCCGCGCACGAACGCCTCAGCGAGCGAACCCAGGACGGTGTCCATACCGCCCTGTCCACGCCGAAGGGTGCCGACAGCGGTGACCTCGGCTTCGGCGGCGTCGGCGGTCTGCGTGACACCGACGGTGAGGACGGGGTGGGCGCTGGACTCGATGAAGACGTTGTAGCCCTCGTCGACGAGGATCCTGCTCGCCTCGGCGAAGCGCACGGTCTGGCGAAGGTTGCGATACCAGTAGCCGGCGTCGAGGGTGCTGGTGTCCCGCCAGCCGGCGTCGACGGTGGACAGGAACGGCACGGTGGCTGCGACCGGGCTGATGCCGGCGAGGTCGCTCAGCAGCCGCTCCCGGATCTGCTCGACCTGGACCGAGTGCGAGGCGTAGTCGACCGGGATGACCCGCGCCCGCACGTCATCCGCGACAAGCTCCGCGACGAACGCCTCGATGTCGGCGGGATCACCGGCCAGAACGGTCGACGACGGACCGTTGACCGCGGCGACAGACAGCCCGCCCGACCGGCCGCTCAGACGTTCAGTGACATCAGCGACCGGCAACGGCACAGACGCCATACCACCCCGCCCGGCCAACGCCGCGATCGCCTGACTCCGCAACGCGACGACCCTCGCCCCGTCATCCAGCGACAACCCACCAGCCACCACCGCCGCCGCGATCTCACCCTGACTGTGCCCCACCACCGCATCCGGCACCACACCAAACGACCGCCACAGCTGCGCCAACGACACCATCACCGAAAACAACACCGGCTGCACCACATCAACCCGCTCCCACACATCACCCCCAAACACCCGATCCCGCAACGACCAACCCACAAACGGCGACAACGCCGCCTCACACTCCACCATCCGCCCAGCGAACACAGCAGACTGCTCCCACAACTGCCGCGCCATACCCACCCACTGCGAACCCTGACCCGGAAACACGAAGACGACGCGACCCGTGGCCACGGTGCGGCCCTGGACGAGGCCGGCGGCGTCATCTCCGACGACGGCGAGGGCGCGCAGGCCCTCGGTGAGGCGCGCACGATCGTCGGCGATCACGACGGCGCGGTGCTCGAAGGCGGTGCGGGAGGTGGCCAGGGCCCGGGCCACCTCACCGAACTGCGCGGCGGGTTCCCGATCGAGGAAAGCCAGCAGGTTGCGGGCCTGGGCGCGCAGCGCGTCATCGGAACGGGCCGAGACGACGAACGGCAGGACCGTGGGCGCCGGGGCCGTCGCCGGGCTCGGGTCCGCCGCGGGCGTCGGTTCGGGTGCCTGCTCCAGCACCACATGAGCATTCGTCCCACTCACACCGAACGCCGACACACCAGCCCGACGCACACCCGACC
>NZ_JBFAZX010000078.1:0-5187 GCF_040689395.1 Dactylosporangium sp. NPDC051484 | reverse complement strand
ACCGGAAGACATGTGTCCGCGGACCCGGAGAAACCGTGTCCGCGGACCCGGCGGCCCACTGTCCGCCCATCCGGGGCATCAGATGACCGTTGACAGGGTTCGAAGGGTGCGGCCGCAGTGGTGTCCTGTGTGCGGCCAGCGCGGCGTGCACCCGGCGCCGCTGGCCAGCGCTCGTCACAGACGGTGACTTGCTCGGCGAGGCCGAGGCTTCTTGTTCTGCCGAATTGAGTGCGGTTGTGCACGGCGCTGGCACGGGCCGGCGACTCGCGCCGCGACCAGGTGCCTCGCGTCGCATGAGCTGCCGCGCCAACCCATGACCTCGCTGAGCGGTCCTATCTCCGCGTTTCAGTGAGCTCCAGGTGCTAAAACGTCACACGTGAGTTTCTTCGGCACCTTCGTGCTCGCCCGGTCCGACACGCTGCTGCCGCATGTACCCGGGATACGGTCCGCGTTCGGCAGCCGATTCGTCGCTGTGCACCGGTACGACAGCGGCTGGCAACTAGCGCACCTCAATCCACCGATGTATCACGAATGGCCGACCATCCACGGCGGACCCGCGCCCCTGGCCGTGGCCACCGGCGCACCCGCACTCGCAATAGAGATCAAAGAGAGCTACTGCCTGCAGTACGGCGGCGCGACCCCCGACGGATCTACATGGCTGGCCCACTTCGCCAACACCGCCGAGCGAACCGGCCCCACCTTCCGTGACCTCGCCGCGGCCACAGGGCTCGTTTCGCCGCCCCGCCCGGCAGCGCAACGCTGCGCCTTTGATCACCACGAAGAGTGCACCGTGCCCTTGCCTGACGGCGCCGACGTGCCGGACGACGACCCGGCCAGCTTAGCCAACACCCTGTCCAGCTGGGCCGCAGCGGCCGACGTGTCCACCTCGGCGAACCGCATCACCGACGCGATCGGCACCCACACCGACGACAACGCCGTGTACAGGCTGATCGACGCCCTCGGGCTGGAGTTCCTGGAGACGGTCCACCCGCTGTTCACCTTCCGCGAGCATGACTGGCGGGACGCGTGGCGCATCGGCAGGGATGCCAGCCTGCGGGTCTTCCGAGCATGGGACACCCACCGAGAAGGCGACGAACTGGCCTCCTACGACCGGCCACTGCCGGGCGCCGACGAGTTCGTGCGGTTTCTGGACCTGGTAGCAGCATCGATGTTCGGCGGTGGCCTCACGAAGGAAGAACTGCGCATCGAGGCCGCACGGCTGCTGGACACCTACCCCGAGCCGTAACCCGTCACGCCGTCACCGTATCTATACCCGTATCGCGGCGCACTCTCATGCCGCCGCGAGTGCTCCGGCGTTCATCCCCGCTGGTGACGCACGGTGATACATGGCCATCTCTCCTTCCCGGCGCCGATGTGGCGCCCCCTGGTGAGCTTGCGCTGCGCGCGGCGGTGTCCGCCTACCTCGGGTCGCTAGACCTAGCTTGATCAGCTGCGCACCGGGACGAGGCCTACATCTCGGCCAGAATCTTTGCCTTCGCCTGTTCGTACTCGGCTGGCGACAGCGCACCGGAGTCCCGCAGAGACTGCAGCATGGTCAACCTGACGAGTGGGTCCATCGTCGGGGCGGGCTGCGCCGTGCCGGGCCCGGCCGTGAACAATTGCCCGTCGTTGATGGTGACCAGCGCGCCGAACGGCGGTGCCGCCGGACCAGCGTTACCAAAAGGGTGCGGGTGCGGCGGCGGGACAGGCGCCGGCTGCCGGAACCGTAGCCGGCCCAGGATGAAGCTCGCGAGGCTGCCGATGATGGCGAGGGGCAGGATGAACGCCCATTTGCCGGTCCCCGGTGTGTCCACTGTGTGCAGTGCCACAGCACATGCTCCAAGCAGTAGGGGTCTCACGACCGCGGAGTCAGCCACGGTTGGGTGCACGGATCTGGGCGCTACGGAAAGTGATTGAGAGGCCCGGCCGGGTCGGATCCGCCGCTGTCGACTGAGAACGAGTACTCGGCTACTTTCACCGGCATGGCGACCGAATTCGTGCATGACGCTTACATCCTGGTACTCGACGGACGGGTCCTGGAGATCTTCCACCGAGGCAATGCCGAATCGAATCGGGTCCACGTGGCGTTTCTGGGTGTCTCGGTCAAGCCCAAGGGCGACCGGTACAAAGTCCAGATCGGGGCGGGATACGACGACCAGGTCCTCTCGGGTGCCTGGCTCACCATGGACGCGGCCGAGTTTGAGCGTTTCCGCTCGTTCATCGCACTGGCCATGGCAGCTCGGGACAGCGCGCCCAACCCGGTCCAGTGACTACCGCAAGAAGCGGTTGTCGAGTTTCGTTGATCAACATCGGCAAGCGCATCGGCAACATCTTCGCGAAGCCGGCGCTGCCGCAGACCGGGTACACCAACAGCGGCTGGCATGGGCGAACGGTACGTCGCGGACCTCGACCCGCTCCGCGGCGAACTCGGATTGCCCCGGTAGCGGAACCGACGCCGGAGCAGCTGCGACCGTTCCTGCCTCAGGACGCCAGACCGCAGCCGCCGACATCGACGTTCGGACGGTAGGCCGGAGCACGCCCGCGCCCGCGTCATGCTACGAGAGACAGCCTGTCGCAGCCGGGCGGCGTCCCGTCGGCGCGACCTGTGCATGCCGATCGATGTAACGCTCCTCCTGCCCGTCAAGGGCAGATGGCCACCAACGTCTGGCCGTCCGGCTCGACTATCCAGGACAGCTCGGACGACACCTCCCAAGCCCTGGCCGCAGATGGCACCACCAGCGCACCGGCCGTCGCTGGGCGGGCGTGCGTTCACGGCTCGTCCGTCGACCAGGACCTCGGGCCGTTCCACGCCTGGCTGCCAGCGGCGCCCCGCCGCTGGCTGGAGTCAGGGCGCGAGAGCGCCGTGGTCGACCGGCCTGCCGTCCTCGAAGAGCCTGCCGGTGGGTCCGTCGGCAGGCAGCATAGCCGCCCAGGCCACCCAGGCCGATGGTGTCGTGCATGTCGACTTCGGCGAGCCAGAGCAGGTGTTCCTCGTGACCGTGACAGCGGTACCGCGCCGAAAGTTGCCGCACGCGCCTCAGCGTGGCCGAGATGGGAGACATCGAGGCTTGGCTGTTCGGTCTGGAGATCGCTAACCACGTCACGCTGCGTCTGGAAGGAAGGGACCGGGAGCCGACCAAGCGCTGCAGACCTACCGCCAGGCACACGAGACCTGACTCGCCAACCCGCAAACCGAGCCCCCGGACTGGCCAGCCCTACACCTGCTGGAGATCCGGCAGACGGTCACCGATGACATCGGCACTCACTACACCTTGGCGAGTGCAGCCGGCGGCGGTGAGCGCTACCCCTGGCGCTATGTCAGTAACTACCTGCCGGTTCTGCCAGAGCAGGCCAGCAGCCTTCGGCTGTCCTTCGAAGCGCATGGACAGATCTCGGACGTGGAAGTTCCGCTCACTTGACGCACCGCAATGCCTTGATCGGCTGCACTGTCATGCCTCGAGTCGCGCATGTCCGACGTCGCACTAGCCTGCGACCAACCGTCCGGCTCAGGGTTTCGTGGACTACGCGGAGTTTGACGGGGCGCCGCAGGTCGGGCAATGGGTCGCCTCGGCGGGCAGTGACCGGCCGCCGGCCGAGCGTCGACCCGTTGCGGCGAGGGCCAGGAGTAGCAGTGCCGGTCCTACGACGGCGACCAGTACCCCAGCGGCGGCCATGGATGACCATTCCGGAACGATCGGCCGGCCCGGGCCGGCGTTGTCGAGCATCGCACCGAGCGGGTTGAGGGCGAGCATGCCGATCGGCGTGAGCAGGATCAGCAGCGCCCAGACACCGCGGGAGTCGTGGCGGGCGGCCAGGCCGAGCGCGAGCAGCGTCGCGCCGATGAGCAACGTCACCGCGGCGGCCGGCAATGCCAATACGGCGGACGGGTAGTAGTCGCCGTTGAAGCCCAGGCGCGGTTCGGTGGTCACGGCAACCGGCACGGTCAACGCCGCGGCGGCGAGCGGCGCCAGCCGGACCCACCAGCGGTACCGTGCGGAGGCGCCGAGCGCGACGACACCGAGAACGACCTGGGGCAGCAGCACGCTCAGCGGTGGGCGGAAGATTCCGGTCAGCATCGCGGCTGGCAGGACGCCCGCGGTGACCAGCACTGCGAGGAGCGCCGCGCGGCGAAACCACTGGCCGGGAGCGACGGCGTGCACGACGGCGGCCAGCAACCACAACGCCCACGCCGCCACCCCGAGGGACAGGAACGGCCCGGTCTGCGCAGACCAGGGCCCATAGGGTGACACTCTGGGTGCCAGCACCTCGAGGACCGCCCACCAGCTCGCGAACGCGCTGGTGGTCGTCAGCGCGAGCAGGCCGGCGAGCCGGAAGCCGACGCCGGGCGCGGTCCGCAGGCGCCGGCGCAGCCCACCGGCCGCGAGGTCGGCGATGTCGGCGGGCGAGGGTCTCCTTCGGCCGGGCGCGGCCAGGGCCAGGTAGGTGTCCACCAGTTCCGAGCCACGCTTGCGCCGATCGTCGGCCGGATAGAACAGCGCCATCCAGCGCGCATAGCGCCGTTCGAGTTCGGTCATCGCAGGACGTCCTTGGTGATGCCCTTCCGGGCGGTCCGGCTGGCTTTGCGGCAGGCTCATGCGAATCTCCGGCTCGGGCGGGGTGCGGCCTTGGCGGCGCGCAGCCGGGTGGTTGCCGCCTTGACGTTGCGGCGCATGCGTTCGGTCTCGGCGGCCAGCAGCTCGCCGCCCGGCTCGGTGAGCCGGTAGTAGCGGCGTAGCCGGCCGTCGACGATCTCCTCGTGATCGACGCCCACCAGGCCCGCGTCGACTAGCCGGTCCAATGCGCCGTACAGCGTGCCGGGCCGTAGCGAGATGCGGCCGCCGGACAGCCGGGCCACCTCGGCGATCAGGCCGTAGCCGTGCATCGGCTCGCCAGCCAGGGCGGTGAGCATCAAAAATGTCGGTTCACGCAGTGGGGATTCCACGCGGCCCAATATATCGGCTGCGAAGGTATAACGGAACATCGCCACCGCCTGCCACCGGCCGATCCCCGACCCGAGATCTTGGCGTGCATCCGCAGCTACGGCCGGCCACAGCTTGATCACGTTTCCGCACCTGCCGCGTACAGCGTGCGTTCATGCCGGTCTTGAGGTGTCGGCGGATTGACGTACGGTTGCTAAAAGCCTTTGTGGAGCGTGTCAGGCGGGCTCAGGTCGATCGGGTTGGGGCC
>NZ_JBFAZX010000077.1:0-3394 GCF_040689395.1 Dactylosporangium sp. NPDC051484 | reverse complement strand
GTTGGGTTTGGTGTTGGTTGAGAATTGCACAGTGGATGCGAGCATCTTTAAAGCTTTGTGGTCAAGTTGCTGAGGGCGTACGGTGGATGCCTTGGCACCAGGAGCCGATGAAGGACGTGGGAGGCCGCGATAGGCCTGGGGGAGCTGTCAACCGAGCTGTGATCCCAGGGTGTCCGAATGGGGGAACCCGGCACCAGTCATGTGGTGTCACTCCTGCCTGAACACATAGGGCAGGTAGAGGGAACGCGGGGAAGTGAAACATCTCAGTACCCGCAGGAAGAGAAAACAATTGTGATTCCGTGAGTAGTGGCGAGCGAAAGCGGATGAGGCTAAACCAGGCATGTGTGATACTCGGCAGGGGTTGCATGTTTGGGGTTGTGGGGCATGTCTTGGCTGGTCTGCCGGCTGGTCGCACAGTCAGAAAATCGATGGTTAGTCGAAGTCCGTTGGAAAGCGGCACCGTAGGCGGTGAGAGTCCGGTAGGCGAAAGCTGTCGATCTGTGTTGGTGTGTTCCCGAGTAGCGGCGGACTCCTGTAATCTGCCGTGAATCTGCCAGGACCACCTGGTAAGCCTAAATACTCCCTGGTGACCGATAGCGGACGAGTACCGTGAGGGAAAGGTGAAAAGTACCCCGGGAGGGGAGTGAAATAGTACCTGAAACCGTGCGCCTACAATCCGTCGGAGCGTCCACGCCTTTTTGGTGTGGGGTGACGGCGTGCCTTTTGAAGAATGAGCCTGCGAGTTAGTGATACGTGGCGAGGTTAACCCGTGTGGGGGAGCCGTAGCGAAAGCGAGTCTGAATAGGGCGTTCAGTCGCGTGTCCTAGACCCGAAGCGGAGTGATCTAGCCATGGGCAGGCTGAAGCGCGGGTAAGACCGCGTGGAGGGCCGAACCCACCAACGTTGAAAAGTTGGGGGATGATCTGTGGTTAGGGGTGAAAGGCCAATCAAACTCCGTGATAGCTGGTTCTCCCCGAAATGCATTTAGGTGCAGCGTTGCGTGTTTCTTACCGGAGGTAGAGCACTGGATGGCCTAGGGGGCCTACAAGCTTACTGAAGTCAACTAAACTCCGAATGCCGGTAAGTGAGAGCGTGGCAGTGAGACTGCGGGGGATAAGCTTCGTAGTCGAGAGGGAAACAGCCCAGATCACCAGCTAAGGCCCCTAAGCGTGTGCTAAGTGGTAAAGGATGTGGGGTCGCATAGACAACCAGGAGGTTGGCTTAGAAGCAGCCACCCTTGAAAGAGTGCGTAATAGCTCACTGGTCAAGTGGTTCCGCGCCGACAATGTAGCGGGGCTCAAGCACACCGCCGAAGCTGTGGCATTCACACGTGTACTCGGCCAGTTTGCTGGTCCAGGTGTGTGGATGGGTAGGGGAGCGTCGTGTCACCGGTGAAGCGGCGGAGTGATCCAGCCGTGGAGGTGACGCGAGTGAGAATGCAGGCATGAGTAGCGAAAGCAGGGTGAGAAACCCTGCCGCCGGATGACCAAGGGTTCCAGGGCCAGGCTAATCCGCCCTGGGTGAGTCGGGGCCTAAGGCGAGGCCGAGAGGCGTAGTCGATGGACAACGGGTTGATATTCCCGTACCCGCGTAGAAGCGTCCATGCTGAACCTGCTTGTACTAACCTCACAACAGTTTGATCCTTTCGGGGTGATGGCTGGAGTTTGGGAACTTGGGTGGTAGTAGGCAAGCGATGGGGTGACGCAGGAGGGTAGCTGGACCCGGCCGGTGGTTGTGCCGGGGCAAGCGTGTAGCCCGCAGCATAGGCAAATCCGTGCTGCATTGTGGGTGAGGCGTGATGCGGAGCCGTTTAGGTGAAGTCAGTGATCCCATGCTGCCGAGAAAAGCCTCTAGCGAGTTTCGAGCGGCCCGTACCCGAAACCGACACAGGTGGTCAGGTAGAGAATACCGAGGCGATCGGGCGAACTGTGGTTAAGGAACTCGGCAAATTGCCCCCGTAACTTCGGGAGAAGGGGGGCCACCGATGGTGAGACCACGTGCTGGTGGAGCGGTTGGTGGCCGCAGAGACCAGGGGGAAGCGACTGTTTACTAAAAACACAGGTCCATGCTAAGTCGTAAGACGACGTATATGGACTGACGCCTGCCCGGTGCTGGAACGTTAAGGGGACCTGTTAGTCTTTCGGGGCGAAGCGGAGAACTTAAGCGCCAGTAAACGGCGGTGGTAACTATAACCATCCTAAGGTAGCGAAATTCCTTGTCGGGTAAGTTCCGACCTGCACGAATGGCGTAACGACTTCCCCACTGTCTCAACCACAGGCCCGGCGAAATTGCACTACGAGTAAAGATGCTCGTTACGCGCGGCAGGACGGAAAGACCCCGGGACCTTCACTATAGCTTGACATTGGTATCTGAGTTCGATTGTGTAGGATAGGTGGGAGCCGGTGAAGCGGTCACGCCAGTGGTCGTGGAGGCAAGCTTGAAATACCACTCTGTTGGATTCGGGTATCTAACTTTGGGCCGTGAGCCGGTTCAGGGACAGTGTCTGGTGGGTAGTTTAACTGGGGCGGTTGCCTCCTAAAATGTAACGGAGGCGCCCAAAGGTTCCCTCAGCCTGGTTGGCAATCAGGTGTTGAGTGCAAGTGCACAAGGGGGCTTGACTGTGAGACTGACAGGTCGAGCAGGGACGAAAGTCGGGACTAGTGATCCGGCACTGGCAGGTGGAAGCGGTGTCGCTCAACGGATAAAAGGTACCCCGGGGATAACAGGCTGATCTTCCCCAAGAGTCCATATCGACGGGATGGTTTGGCACCTCGATGTCGGCTCGTCGCATCCTGGGGCTGGAGTAGGTCCCAAGGGTTGGGCTGTTCGCCCATTAAAGCGGTACGCGAGCTGGGTTTAGAACGTCGTGAGACAGTTCGGTCCCTATCCGCCGCGCGCGTAGGATACTTGAGAAGGGCTGTCCCTAGTACGAGAGGACCGGGACGGACGAACCTCTGGTGTGCCAGTTGTTCTGCCAAGGGCACGGCTGGTTGGCTACGTTCGGAAGGGATAACCGCTGAAAGCATCTAAGCGGGAAGCTCGCTTCGAGATGAGGTATCCCACCCCTTGAGGGTTAAGGCCCCCAGCGAGACCACTGGGTTGATAGGCCGGAGGTGGAAGCCTGGTAACAGGTTTGAGCTGACCGGTACTAATAGGCCGAGGACTTGACCTCTATACAGGGTTTTAGAGTATGCCGCATCCACTGTGTGATTCTGAACCAATACCGTTCGCACCCTGCCATGTTGGTGGTGGGTGTGCGGGGTTGATAGGTTCATAGTGTTTCGGTGGCCATAGCGGAGGGGAAACGCCCGGTCCCATTCCGAACCCGGAAGCTAAGCCCTCCAGCGCCGATGGTACTGCACCCGAGAGAGTGTGGGAGAGTAGGACGCCGCCG
>NZ_JBFAZX010000076.1:0-5690 GCF_040689395.1 Dactylosporangium sp. NPDC051484 | reverse complement strand
CACCGCCCGCAACTCCGCGGTCTGGGCATCGGTCAGCATCACACCAGGATCAACGACAACCCGACATAACACAACCAGGATCACGCGACACTAGGTCATATCCACGGCAGAATCGGGTGCACCTTTCTGGTGAGCAAGAGTAGCGGGTGGGACCAGCGGCTGCAGGTCGCCACGGGCGGGAAGGGCTTGGTCGGGCATGCGGGCGCGGTGTTGCTGCGCCGATGCGCGGACCGGACCGGGCTGACCGGTGCGTTGAACGTGGTGCTGCCCCGGGGCGAGGGACCGGGGTGGTGGGATCGGGGCACGGTCTTGGTCTGCCTCGCGGTCGCGGTCGTGCTCGGTGCGAGGAGCATGTCCGATATCGGCTTGCTCACGCATCAGGCGCTCGTGTTCGCCGATCCGCCATCGGAGGCGACCGTCCGCCGTGCTCTGGCCGGGCTGGACGAGGCCGCCTTGCGTCGGATCGGCAAGGCGCGGGCGAAGGTCCGTGCCCGGGTCTGGGACCTGCTCGCCCGCCGGCCGCAGGGCTTCCCGTGGCTGAGCGTGGCCGGCAAGCTGCTGTCGGGGTGGGTAGTCATCGATCTGGACGCCACGCTGATCACCGCCCACTCAGACAAGCAGGGCGCGGCGGCTACGTTCAAGAAGGGATGGGGGTTCCATCCGCTGGGAGCGTGGTGCGCCAACACCGCGGAAAGCCTGGCCATGCTGTTACGGCCGGGCAACGCCGGCTCGAACACGGTCACCGACCACATCCGGGTCCTCGGCGAGGCGATCGCGCAACTCCCCGTGACATACCGGCGGAAGATCCTGGTCCGCGTCGACGGGGCCGGCGCCACCCACGACCTCGTGACACACCTCGAGCAGATGAACCGGCTGTGGCGCAGTGTGAAGTTCACCGTCGGGTGGGCGATCACCGACGCTGACGAGACCGCGATCGAGGCCCTGCCCGCCGACGCCTGGACCAGCAGCCCGCAACCCGACGGCACCGCCACCGACCAGGCACAGGTCGCCGAGCTGACCGGTCTCAACCAGCGGGTCGGCAACTGGATCGACGGACTACGGCTGATCGTGCGACGCACCCACCCGCCGCCCGGCACGCAAAGAACCTCACCGATCTGGAGCAACGCACCGGCTGGCGGTACGCGATCGTCGCGACCAACATCCGCCGCATCCATGGCGTGCCCGGCTCGCACCACCCACAGTTCCTCGACGTCCTGCATCGTTCGCACGCCACCGTGGAAGACAGGGTACGCACGAACAAGGCCATGGGCCTGCGGAACCTGCCCTCGAAAGCCTGGACCGTCAACCGAGGCTGGGTCCTCGCGGCCAACATCGCCGCCGACCTGGCCGCCTGGACCCGGCTCCTCGGCCTGCACGACCAGCCCGACCTCGCTGACGCCGAACCCGACACCCTGCGCTACCGACTGCTGCACCTTCCCGCGAAGCTGGCCACCCACGCCCGACGCAAGACCCTGTCCATCCCCGACACCTGGCCCTGGGCCGAAGCGTTCCTGCACTGCTGGCAACGCCTCGGCCTGCTACCCCTGAGCACCTGACCCGTCCGCCCCGGCTCTACCAGCAGAAAGAGCACCCGGACCGGAGAACCGGCGCCCCCGCAGCGACACGCGGCACCCTCGACCACCACCATGAGGGACAAAACGGTCAAGCCGAAACGGACGACCGGGGATCAGAACCCTCTGACGGATCGAGGCTGATCACCGTGTGGCGGCTCGAATGCCTGCGACGAGCGCGGCAACCAGTAGCCCAAGCATGAGCACAAGCAATACAACAGGAAGCAGCAATAGCGTCAGTATCAAGATCAACACCACAGCAAGTTTCACCTCGGGGCTTGTCCCTGACCAAGCACCTTTGATCGCAGCCCAGACAGGGTTCTTCCCCAGCAGCTTGGCTTTCAGCCCCTCGAAGACTGCCTGCGTGGTGGGCCCTCGGCTCGAGACAAAATCGTTCAGATTGTCAGCCCAGTGCTCCACCTTTCGTGACGCCTTCGCAGTGGCGTACCGCAGGGCCGCTTCTCGCAGGTCACTCAGCGCAGGTGCGAGGCTTGTCGCCACGGGGGTGCTCTTGGTCGCACCGCTGACGGTGCTCGATGCTGTCATGTCGTGGTCTCCTCGGCAAGAGTACCTCCACGATGCAAGCGGACGCTGAAAAATGGTTCTGGCACGAGTTTGATTATCAATGGTGGTCGATTAAAGTTGCTTGCTTTCTGGCGTCAGCCTGTGGAACCACCCTGTTTTGGACTGCGAATCGCGCAGCAGCCTAAGCAGAATCAGAGACATTTAGGCCGGACGCCTAGCGGCTGGGTATCCAGCTTTTCCCACATGGCAGACATCTAACCATACCCAATTTATATGCGTTGCTACATCCATGGCGGCATTTGCACATAAAGACGTCCCTCAGTTGGCCACTACCGGTCGAGCGAGGAGCGTGGCCGTCCTGACTGATCACTGGCACGTCAGCCGCTTAAATCAACCTTGCGGGTGCTGCGTCGACGATGAGTGTCACATTGTGTGCCCTGAACGTGAAGGAGGTCCGGTAGGTCGGATCTCGGTAGCGATGCTGCCACGTACGCCACGAGGTGGCGGTTCTGCGATGACGGATCCATGTTTCCCACCGTGGACGCCGGCGGCACCTTGGCGCCACGCTACTTTGGCGACTCCGCCGATGCCTACCCGATCGGACCCGGCCAGACCAAGTTTGCCCTACGCATTTCCACAACCTCTTCTGGAGGCTGGAATTCGGCCTGGGCGCGAATCAGCGCGACCAGCGCGTGTTCGAGGTCAACGACGACGCGAACGGTGCACGGCACGCAATAGTTCAGACCGAGCACACACAAGAAGCGGCCTTGGACACAGCCGACAACCGATTCTGGCGCGTGGTAGACACCGGCCAGCGAAATGCCGATGGCCACCTCGTCTCATACGACATTCATGTGAACGGCACCGGAAAGTATCGGCGAGATGATGTGGCGCACGCCTTCACCAATCACGACGTGTATCTGACGGAATTCGCCGACTGCGAGCATCTGGCCTCCGAAAATCTCCACCCGCCCTGCGGCAAGACGTTGGATACTTACCTCACCGGTCAGCGACTCACCCGGCCAATTGTGTGGGTGCAGGTATCGTTCCACCATGTTCCCCGAGACGAAGATGAGCCGATCATGAACCAGCGCTCCCAGGGCTTTGTGCTCGTTCCCCGAGACGTCACCGCGCAGAACGAGCTGGTGCGATGATGCACGGCCACGACACGCGCGGAACGATGACTGACGATGATCTGATCGTGCTCATCGGTGTGGTCGCGCATCTCGAAGCCATGCTGCTGGATGATGACGTTGACCCGACCGAGATCGTCCCGTCGATGCTCAACCGGCTGCGGCAAGACTTCCTCCGCCGAGGACTGAGCACCACGGACACCCGTGAGGCCCACCGCGAGAGCCTCCGAAGGTTGAACATGCGACTGCGCCGGTCCCTCGGAGAAGACCTACCGCCACACACGCGTCTGTGACGCGCTCAATGCCACGTCACCTCGACGAGGCCGAGTCCGATAGCCACGACACGTGACGGTGTGCCCCGAGACTCGGATCGGGGCTCTTGTACCGGCACCGACCGGCAGTGCCCAGTGCTGGTCAGAGCTCGATCGGGAACGCGTCGGCCAACTCGTGCCGCGAGGGCGGCATCACCACATCCAGCCCGAACACCGCCCGCCGCGCCCGGTCGTACACCGCCAGCAGCACGGTCAGCATGCACTCACGCTGGCCCACGTCCAGCAGCCGCGATTCCTCCGCCGTCGCCGGCCGTGCCGAGATCCGCTGGGTCGCCTGGTCGAACTCGACCCCTTTGCGGACCGCGAGGTGCCGCAGCAGGCCCTCCCGCAGCGGCTCCATGTCCCCGATGCCGGTCCCGTCCGCGAGATCTACCGGCACGTACACGGTCCCCAGCTCGATCGGCCCGAGCCCCTCGACCACCACGAGTCACCGGCGCATCATCACCGGCGCGCCGTCGTCGATGGCCAGCGCCCACGCCGCGCGGTTCGGCGCCGGAACCTGCCCCGCATCAAGGACCCGGACCCGGGCGTCGATCCCACCCGATAGCAGCGCCGTCACATGCTCCGGCATTCCACGCTGCGCCGGCTTGCCCCGCACGAAGCGGCCCTTGCCCTGCCGCGCGTCGATCCACCCGTCCTGACGCAGCACCTCGAACGCCCGCGCCACCGTCAACCGCGACACCTTGAACTCCGCCATGAGTTCCGTCTCGCTGGGCAGCATCGCTCCCACCGCGTACACGCCGTCCTCGATCCGCGCCATCACCGTGTTCGGCTATCGTCGCGCTGCCCGGCGGCGCCGCAATCCTGGCGGCCTGGAGATCCCGGGGCGAGGCTGCCGCCGCGTACACCGCCTGCCTCGACGGCACGAAGTACCTTTCGCCCTCGTCGGTGCTTACGCCACCGAGCGCGGCGATACCGATGATCTTCGGGCTGCTCGATGAACTCCTCCGACTGCTTCGCTGCTGACCGGCAACGGGTGACCTCAGGCTTTGCGATGCGCCGGGAACGATTCGGCCTTCTGTCCACTGTGGATGTCGTAGGTTCTGGCTAACCCTGGCCAACTGTTGCAGCCGCTGCCGGCTTGGCAGGCTCGAAACCAAGGGAACGCCGGCTCCGGCCGCCTGGTGGTCGTCCATCCACCGCACACGGCCGGACTTGCGAAGCGGCCCCCGGCCGGAAGGTCCGGCCCAGGCGCTGCCCCGGCCGGCGTCTGCGCGGGGGAACCCCGTGCGCCCGCGCAGACGGCCGCGCCGGATCAGGCGTTCTTCTTCATCTGTCCATTGTGGAAGAGGTGCCACACTGTGCCGTCACGTACACCGCTGCAGCTGGTTCCGCTGCTGTGCCGGGAGATCCGCATGCACCGCATGCTGCCGCTCGGCGCGCTGCCGCGCTAACGCCTCGCCGCACGGGAACCTCGCCTGGCGGCCGGGCGCCGCTGGCTGCCCGCCGTCGCCTGGCCTGAACCGACACCTTCAAGTGTAGATTGTAAATATTTACACGTTATCCACAGTGAAATGCACAGTCTGTGGATAACTGCTGTGCTCGTCGTCCCCGTGCCGCCAGCCGCGCCGCGGCTGTCCGCTCGGGCGCCTGGGACCGCCCTCCGAGCAGCTGCTCGACTCGACACCCGAGATCCTCGCGGCCGTGCGCCGTTACCGCATCTTGCGGCGGCGTCGCCACGCAACGCTCGACGCCGCGCTCAACGCCGCCAGTCGGATCACCAGAGGGTGGAGGGGCTGGCAGCGGCGCCGAGGCGAGTCCGACCCCATCGCCATCCGATGGAGGGAGCGCAGCGAGCTGCTTCCCCGAGTCGATGACCAGGTCATCCGTTACCCGGAGACCATCGCGCTCGCCGCCCTATTCGCCCGTATGCCGCGACTGCTGCTCACGCCACGAGGCAGCACTGGCGACCCGTGTCCGGCGGCATGACCGCGCGCTGATCTTGGGCCTGTTGGGCTCAGCGCAGTTCGAACCCGCATCCCGAGCGCGGTTGGTCGGGTCCTGTCACGCATCGGGGTGGCCGAGCCCAACCTGGGCTTGGCGTTTAACCTGCGGCGGTCGGTGGTGACCCTGACCGGTCGTGGAGACAGCCCTTGGTTGATCATTCTTCTTGTCGAGGGAAGAAGATC
>NZ_JBFAZX010000075.1:0-7322 GCF_040689395.1 Dactylosporangium sp. NPDC051484 | reverse complement strand
CAAGCGGCGGAGGTGGCCCGGCTGCGGACCCTCGGCGCGACGCTCACCGACGTCGGCCAGGACGACGTCCCATGGGTCGTCCTCGCCGACCCCGAAGGCAACGAGTTCTGCGTCCTCGCTCCGGCCTGACGCGGAGCCTCCCCCCGCCCGCGTGCCGGACAGCGGCGAGCCGCCGCGGAACAGGCCGCTGACCACGTCGGCGCCACCCCTGCAGGACGTTGTTGGCCGCGGTCAGCTTGCCGCGGGCGGAGCGCATCCAGGGAGGGTCGCTGCGGCCCGTCGAGCGCGGCGACCGCACCGGCGACGAGCCGCGGCAGCCACACCGCTGGCGCGGCTCAGCGGCGCAGCGACCAGTCCGAGGCGTCGCCGTCGGTGAGGCTCCCGTCGGACAGGGACGCGGCGGCGGCGACCGGCCAGTGGCCGGACGGGAACGCGGGGCCGTCGGTCAGGCGGGTCAGCAGGGTCTGCTGGGTGCGGCGGCCCCGTTCCAGCTCCAGGGTCAGCGCCCGCTGCAGGCCGTTGAGCGCGGCGATGCACTCCGACGCCGCGGCCAGGGCCAGCGCGGCGCCCGCCGGGGCCGTCGCCGGGGTGGCGGTCGCGGCCGCCGCCGTGGCCAGCTGGGCGGTCAGGCCGGTCAGTGCGGCGCCGACCGCGGTCCAATACGCAACCAGGGCCGCGGCCGTCTCCCGCAGCGACGCGGCCGTGTCGCCGGCGGTTCCGGCGAGCTGGAGCAGGGCCTCGTGCTGCGGGGGTAGCGTCCGCGCATACGCCTCGGCGGCCGGGCCCTGCCAGTGGTCGTCGGCGTGCAGGGAGCCGGAGGTGAAGGTGGCGGCGCGGTCGGTGGCCTGGGCGGCGATCGCGAGCCGCCAGCGCTCGGCGGCCTGCCACAGGGCGACCGGATCGCCTGGGCGGTCGAGCATGGTGCGCAGGTGACCGGCCACGTCGGCGGCGGCCCGCTCCAGCTCGGCGAGTGGCCGCTCCAGGACCGGCGCGGCGGGGCCGAGGAGGCGCAGCCAGCGGTGGCAGTCGGAGACGACCCGGGCGGCGTGCCGGGCGGCGGCGTCCAGCAGGTCCTCGGCGACACGCAGCAGGTGACCGAAATCGTTCAGCACGGCTCACCAGATCCCGCGCAGGCGGTGGACGGCGGCGCGCTCGTCGCGCTCGTAGCCGTCGGCGGCCTCGTGCAGGGCCTCGGCGGTCGCGACGCCGGTGCGGGCGGCCTCGGCGAGCAGGGTGGCAACGGCGTGTCGCAGCTCGGCGTGGACGCCGGCCAGGCCGGTCAGGTCGCCCAGGGCGGAGAACTGGCCGCCGTCCAGGGGCGGGGCGGCCGTGGCGGCGGTGGACATGGCGGCGGCCGCCGTCAGCCAGGCCGCGGCGTCGTCGCGCAGCGCCGCGATGCCGGCGGCGATGCGTTGCGGTGTGGGTGGTGCCATGGGTCGACGACATCACGGACGGGCGTGGGCCCGGAAGGGGCGATCGTCGGCTGTGGATAAAGCCTGTGGATAACTCAGGCGTCGTCCTTGCGCCGCCACAAGCCGACGTACACGGCGATGAGGACCAGCACAACCGTGGCGAGGCCGAGCATGATCCAGACGAAAGCGCCATTGCCTGCCATGCGGGAACCGTACCGAAGCCACCCGGCACGGGGCGTCGCACGCACGAGTGACAGCCGGGCTTGATAGCGTCCGCTGCGATGAGCGCACAATTCGTCCTGGCCAACACGCGCCTCTCGCCGGTGCCGCTGACCCCCGAGGTACACCTGCACCTGGCCGACGAGGCCATCGAGCTGTGGGAGCGGACCGAATCCGATCAGGGCGGGCAGCTCCCGCCGCCGTTCTGGGCGTTCGCGTGGGCGGGCGGGCAGGCCCTGGCACGCTACGTGCTGGACCACCCGGCGCTGCTGGCCGGGCGCGACGTGCTCGACCTGGCCGCCGGGTCGGGGCTGGTGGCGATCGCGGCGATGAAGGCCGGCGCCGCCCGGGTCACCGCCGTGGAGATCGACCCCCTGGCCATCGCCGCGATCGACGTCAACACGCAAGCGAACGACGTGGCGGTGACGGCGCTGCTCGGCGACGTGCTGGAGCAGGAGCCGGACGCCGGCGTCGTGCTCGCCGGCGACGTCTTCTACAGCCGGGAGATGACCCGGCGGATGCTGGCGTACCTGCGCCGGGCCGCGGGCAAGGGCGCGACGGTGCTCGTCGGCGACCCGGGCCGGGCGTATCTGCCGAAGGACCATCTGACGCTGCTGGCCGAGTACGAGGTGCCGGTGCCGCGGACGCTGGAGGACGCGCCGGTCAAGCGGACCACGGTGTGGGCGGTCAACCCGTAGATGTCGACCCCCTCGCGCATTCCGCCGCCGCCTCTGCCCGCCGTCGGCGACCTCGGCGAACACGACTTCACCGAGGCGTGGCTGGCCAACCGGCGGCTGTCGGCGCACACCCGGGCCGCGTATCGCCGCGACGTGCAGCAGTACCTCGCCTGGTGCGCCGGCCGCGACCTGGATCCGCTGCGGGCGTCGTTCCTGCACGTCAACGCGTACGCCCGCGATCTGGAGTCGACCGTGGACGGCCGGACCGGGAAGGTGCTCGCCCCGGCCAGTGTCGCCCGGAAGCTCTCGGCGCTGTCGAGCTGGTACGCCTTCCTGGCACGGCTGGAGGCGGTGAGCGCCAACCCGGTCGGCGGCGCCGACCGGCCCCGGGTGGCCCGGGACGTGTCCGCGACGGTCGGGCTCAGCACCGGTGAGGTCGACGCGATGCTCGCCGCGGCCGGGCGCCTCGACGGGCCGACCGCGTCCCGGGATCGGGCCGTGCTCGCGCTGCTGGCCGACCTGGGGCTGCGCGTCGGCGAGGTGGTCGCCCTCGACCTCGGCGACCTGGGCGCCGAGCGCGGCCACCGCACGGTGCGGTTCACCGGCAAGGGCGGCAAGGCCCGCCGCCGGGCGCTGACTCCGGCCGTGGTGTGGGCCCTGGACGAGTATCTCGAGGTGCGCGGCGACGCGCCCGGCCCGCTGTTCGCCACCGCGACCGGCGGGCGCGTCGACCGGCACGCGGTGTTCCGGCTGGTGCGCCGCCTCGCGCGGGACGCGGGCGTGCCGGCCTGGGAGCGGCTCTCGCCGCACTCGCTGCGCCACGCGTTCGCCACCGCGGCCCGCGACGAGGGCGTGCCGCTGGAGGACGTGCAGGACGCGATGGGCCACGCCGACCCGCGCACCACCCGCCGCTACGACCGGGACCGGCACAACCTGGACCGGGACCCGGCATACACGCTCGCCGCGGCGCGCTCCAGGCGCGCCAGACCCTAGGCTAGGTCAGCTGCGCGAAGTGCTCGTGCAGGTCCGCCGAGACGTCGGCCTGGCCGAGCCGGCGCAGGATCCACAGCGACGCCAGCAGGGCCGGCCGCTCGTCGCCGCGCTGCGCCGCCCACGCCGCGTGCTCCAGCAGCAGCGCCGCGGTCAGCGCGTGCCCGAGCCGCAGCGCCAGCTCGCGGGCCCCGGCCATCACCTTGGGGTCGCGCGGGTCGGCGGCGGCCGTGGCCACGTCGCGGGCGAGCCGGCGGGTCGCGGCGGCGAGGGCGTCGGCGACCCCGGGCAGCCGGTGCGCGGCGGCGTCCGCGGCGGCGGTGAGCCGGTGCAGCAGCGGCGCCGCGCCCGCGCCGTCGGACAGGGCGCGCAGCACGTCAACGGACAGCACGTTGGTGGTGCCCTCCCAGATGGGCAGCACCTGGGCGTCGCGCAGCAGCCGGGGGATGCCGGTGTCCTCGACGTAGCCGGCGCCGCCGAAGCATTCGAGGTATTCGCTGGCGGAGGCGACCGCGAGCCGTCCGGTGGTGAGCTTGGCCAGCGGCGCGGCGAGGCGCAGTTCCGCGGCCGCGGCGGTGTCGCTGTGCTCGGCCCGGCCCAGCAGCGCGAAGGCGTGCATCGCGAGGGCGAACGCGCCGGCGGCGTCGACGGCGAGACCGCCGAGGGTGGCGCGGTGCAGGGGGTTGTCGGCCAGCCGGCCGCCGGCGACGGTGCGTTCGGTGGCGTAGCTCAGCGCGTACTCCAGGCCGCGGCGCATCCCGCCGGCCGCCGCGGCGGCGTTGTGCAGCCGGGTGACCACGACCAGGGTCATCATCGCGGCGAGGCCGGGCGCGCCCGGGTCGGCGAGCGGGAACGCGGCGACGTCGTCGAGGCGCACCTCCCCTGTCGGCACCGCGCGGGTGCCGAGCTTGTCCTTGAGGCGCAGCACCTGCAGGCCGGGGGTGGGCGCGTGGCCGTCGGCGGCATACCGCGGTACCAGGAACGGGACCAGGTTGCGACTGCCGGGACCGGCGCCCTCCGGCCGCGCCAGCGCCACGGCCATCGCCGAGTCGATCGCGGAGCAGAACCACTTGTCGCCGGTGAGCAGCCAGCCGCCGCGGCCGTCGGGCCGTGCGGTGGTGGTGGACCGGGCGATGTCGGAGCCGCCCTGCGACTCGGTCATCCACTGCCCGGAGGTGACCGCGACGGCCGGGTCGGTGCAGACCAGCCGGGCCAGCCACTCGCCCTGCACGCCGGCCTGGGTCAGCAGCGCGGCGGCGCCGTCGCTCATCGCGACCGGGCACGAGAACGTCGCCGACTCGGGGCCCCAGAGGTGCAGCAGCGCGTGCTGGACGACCCGCGCGCCCGGGCCCCAGGCCGCGCGGGCGTCCGGCGCCCGGCCCGGACCAGGCGGCAGGTAGGGCAGGGCGACGACGGCGTGCCGCGCGGCCGCGGCGCGCTGCGTCTGCCACCCGGCCGAGGTGTCGACGCGCTCGACGCGGTTGCCCCACGCGTCGAAGCGGGTCAGCGACGGCGGGTGCGTCTCGGCGTCGTGGTGCGCGGCCCGCAGCGGCCCCACGACCTCGGCGGACAGGTTGGCCAGGCGCTCCTTGGCGGCGGCGTGCCCGTCCTCGCCGAGCAGCCGGTCGAGCCAGCCGCGCAGCTGCGGGTCGGCCGTGTACGGGTCGCGCAGCGACGGCCCGGTCTGCGCGAAACGCGTCATGCCAGACACGTTACCGCCCGGTACGGTGACCATACTGGACCGCGTGACCCTCCACATCGACAACGCCCAGCGCCGGGCGCGGCTGGCCTGGCGGCACGGCCTGGCCGGCCCGACACCGCCCGGCAAGGGCCCCGAGGACGTCGCGGCCGACCTGGTCGCGCTGCACGCCACCGACCCCGCCACGGTGCACCTGTCGGTCGCGGCCCGCCTGCACGCGCCGCTGGTCGCGACCGTTGAGGACGCCCTGTACGAGCGCCGCAGCCTGCTGCGGATGCTCGGGATGCGCCGCACGATGTTCGTCGTGCCGGTCGGCTTCGCCTCGGTCGTGCAGGCCGGCGCCACCCGCGCGGTCGCCGCCGAGCAGCGCCGGCTGCTGCTGCGCCACCTCGTCGAGTCCGGCGTCGGCGACGCCGCGTGGCTGGCCGATGTGGAGGAGTCGACGTACGCGGCGCTGCGCCGCCGGGGCACCGCGACCGCGGCCCAGTTGGCCGCCGACGAGCCGCGGCTGCGCAGCCTCATGGTGTTTCCGCAGGGCAACCAGTACGTCACCAGCCGGCTGCTGCTCCTGCTCGCCGCCGACGGGCGCATCGTGCGCGGCCGGCCGCTCGGCACGTGGATCAGCAGCCAGTACGCCTGGTCGTGCCTGCCGGACTGGCTGAGCGAGCCGCTGCCGGAGCTCGACCCGGCGCGGGCGCGCACCGAGCTGGCCCGGGCGTGGCTGGCCCGCTACGGCCCCGGCACCGTCGCCGACCTGAAGTGGTGGACCGGCTGGACGATGACGCACACCCGGGCCGCGCTGCGCGCCCTGGCGGCGGTCGAGGTGACCCTGGACGGGGGCGAGACCGGCTTCGTGCTGCCCGGCGACACCGACCCGGTCCCCGACCCCGGGCCGTGGGTGGCCCTGCTGCCGAGCCTCGACCCGACGGTCATGGGGTTTCAGAGCCGGATGTGGTATCTCGGCAGCCACGCGCCCGCCCTGTTCGACCGCACCGGCAACGCCGGCCCGACGGTGTGGGCCGACGGGCGCGTCGTCGGCGCCTGGGCGCAGCGCCCGACCGGCCAGGTGGCCGTCGAACTGGTGGAGGAGGTGCCCGCGGCCACGCGCCGGGCCGTGGACCGCGCCGTGAAGGAGCTGGAGGGCTGGCTGGGCGACGTCCGGGTCACCCCGCGCTTCCGCGCACCGCTCGAGAAGGAACTTGCCGGGTCACGGTGAACTCCCGGAAACTGTCACACCCCTTGGGTACGTTCGTCCGCGTGACAGTGCTCTTCTGGATGGTGGCCGGGCTGGCGGCGGCGTTCACGGCCGTGCGGGCCCTCGGCGTCGAGCGGGGGACGCCGCTGGTGCAGCTCGTGTCATACACCCCATATGCCGCCATCGGCGCTCTCGCGGCCGGCGGGATCGTGCTCGCCGCCGGCGCCACGGGGCCCGGGCTGCTCTGCCTGGCCTGCGGCCTCGTGCTCGCCGCGCTGGTCACGCCGCGGCTGGTGCCTCGCCGGCCGGCCGGCGAGGGGGTGCGGCTGCGGGTGATGGCGGCCAACCTGCTCTTCGGCCGCGGCGGCACGGCGGCGCTGGTCGAGCAGGTGAAGGTCGACGACGTCGACGTCCTCGCGCTGCAGGAACTCACCGCCGAGGGCCTGGCGGCGCTGGAGGAGGCCGGGATCGACGCGCTGCTGCCGCACCGGGTGGTCAGCCCGGCGCCGGGCGGCGGGGGCGCCGGGCTGTTCAGCCGGCACCCGATCGACGGGCCCGGGGTGCGCACCCTCGCGCCGGTCCCGATGACCCAGACGTGGGCCACGGTGCTCGTGCCCGGAGCCGGCCCGGTCGCGGTCGAGTCCGCGCACCCCTACCCGCCGCGCCCGGGCCGCGCCGACGTCTGGGCCGCCAACCTCGCAGCCCAGCCCGTGCCCGACGCCGACGGCCCGCCACGGGTGCTGCTCGGCGACTTCAACGCCACGCTCGACCACGCGCCGCTGCGCCGATTACTGCGCGCCGGCTACCGCGACGCGGCCGCGGTCCGCGGCCGGGGCCTGCGGCCGACCTGGCCGTATCGCACCGTGACGCTGCCGTTCTGGACGCCGCCGGTGACGCTGGACCACGTGCTTGCCGACCGCCGCATCGGGGTGCGCGAGTTCGGAACCCGCCGCACGGCGCACAGCGACCACCGCGCCGTCGTCGCCGAGCTGATCCTCCAGCCGTCCTCCGGATGATCACGGACGAGATTGGCGAACAACGCCGTTGCGTTTGGTGATTGGCGGCGGTGTCAAGGGGGCCTGCAGATGCGAACGGGACTTCTGGTAGATCAACTTGTGTCGAGCAACTTG
>NZ_JBFAZX010000074.1:0-7391 GCF_040689395.1 Dactylosporangium sp. NPDC051484 | reverse complement strand
CCGCCTACGCGCCACCCACCACGACGTCGGCAAGACCACCAAACGAGACAAGACCCTCAAAGCTCGCAAGCAGCGCGAAGGTTAAACAACAAGCTGGGTGCGTGTTTCACTACACAGTGATCGGGGTTTCGGGCTCCATGTCGTAGGAGGCTTGCAGTTGCCTGGGTCGGGTTCCCAGGCCGTCCTTCGTCTTTCGATCCCACGGCACCTGCTGAAGGCTCTTGGTCTCGTCGATCATCGACTTGGGTTCCAGGTTGCGATAGGTGTCTACGTCGCCGGCGGCGACGGCCGTCATCGTGGCGTACACGGGCTCGGGATCGAATTGAGCGCGAGGAAAGGCGAGTTTCGAGTAGTCGAAGAGTCGCTCGGACGGGTCGTCTTCCCAACTTTGCCAGGTCTGGAACATTCGGTCGTTGAAGCCGGTCAGGAACGGTCCGGGGTTGACGGTGGCGACCTCGACGCCGAACTCCTGCAACTCCTGGGCCATGGTCTCGGCGATGGCCTCTACCGCGTGCTTGGACGCCGAGTAGATGCCGGTGAAGGGATTGACGTTGAGTCCTTCTCGCGAGGAGACCCACACGATACGTCCCTTTCCGCGCTTGACCATCTGCTTGGCGATGCCCTGGGTCAACAGCAGTGGCCCGATGACGTTCACCTCGAATTCCCGGCGGATGTTGACGGCCGGGATGTCGAGCGTCGAGCCGCCCTCGCCGACGCCGGCGTTGTTCACCAGTACTTCGACGTCCCAGGTCAAAGCCTTCCGGCGATCCCCGTCGTCAGTGACATCGAGCTTCTCCACCTGCAACTTCACTCCGCGCTGCGCGGCTTGCTGCTTCAAGGTCTGCACCTGAGCCCAGATTTCCACGGAGGCGATGACGTCGAAGCCTTTCTTCGCCAGCCGCATCGCCACCTCATGTCCAAAGCCAGTGCCGCATCCCGTGATGAGTACCTTGGTCACTGCAGTCTCCTAACCTGCCGCTCCCAGCGTCGGCTCCAGGTAAGGCAGCAGTTGACCAGGATTCGCCGCACCGACTGGGAGTAGCTGTTTGCCCGACCATTACGGCTACCCTGCCGCGATCCCGTTATCCAGCCGAACTCCGAATCGCCCGGCGACCTCATTCGCCGCACACGCCCATGCCGGCTGGTAGTCGACGATCTCCACCGTATCGGCACCAGAGACGTCGATACAAGGACCGGCCGATACAGGGTCCGGCTGCCCGGGCACACGGCAGCACCTCGGTGGAAAGTGTTCTTAGTGCGAAGTCCCAGATCGCTGGTGAAGCCTGGCCGCCTCGTACGCCGCGAATCGATCTGGCACGTCCATGATGGCGATGACGATAATCGCCGCCTGTCGACCGGCGCACGTGGTTGACGAACCCATCGGCGCCGACCGCGGTATGAAGCACTCGAGCCGGTCGGCTGCTTGGCAGCCGCTGTCGTGGGTGGCGGGCTCGGTCATGCCGTGGCCGACCTCGACGTAACCACGTCTTCAACCCTCGGTGAATGCAGTCGCACACACGCATCCATACAGCATCGGCGGTCGCCACCGACGTGGGCAGGTCGATCGCCCTCCCTGTAGCCGCTGTGGCGCCCGGGATCACGCGCAGAGCGAGGGCTTGCCCTGACGGTCGCCGCTCTGTACCGATCCTCAGTCGCCGCAGGGCAACGGGGCATCCGCCGTCCGCGTTGAGCCGCCAGGTGATCCGGCACATCGGGGTATTTCGGGCGTAAGGGGTAGGAATCTCCACGTAGAAGACCTCGACCCGACCCAGCAACCGGACTCATCCACCACTACACCCTCAATTCGGGAAAAGCTTGACGCAGCACGGGGCCGCGTGTTGACTTGTGGCTATGGGACCGGCCTCAGCCGAAGAACAGGAACCGGTCGCCCGGTCGAATGGGGCTGACCGCCAGATTGTCGTTCCGTGGTGGTACTACGCGATAACCGGATTAATCGCAGGCGCTGCAGTCGTGGCAGCCGCTCTTCTGCCGCAACAGATCGCGGGCATCTCTCTCGTCGCTGCAGCCCTATTTGTGGGAGTGATTAGCCGTATCGCGGCGAAAGCCTCGGGAACTCGTCTGCCTATTCCGGCCAGCGCTGCCGGCGTCGGTTATCTGGTAGCCCTAGCGGTCGTGGTGATCGGGTCCTTGATCGTTGCATGGACCGTGGTGCGCCCTGACGGTCCTTCCTGGCTCGCCTGGATGCTTGCCACTGTCGTGCTTGTGGTCGCACTCAGCGGGACATGGGTGGCTAAGAGGTCGCACAAATAGGTGGACGTTCATGGTCGGCGGGTGGGACGGGTGTCCCAGCGGTAGAGGGTCCATGCCTGGCGGATAAGGCTGCGTACGGTGATGATCGCGTCGGCGAGGTCGAAGTAGGCGTTGATGACGTCTTCCTTGCGTTCGTAGCAGCGTTGGAGCCGGTTGAAGGCGTCGTGCCAGGCATTGGTGCGCTCGATGTGCCAGCGTCGGGTGGCTTGGATGAGGGCTTTGACAGGCAGCGGGATCGCCCACGTTGATGCCGGTCGGTACAGCGTCCACCGGCACCGAAGGGTGAGCGGTCCGTGACGTGGGTTAGTTATACCGGTTGGCTTCGGCGGGCGAGCCGACCAGGACCGGTAACGACCCGGTGGCCTTCAGCGCCTCACGCACGATTCCATGCGGATTGGCCAACCGCAGACCGGCATGACATCTGCCGGCCAGGTCGTGCATCCGTAGCAGCGTTCCGATCGCGCTGGCGTCCAGCAGCCGGACCTGGTCGAGATCCACTACCAGGCGGCCCGGACGTTCGGCCAGCGAGTCGCGGACGGCAACCGCAAGCATGTCACGGGTGGCATAGTCGAGCACGCCCGCCACGCTGATCCAGACCTCGCCGTCCCGTACTCGACGGCACACTACGATATCCCGCGACGCGCCAATCAGGAGCGTCGACCGTCCACGTGTTGCCATGGCTGCCGACGAGTGCGACGACGTTTCGGCGTCCATACCGACATCATCACCGCGATCGGCCCGAACCGCCACCCGTGCGGGTACGCAGTACCCGGTGATCGTTACGTACAGGACCAGTGCCGCAGCCGTGGGAAACGATGGATCCCGTGGAGCACTCAACGCCTGTTCGTGGCCGATGGCGATGACGCCAGGCTTCGTTGCTGGCACTCGGCAGGACGAGTGTTCCACCGTAGGTTGCACTCAGATGCCCACGGGGAATCCGCTCAGGTGACCCGGGCGGAGCGCTGCCTCGTGACGGTGATGTCGAGCCGGATGGGCGGTAGGGGATGCCGAGGGCGTGGCGCGCGTGGGCGAGCGCGTTGGTTGCGATGTGCCGGCGCAGCGCGGCCAGGTCGGCGTTTTGTTGAGTGTTGACGGTGACGGCCAGCTCTGGTTTGGTCGGGTCGCCTTCGAGCCCCGGTAGCTTTCGATCTCGCCGGACAGTGCGTCGCCCAGCGCCGTGGAGGTGAGGGTGGTGCGCCCGGCGGAGTGGTCTCCTGCCACGGTGATGTCGGCGAGTTGACCGGTGGAGAACAGGACGGTGAGCAGCCAACGCAGACTGCAGCCTGGGACCCTGGCCAAGCTTGCGGTGCCTCGCCGAACCCGACGAGATCGCCGCGGCCGGTGGCGTTCCTGGCATCCCCGGACGCGTCCTTCATCACCGATGCCACGATGGCAGTGGACGGGCGGCTGACTGTGGACCCCGACAATCTCCGCCTTCTCACTGGTAGACCTCGGCCCAGTCAACGCCGATGTAGGTGGTGTTCGAAGTCAGGTTGTGGCTGCCGGTGTTGCGGATCCGCAGGGTGTGCGTGCCGGGGTGAGAACCGGGCTGACGTACTGCACGCGCAGTCCGTCGCGGACCGGGCCGTAGCAGTCGGCGGTGGTTCCGGGCCGCCGTCGATGGACGTCGCGGCGATGCCGTTGCCGACGTCCTTGAACGACAGCAGCACGATCTGTCGGCTGGTGAACGTGATGGTGGCGGCGTTACCCGGGGTGCTGGTGTAGGTGTCGTCGCCGCGGAGGCACTGGGTGCCGCATCCGGTGCCGAACGTCCAGGAACCGGTACAGCTGATCCAGTTGGTGGCGTCGCTGGTGGGTGCGTGCCAGGCTGGAGCCATTGGTTGTTGCAGTCGTAGAGCTACAGTTGGATGCGTTGGTGGTGTGGCTGGCGTTGTCGTCGATGCAGCGGCCGGAGACGGGGGTTGCGGATCGACCCGTTGGACTGGACCGGCCACTGCTGGTTAGCGCCGCCGCGGCAGTCCCACAGGGTAAACCTTGGTGAAGTTGGCGGTGCCGTAGCCCTCGACGTCCACTTGCCCATCGAGCGGATCGTGCCGTCGCCGCCGATGTCCACTGCTGGTCGGCCACGTTCAGGCAGTTTCTACGCTTGGACGGGTGCGCCGGTCGCGCCGGTGTCGTCACCGAACAGGTCGGCGCACCCGCCGACATAACCAGCGGTAACGAACCGGCCTTGACCAGCAAACACCCGCCAGTTCACCGCGCCTCAGCGCCCACACCGACGACCCCACCGACGGTCGGGCGACATCACGAAGCGCGACAGCCGCTGCCGGCTTGGCAGGCTCGAAACCAGGGGAGCAGGTGACGATCGGCCCCGGCGAGGTCGCCAAACCCGCCCACCGCAGCAGCACCGCAGAGGCCCCTGCTGCGCGCGCCGATCCGGCCGGGTCGTCCTGATCGGTGCCGGCTGCCGGCCCTCCAGCAAGGCGGGGTGGGGGACCTCACCATCTGGTAGTGCATGATCCGTGCCGTACCGGGCGTTTCAGGCGGCGGCCGCAGCCTGGATCTCAGAAGCGTTGAGGATCGAGGACCTGTCCTTGTGACCTCGCTCGTAGTCGAGCACCGCGCGGACCTGGCCGTCGTCCGCGTCCCGCAAGCGGGAACGGATCTCCATAACGGTCATCGTGTCGTATCCCGGCCAAGGCTCTCTGCCTTGCAGATTGCGGATGGTCTCCACGATCGGGGTGTGGTTGTGGGTCGCGCGCTCATAGGCATCGACCGTGGCCAAGTCCCCCTGGGAGAGTCGCGTCAGCCAGTCCCGGATCTGCTCGACGGAGAGGCTGTCGTAGTCGGGGATAATGGTCCGCGACTCCAGCCGCGCCTCGTACGGCATGGCCCGGCTTCGAGCGAACCGCAGCACGTCGACGGCTGCGTCCCTGAGTTGGCCGAGCGCACGAGGGAGCTGCATGGCGCCGCGGGCGAGCGTCAGCGGCGCCGCGCAGCACCAGCAGCGGCGTGACCATGCGCAGCAGCACGTGCCCGGCGCTGTGTGCGACGAAGCCGCCGCGGGCCGGCGGGTTGAACACCGCGAAGCCTGCGGGCAGTTGACCCCGAGCGCGGAGGCCGCATCGCTCGGGGCATCCAGACCGAAGATCAACCAGCTTTGCCGTACACATGGATCCCCACGTTTGGTCAATGCGCTACGTGGGCACTTGCCATCTGACCCCGCATGATGGCTCGGGGCGTTGGAGGAGGGCGGTCACATGAGCGGCGCGGACAGCCTGCGCAACAAGGCAGAGGAACTGAAGGGCAAGATCAAGGAGACGGCCGGTCAGGCTGTTGGCAACGAGCGCTTGGAAGCCGAGGGCCGAGTCGACCGGGCCACGGGCGACATCAAGCAGGCCGGCGAGAAGCTGAAGGACGCCGCAAAGAGCGCATTCGGCGAATAGGAAAGGTACAGGGGGTCCGTCTGCCCCACCGACAGGGTCGCCAGCCCTGTCGTGCGCGGCGTGCCCCGGTGCGTGCCCTTCGACAACACCAGAAGCGCCTGTAACGGACGCTCGTCTGACTATGGAGTGAAGAAAATGATTGCTCTCTTGGTGCTGTTGCTGCTGGTCTGGCTGGCCTTCATCATCGTAGGTGTCGCGGTGAAGGGCCTTTTCTGGCTGCTGGTGATCGGCGTCATCCTATTCGTGGCCACCAGCGTGATCGGCTTCGTCAAGCGCGAGGCACTGGGCCGCAGGCATTGACCTGATGGGCGGCCGGTCCGACGCCCCGGCGAGGTCGGCCGGAAACCCCCGCACGCTTCGCAAGGGGGCGTTGACTCGCCGTTGCATTGAGCGTTGGCAAGATCGAGGCGGACTTGAGCAGTGAAGTCATCGACCCGTCCTGATCCGGTGGCTGTCTCTTCTGACGTCGCGGCGTCCGCCGGATTCCGGTGCCGTATCGGGACGCTGAAAAGTTGCTGGTCGAGCGTGGTGTACGGCGACCTCGGGCAAGGCGATCTACCTGTCTCGGCGCGGGATGTCGCCACGCCACGCGCCGGTGGCGTTGCCGCGTTTCTCGATGAATTCTTTGAAGCGCCGGGTGTCCGCTTTCACCTGGAGCTCGTCGACGCCGACGGCGCTGCCGGCCTTCTCGGCGATGCCTTCTGGCTGCCAGTGCAACTGGACGGTGACGCGGGTGTCCTGCTCTCCGAGTGGCTGGAAGCTGACCACGCCGGCATGTCTGGTGTCGCCATCGACGCTCGACCACGCGATCCGTTGGTTAGGTTGCTGTTCGGTGATCTCGGCATCGAACTCGCGGCGGACGCCGCCGATCTTGGTTACCCAGTGTGTGTTTCGGTCGTCGACCTGCCTGATCGACTCGACGCCGGTCATGAACTGCGGGAACGACTCGAACTGCGTCCACTGGTTGTACGCGGTGTGTACCGGGACATGGACGTCAACGGACTCTGTGACCGTGCTCATCGCTACCTCCTCGGCGAGCCGTACTCGGTCCTGCTGGCCACCGCCGACGCTGCGGGCATGCCGTCCAGCCGGGTTGTGCTGCTCAAGGGCTTCGACCCAGACGGGCTGGTGTGCTGTTCGGGCAGGGTGGTGATGGTGGCGGCGATCGCGTCGCGGACGGCTGCAGCGCCGTGTCCGGCCAGTGCGGGGCCGTTCTTCACGCGCGACTCGACACCGTAGCCTTCCATTCGGGGCAGGTGCAGCAGCATCGTGAAACGGGTCGACGGTTGCTGGCCGCTGCCGCCACGCGGGCAGTAGCAGCGGCTCGAACCCGGGACCGGACAGGGCTCGAACTCGGTGGACCGAAGTTGGCAGAAAGGAACCGCGTCTTTCCAGTTCAGGGCCCAGATTTGACCGTCGAAACCGTCCGGCGCCGTGTCCAATGACGAACTCCGTCATGCCCGGGCAGGGTGCGGACGGTCCGCCATACGGCCCGTGGGGTTTGTGTCGGTGGTCCGAGTTGTACCTAATATCTAGACCATCCGGTTGGTGGGGAGTGGGGACCTTCCAGCAGAGGTTGACCGGTTCCCGGATCGAATTCCGGGCAAACTGCGTGAAGTGACGTGATCTCAACGAGATTGCGGTAGGTACCGGTATTCGAAGTGTGTGAGATGCAGAGCTGCGGCGACGATGTCGCCGAGTGTGCGAGGGCTG
>NZ_JBFAZX010000073.1:0-8300 GCF_040689395.1 Dactylosporangium sp. NPDC051484 | reverse complement strand
TCGGCCGACGGCACCCGGCTGCAGATCTGGACCTGCGGCGGCGGCGCCAACCAGAAGTGGACGCTGCCCGGCGGCGGCCCCACCAACCCGCCCACGAGCACCCCGCCGACCTCCAACCCGCCCGGCCCGGGCGTCATGGCGGCGGCACCATACCTCTACGAGGGCTGGGGCAACCCGCCAAACCCGGCGACGGTCATGTCAGCGACCGGCGTCCGGTGGTTCACGATGGCGTTCATGCTCAACAACGGCAACTGCAACCCCCTCTGGGACGGCAGTCGCAGCCTGACCGGCGGGGTTGACCAGTCCACGATCAACACGATCCGGGCCAACGGCGGCGACGTCGTCATCTCGTTCGGCGGCGCGTCGGGCCCGTGGTTGGAGCACTACTGCACGAGCGCCACTGCGCTCGCCGCCGCCTACCAGAAGGTCATCTCGACGTACAACCTCAAGGCCATCGACATCGACATCGAGGGCACCCCGTACAACAACGCGACCGACCAGCAGAAGACCGTCGACGCGCTGAAGATCATCAAGGCGAACAACCCCGGCATCGTCATCTACATCACGCTGGGCAGCGGCACCAGCGGACCGGACGCCTCGCTGATCAACCGGGCGGCGGCCGCCGGCCTCGTGATAGACGGCTGGGGCATCATGACGTTCGACTGGGGCAACTCGACCGGCAACCAGGGCGTGCTCACCACCCAGGCGGCCGACGGCCTCAAGAACCGCCTCAAGACCGCCTACGGCTGGAACGACGACACCGCGTACCGCCACGTCGGCATCTCGTCGATGAACGGCATCACCGACGAGGGTGCCCGCGTGACCGTGGCCGACTTCCAGACGATCCTGGCGTACGCGCAACTGCACCACATCGCACGCTTCACGTACTGGTCGCAGAACCGCGACCGGCCGTGCCCGGGCGCGTACCCCAACGACGACACCTGCAGCGGCGTGAGCCAGAACGCGTGGGACTTCACCCGGGTGGTCGCGCAGTACAAGGGATAAGGGAACCGAAACGACGATGGCTGCCCCGTCGCGGGGCGGCCATCGTCGTTTACTTCGGCGGCAGCGCATCGCCCGGATCGGGGACGGGCCGCGTTGCACACTCCGGTGATCTTCTCAGTCGGGATCCCGACTGAGAAGATCAGTTGATGTCGCTGCGATGTCAGCCAGGACTCAGTAACGTCTGTTTATTGATCATCAGACGGAGTGAGCATGGGCAGACGAGTTACTGCGATGGCCAGCCTCGGGCTCACCCTTGCCCTCGCCGTGCTCAGTGGCTGTACCTCGGCGGGGAGCGGCCAGCGCGGCACACCCGGCGGCGGCGGTGCTGGGGCGACCGAGTCGGCGCGCACCTACGGGTATGGTCCCGCAAACGACAAGTCGATCAAGTACCAGCCGGATGTCGTCATCGTCGAGGGCGGCCCGAACGCGGTTCGCTCCGCGACCGGAGACGGGCTGACCTGGACCATCGATGGCAAGGCACGCGGCGCTTCCGACATCAAACCCGGTAAGGTCATGTATGCCACGAGCCGGGCGGTAGGACGCGTAGTCGACCTGCAGCGGGCAGGCGACGACATCGCGGTGACGCTGGCGCCGGTGACGCTCACCGAGGTGTTCCGGGACGCACACTTCACCATTGACCGGGCGATCGACGAGAGCGCGCTCGTCTACCAGGAGATTCCCGACCTGCCGGCGGCGGTGACCATTCCCGCGCAACCGCGCAACAAGACGGAACCGATCGCCTATACGGGCGGGGCGGGTGCGGACCAGACCGAAACGGTGCTGGCGTTGCACCCGATCCGGCTCGGCCCGGGGTCCAAGCGCCCGATGCCGCTGGCCAGGGAGGCGAACTCCACCGTGGCGGTCGGGGACTGGGAGGTCCAGCCGTATCGGTCGAGCGGCAATCTCGGTTTGAAGGTCGGTTACAAGGCCAACGAGAACCTCAAGGTCTTCGTCGACTTCTCGATGAAGGTCGACAAGCTGCGGATCCGTTCCGACGTGTCGATCTCGAACGGGACGATCGGCAGCCGCTCCACGTTCGCTCTCGACGGCATCAAGAGCATGGCGGTCGACATCGCCGCCGGCGCGGCGAACGGCGCGGACGACAACAAGAAGATCCGGGTCGAGGTTCCGGTCGAGATCAACATTCCCATTCCGGGTGAGCCGCTCATGTACAGCAACACCTGGAAGTTCATCGTCACCACCGCGCTGGGCGGCAAGAACGCGACGCTGACCGCCGGCGGGGAGTGGGCCCTCGACGGCCTCATCGGCATGGTCGACGGCTCGCTGGTGACGCCAGTCCTAAGCGTTACCAAGAGCATCATGGACTCGATCACGGGACTCTCCATCGGGGTCAGCGGCATCGTTTTCGCGGTCGAATGCAAAGTCCAGTTCGGTATCGGGATACCTGCCGCATTCGCTGGCCCCTACGCGAAGCTGGTCGTCGACCTCGGGGTGACCAACGGTTCGGCGCTCGGCGCTCCGCTGGCCCGATGTATTGGGGCTGCCCTTGACGCGAAGGTCGGTGGCGGCTTCGGGTTCAACCTGTCGTCGGACAAGTTGAAAGCCCTGCAGGCGTTGCTGCCCAAGACCGTGAAGTTTGAACTCGAGCGCGAGACGCTGGCGCCCTTCTTCCAGAGGAAACAGACCCTTCCGGACGTTCCGTTGTGTACTGGCCCCGCGTGAAGAGGGAGAGGTAGTCCGATGACGAGAATCCGTGTTGGTACGGCGGCGCGGGTGCTACCCGTAGCCGCGCTGGCGCTGTTCGGGCTGTTGGGATGCGGTAAGTCGGATGGCAAGACCGCCAACGGGGCGGCGGCGAACAAGGGAACGGCCACGTCCGCACCGGCTGACCCCGCCGAGGACGAATCGGCGGAGCCGGCCAAGGCCGCGGTGGATCCATGCAAACTGGTATCCCAACAGGAGGCCGAGAAACTCGCCGGCACCCGGCTCAACAGCGCACAGCCCGTTCGGGAAACCTGCACCTACACCGGGCCGGTGTCCGGACCAACAGCGCAAGTGGAGATCTACGTCGGGGACGGCGCGAAGAAGTTTCTCGAAATTGATCGCGACCTCGGCCACGACCTGCAGCCAGTGTCCGGCATCGGCGATGAGGCGCACCTCGAAGACGGCACGATATTCTTCGCCAAGTCGGGCACCTGGGTATCAATCCGTCTCGTCCGGCTCAACGATCCCGCCGAGAACCGCAAGCCCCTGGAGGAGGCGGCCCGGAAGGCAGCCAGCCGGATGTGACCGACCATCCTCGAACATGGATGGGTCGGTCGCGGCGGCCGATGGAGCCAGCGCAACGGCCGGCCCCATCGGCAACCTTGCCGATGGGCGGGCGGGACGCCGTGCTCACGTTAGCCATTGCGCAGGATCCGGTATCCGAGTGCGGGCGAGAGCCGCATGAGCGCTGGCAGAAGCTTGGCTTTGCCGACATAGATCTCGGTCGAGCCGCGACGGATGCCGGTGATCACTGCGGCAGCAGCGTCGGCCGCGCTGATCTTGCCTCGGCCACGCCCTCGGGTCATGTCTGTGTCGACGATTGGCAGTACCACGTCGATCACCCGGACGTGCGGCGCAGCATCCTGGCACTGGTAGCGCAGTGCGCGGGTGAAGACACGCACTCCTGCCTTGGTGGCGCAGTACACCGGTGCGGAACGCTTGGGGGTCACCGCCAATCCGGAGGTGATGTTCACGATCGCGGCGGCGGGCTGCCGGCGCAGGCGCGGCAACAGGCCGGTCGAGAGCGCTATGACAGCGTCGAGGTTGATGGCGACCTCGCGGCGAAGGGCGGCCCGCGTGGTCTGCGGAGCATCCCCGAGGAAGTCGGTGAGTGTCTGCACACCAGCATTGTTGACTACGATCGAGAGCTGGGGATGTCGATCAGTGAGCTCGCGTATGCAGATGTCGACCGCGTCAGGGTCGGCGAGGTCGACAGCCCAGGGCGTGACGCGGTCGGCGTAATCAGAGGCGAGCGACTCGAGGTGGCCGTGCTCGCGTCCGGCTGCCACCACATGCGCACCAGATTCGATGAACTGGCGGGTGAGCTCCCGCCCGATGCCGCGGGTTGCGCCCGTAACGAGGATGGTTTTGCCGACAAGGTTCATGCTTGTGCCGCTTTCAATAGTCGATCGGCGCGGTGGCCGAGGTGGGAACGCCGCTCAGCGGGCGAGCTGGCGAACGCCGATCGGTATGCCAACGGCGTCATGGCGGTCCGGCGTTTGAAGTCGCGGGTGAAATGCGGCTGGTCGGCGTATCCGGATGCGAAGCCGACGATGCTGAGCGGGTGCTCGCTATGCATGAGGAGGTCTGCGGCTGCTTCGGCCCGCGTCGCGCTGAGCAGCGCGTTGAACCCGCCATCGGCGCGCAAGCGCCGCTGAAGGCTACGCGTGGAAGTGGCAAGCTCGGCCGCGAGGCCACCCAGCGTCCAGCGGCGGCCGAGATCGCTGGCGAGGATGCGACGTGCGTGCGAAGCCGCATCGGTGACGGCCGGATGCACCGTCGATGCGAGCGATGACCAGGTGAAATGCCAGAGTGCGGTGCCGTGGCCGGGCGGTGGCGCCATGAAGACACCCTTGGCGAACACCACCGGAGCGCTATCAGGACCCAGCCTGACCGTGACTGCCTGGCCGCCAATCGCCGCGGTCAAGGCCGCCAGCACGCCCAGGATCAGCGCATCCTCAGCGGGCTCAGGCGGTGCTGCGGGCGGTCCGACATGCTCGGCGATGAGGTACTTTGGGCCCGCCTCACGAATCACGACGCGGTGGCGCGAGTGGGTGAAGCGTTCCAGTCGGCTCCATCGGGCGAAGAGATCGTGGGGGGTGCCGGAAGCCAGGAGAGCTGAGATGGCCGGATCAGGCGGTAGCTCCGCCAGGAACAGGCCCACCCGCAACAGCGGCAGCAGGCCGTGCGCCTCCGATACGCGCGCTAGGGTCCGCCGCTTGGCCTCCAACGGCAGCAGCGCGCCACTCAGCCTGGGCACGCCAACCGGTATTCCATCCCCGGCAAGCGCCCGCTGCACTGCCGCCACCAGCACCGCGCTTGCGAATTCCTCCACAACCCCTCCGTTCAACGCTGCCGGGAACGCTACGTCCATTGCATCGGGGCCGTCTTGAACGAGGACGCCAGATAGCGCACAGCCATCTCGTCCTGCGGGCTGTGGCTCGGCACGAAACAGCGGTGGGCAGCCGATGAGTGCGAACGTGATCATGCCAAGACGATCGACGGCAGGCGGGAACGGGGAACACGACGAGCGCGTCGGATCGAGCGTGAAGCGACTTCTTCTCGTGGTGCTGCTTGTCGGCGTCTGGTCCGGCACGAATGGGTGCGGCACGTCAGGCACCGGCGGCCAGCAGGCAGCGGGTGCTGCTCCCCTGCGGGGTTTCGGTATCGACGTGGACCAGGCGATCTCAGCCCGCGTGCCGCAGGTACACCTGCAAACCTGCGGTACATGGGGCTGCGCCGAGCAGGACGTGCCGCTGTTGATCGCCGGTCCGACGAGCACGGCGCCCTGCCCGGGGGCGTCGACGGGTCCCGACGCGGTGGCGTGCGGGCCGGTGCAGCTGCCAGGGCCGGGGCCGGGGTACGGCTACGCGCCAGTGCCGCAGTTGACCCTCGACCCTGCGATCGTGATCGTGACGACGCCGGCGGACGCGCCGATGCCGGTCTCCGCGGAGATACGGGTACAGCCGCGCCTGATCTGCCCGAACCCCGACGCCGAGCAGAGCGCGTGCGCGGGCGGCACGCCCCAGGCGCGGCTGCGCATCGCCGCGGACGGCACGGTCAACCAGACGGCCTGATCAGACGCCGCGCCGACGAGGCGGGACAACGCGATCATGCCGCATACCGCTCATCACTCGCGGTCAGGCCGATCGGTTCGGCGGGCTTCCGGTCATGCCGATGATCGCGCGTCGGGCGCCTCGGTTTCACCGGCCGGCAGCTGTGCATGGCTGCCGTCGATGGCCCAGGCCCCACCGATACTGGCCGTGTCTCTCAGCAGCGCGGCGCCCTCAGCCCAATCGATTGCCGTCCGGCTCACGGACCAGGCGGCCGGCGCCCAGTCGCCGCCGTCGAGTGGGACCGTGCGGCGGTGGTCGTGGACAGCATCGACGGGGTGCTGGCCGTGGTGACCGGGTAGCCCACGGCGGCAAGCTGACCCAGGCCGCCGGCCGCCCGAATGGCATCCCACAACTCGGCGGTGACCGCGACCGCGGACCGGCCGAACCCGCCGCAAGCTG
The DNA here is from genome assembly GCF_040689395.1 of Dactylosporangium sp. NPDC051484. Classification (NCBI taxonomy): domain Bacteria; kingdom Bacillati; phylum Actinomycetota; class Actinomycetes; order Micromonosporales; family Micromonosporaceae; genus Dactylosporangium; species Dactylosporangium sp. NPDC051484. The sequence goes on along the minus strand of NZ_JBFAZX010000073.1, from coordinate 2,055 downwards.
ACCCAGCGTCACGAACACGAGCACCCTGTCGCCGGCCGGGTGCCTTACCGTTTCCTCTCCCGGTGGCGAACACATTCCGCGGCTGCGGCGAATAGGGAGTGTGGTCGTCAACCAGTAAGGGAGATGGACTTGGCCGTGGTGACACATCCCGACACGCGACGCACGGAGACCGACGCCGACATCATCAGTGCGGCATGCCGTTCACCGGAGCGCTTCGCCGCTGTCTTCGACCGCCACTACCGGCACATCTACGCCTATGCGGCTCGCCGGCTCGGCCCGGATCTGGCCGAGGACGTGGCCTCGGAGACGTTCCTGGTCGCCTTCGACCGACGGGAGAAGTACAACGCGGCGCAGCCGGACGCGCGGCCCTGGCTCTTCGGCATCGCGTTGAACCTGATCATGCGGCACGGCCGGGCCGAGTCGCGCCGGTACCGGATGCTCGCCCGCACCGCGCCGGACGAGCAGGTCGCCGCCTTCGACAACCTCGTCGCCGGCCGGGTCGACGCGACGCTCGTGCGGGGGCGGCTGGCGACCGCCCTGGCCCGGCTGCCCCGGGCGGAGCGCGACGTGCTGCTGCTCGTCGCGTGGGCGGGGCTCAACCAGCAGGAGGCCGCCGCGGCGTTGGACATCCCCGCGGGAACGGCCCGGTCCCGGCTGCACCGGGCACGACAGGAGATGCGTAAGGCGCTCGGCGCCGACAACGTGGGGAGCGAGGCGTGATGGACGAACTGACAGTACTGCGCGAGGCGTTCGGGTCCGAGGACACCCCGTCGGCCGATTCGCACGACAAGGCCCGGGCAGCGCTGCTGCAGCGCATCGATACCGCTGGAGTCAACTCCGCCGGGGCACGTCCGGTGCGGGCCGGGCGGCACCGGCGTCGGTGGGCGCTGCGGGTCGGCCTGACGGCGGCCGTCGCCGCGGCGGCCGTGCTCGGCGCGGTCGCGGTCGAGAACCTCGGCACGGTCGACGACAACGGCAAGGGGCACCCGATCGTCAATGCCCTGCCGTTCCCGCAGCCGGCCAGCGCCGCCGAGGTGCTGGAGAACGCGGCCTGGGCAGCCGACCGCAAGCCGTGGAAGAACCCCCGCCCGGACCAGTTCATGTACAACGAGAGCCACCGGCTACGCGGCACCCCGGAGCGTGAGGCGCGCGAACCGAACGGCCCGCTGGTGGCCGGGAAGACCCGGGTCGTCGTGGAGCAGGAATGGAAGCGCATCGACGGCCGCATCCTCGCTCGCATGGACAAGGGCAATCTGGTCGTGATGAACAAGGACGAGGGCGCGTACTTCGCCCAGATCCCCTACACCGATCTGGTCAAGCTCACCACCCCGGAGAAGGTGCTCGCCTGGGACGCCGCACCTAAGCAGTACGGCGTCGTCCTGGATCAGCTGCTGGGTCAGTACGTCCTGCCGCCTGCGGTCGAGGCGGCCATGTTCCGGGCGATTGCGCGTGGCAACGGCGTGCGGCTCAACCCGGTCGCGGTCAACATCGACGGCCGACCGGCGATCGGCCTGGGCCGCACGATCGAGGGGTACCTGAGCCAGGAACTGTTGTTCGACAAGGCGACCTACAGGCTGATCGGCGAACGGATGGTCGCGATCGCCGACCACACCAACGTCGGCAACGACGGCACGTCGCAGACGCACAAGGGCGATGTGTTCCGCCAGGTGACCTACACAGCCTCGACGATCGTCAACAAGGTCGGCGACACCGAGTAACCAGCCCCATGCACATCAGGGTGCCGGCGCCGGCACCCTGATGTGCATGGGGTACCTGATCACCGCGGCTAGCCTCGCCCGGCGCAGGCGGCGTGCCGGCCTGGACGGCTGGCCGTCGCCTCGGGGATGACCACGGGGGCTTGGTCACCGTGCCGGGACGTCCCGTGGGGCTCGATCGGTCCGACGCCGGCCGGTTGCGGCCCGGCTCTGGTGGTAGCTCGACGCTCTCCGCGCGGCGACGGTCTAGGGCCTGTCTGATGGATCATGGTTGACGGCGGTCGGGTTTCGCGCGGAGCCAGATGATGATCGAGGCGATCCCGACCGTTGCCTCGTAACG
>NZ_JBFAZX010000072.1:0-8928 GCF_040689395.1 Dactylosporangium sp. NPDC051484 | reverse complement strand
CCGCCGTGATCTGGCACAACTGGACCATCGGCGCCCCAGTCAAACGGTCCCTCATCGCCTACGACCACTGAATCTTCAAGGCATCAATCATCTAGCGGCGGTGCCGAGGTCAGCAAGGTGACGGCGCGGCCGGAAGCGACCAGGGCGCCGAGTGCGAGCCCGCTGACGGACATCACCCCTGCGGTGGGGCGAGCTGGCGAGCGCGCGCGGCGGCACGTCGACGCGAAGTCGGGAACCATCGTCGTCGAGCGGGTGGTCGTCGAGCTGACGGACGGCTCGCTCCAGTTCGATGGCCCGCTAATGGCCCGGATGCGCCTCGGGACCCGACTCTCGCCACCGCCGAGACAAGCTAACGGCCGACGAGCGATCTCGATGGCTCAGCCGGCCGGCTACACATCGATCATCTGTTTTAGCACCGTCTTCACGGCTGATATCTCGTCGTCGGTGAGCACCCACGCTGGCCGCTGTCCCTGCAGACGCGCCCGGGCGATGGTCCGCGCCTGCTCAGTGATGACGAACCCGACTGGACGGCTCGTGGGGCGCACCGGAACGCGGTGTAGCCAGCCGGAGCGCTCCCGCGTCGTCACTGGGAGCACGGTGACCAGTGCTTCCCCGGTCAGCCGCAGGTGGAACGCACTGGAGACCACGAGCACCGGACGGCGGCCTGCCTGCTCGCGGCCTTCGGTAGGGTCGAGGTCGGCCCACCAGACCTGCCACGGCTGGATGACCGTCACGCAGCCTCGTCCCACGCGTCGGCCGCCGGCGCGGAGGCCCGGTCTTCCCGGTCGGCCTCGGCTACGTACTCGGCCCAGCCCTCCGGATTGGTCGCCCGATATGCGTCCAAAGCGGCGATAGCCTTCATCTGCCAATGCTCGGCCAATAGCCGACGAATCGCCTCGTCCGCCGACACGCCACCGAGGTCCTCGCTGGCGACGCGGGTCAGGTCGTCGCGGGTGGACTCGTCCACTCGGATCATTACGCTACCCATGCCTCAAGGATACCGAACTGATGACAGTGCCGTCTACGGACACGTATACATGATTGTGTTGCTCGCCGCGGCGTCAACGCCTGAGGCACCCAAGCAAGCCGGAGCAGCTGACAGCCGCCGTAATGGCGCGCTAAATCAGCGGACGCTTAGGTGTCGTACTCGCCGTCCCAAGGCTCGTGGAACCCAAGCCGTTGAGGGTGGAACTCGGCCCATGGGCCGCCGTGGCCCTCGTCCGGATCGTCGGTGGTCTCGTCAATGAGCCCGAAGACGACGTCGTCGAAGTCGGCTCGGAAGGGCCGGATGGCGATGTTGCATCAGGTGACTGCCCCAAGGTTCGACAGCCAGCCTGACAGCACCTGTTCGGCTCTTTCGACGGCTGCAGGGCCGTCGGCCCTGACGCCAGCGAACCATATGTCCGAGCCCACGTGATGCCCGCTGTCGTCGAAGCGATGGAGAACCGCATAGATCCGCTGTTGGTGACGCCAATCTCGCCCCAGGGTAACGCCTTTTTGGTACGCGCCAGTGATGTCAGCGAAGAACTGGCCGCCTTTATGCCGTCCGATGCGGTCGGTGCGATAGTCGGGCATGTACTTGATCGGGATGACTTCCGGGAGCCGCACGGCGCGGATCGTAGCCAGTTTGGAGACGACGGTTGGATACAAGGGTCGGCGGCGTTGGGCGTGACTGGGGCGCCGCGCGTCTCCCGGTTCCTTCAGACTCCACCGCGACGTCGCCGGCTGAGGCGCCCGCAAGTGCGTCGAGACAGCTGGCAGTCGGCGCAATGGCACGCTCATGGCTCGCAGCGTCGACACAGCGAGTTTCGAGTGTCCAGACATGCAAGAGGCCCCGGCTGGACTTACGTCCTGACCAGGGCCGGAAGCGTGGAGCGGGTGAATGGAATCGAACACTCACTGTCAGCTTGGGAACGTACAGGCTTGGCACCGCAGACGCTCAGAACGGCTGTCGAGCCTGCCAGGACCGGCCTGGAGCGACCTCACGAAGCCTGCCCTGCCGTAATGGCACGCTAATGGCACGCCGACTCGATCATGCTGCATCGGGCCTGGCGTGAAATTCGACCGCCAGCTCGACGTCGAGGGCTCGCGCCAGACGCTCCAGAACTGGCAACGTCGGTACGGTGCCGCCAGCCTCGAAGCGCGCGACTGCGGACTGCGTCATCGCGGCGGCCTCAGCCAACTCGGTTTGGCTCCAGCCGTGGCGTTCGCGAAGCTCTCGAACCGCCCGCCCCAGCTCGAACGCGAGTTTGGTCGACTCGTATGCCTCGGCGGCCCCCGGCTCGGCCATTCGCCGGCTGCGCAGTTCGTTCCAATCGCTGCGGGCGCTCATCTCTAAACCTCTTCCTCGACGGTATGCATCTCGGCAGCGCATCTCGCTAGCGCCCGCCGAGCCCGCTGAACTTCACGAGTCTCGCGGTCACGGGTTTTCCGGAACACCGTCAGGAGAACGATCCGCTCCCCGGAGGCGATCCAGTAGGTGACCCGCACCGCCTCACTCTCAAGATGAAATCGCAGCTCACGGAGCTTGCCGTCGAGCTGTTTCGTGTACGGCTCGCCGAGCAGTGGTCCATAATTCGCCAATAGGTCGATGTAGAAAGCCACCCGCGCGAACTGCACAGTCGCCAGCTCTTCGAGCCACTCCCGAACTTCTGGCTCCAACTCAACGGTACCCCAGGCCATAGCATCGATGCTATAGGTATCGACGAGTTGCCGTCGGCCTTGAAGGCAACCCACTACAAACGTCGAGAAAGCCCAGGCACGGCGATCAACCGGACCCGGACCCTCGGCAGAACCTCAGGAGGCCCGAGGTTTGACTGTCCACGCCACGCTCACCGACTCGGCACTCACCGCGCAGGATCCAGCGTGAGCGTCACCCAGCTACCGGGCCGCCAGGCCATCACGGTCGAGCATGCCCCTGCCTCAGTCTTGCCATTCCAGGCCCGGTGCCCGTCCTGGTGCACCATCGAACGCGACGACCCCCACGAAACACATCTCCGCGCGACCGGCGCGATCAGCGTCCAACCGACGCCGGGCCAGCTCAACCTGATCACCGTCATGGTCAAGCAGGACCGGGACGGTGCCGCCGTTGACCTGCGCGTCCTACCGCACGCTGACCAATACGGGGCACTCCTTGACGCCGAGGCCCTGGACCAGGTCATCGCGGCGCTCACCGAGGCGCGCCAATGCATCGCCGGACGGGCGACCCCCAACAGTGTCGCGATGGCACCCAGACGCCGCCAGCGTCAGCGGCACAGCTGACAGTCGCCGCTATGGCCCACTAATGGCACACGGGTGGTGTCGAGTTGGCCGACATGCACGAGGCCCTGGCTGGACTGCTGCCCTGACCAGGGCCTTAGCGTTGGAGCGGGTGAAGGGAATCGAACCCTCACTGGCAGCTTGGGAACCGTACAAGACAGGTCGACCGGCCAAGGTGCGAGGCGTGGCGTCGTCGCCCGAGCGGGCCTGGAGCGGCCTCGACGATCCCGCCTTAATGGCACGCTAATGGCACACCGCAGCGGTCACGCCGCGTCGGGTCTGGCCTGGAACCCAACGGCCAACGCCACATCGAACGCTCGCGCCAAGCGCTCGAGAACCGGAAAGGTCGGCACGGTGCCGCCGGCCTCGAAGCGCGCTACGGCGGACTGCGTCATCGAGGCGGCATCGGCCAATTCGGTCTGACTCCAACCGCGCCGCTCGCGAAGCTCCCGGACCGCCCGCCCCTCGATCGCACCCGGCTCGGCCATGCGCTGGCTACGCAGTTCGTTCCAATCGCTGCGACCGCTCATGCCTCGATCCCTTCCTCGACGGTATGCGTCTCGGCGATGCACCGCGCCATCGCCCCTCGAGCGCGTTCGACCTCACGGGTTTCACGTTCGCAGTTCGCGAAGCTTCCCGTAACCCGGCTCCGCGGCCTCGACCGGCTCCCGGCTGCGCGGGTTTTCACTGCTCGGACTGCTCCCCGCCGTCGTCACGACCGGGGTCGGCCGAGCCACGCTGCACCAGCGACAGGCCCCGGTGCAGCTCCTCGGCGTGGCGGTGGCGCCCAGCGCCGTGCTGGATGGTCAGCGCCCTACCGGCGGCTCGTCGACGGTACCCATCGGCACATCACATCGGCACCGCGCGATCCGGGCCGCAGCCAGTCTGCCGCCGGTCACCAGCCCGAAGCGGTCCACCACAGTCAGCCCGTACGCGCTGCACGACGGCGAATACCGGCACCGGACGGGCAGCCGGGGCGAGAGCCAGCGCTGATACCCACGGATCGCCCGAACGCCCAACCGGCCCGCCGAAGACGGCCGGGACGGCACACCGAGGCGGTGCGGCGCCACAACGAACAGCAACGCGCTCAGCCGGCCCAGCCCGAGCACGCTGCTACAGGGCGACAGCACGCTCTGACAGGGGGCGCAGGCGACATCGAAGCAGTTACACATCTCGTACACAGTGCTCGGCACCGGCTTTTCTTACTGCCAAGATTGCCCAAGGTCAACTCCCGCCCGTGATCCTGCCGCTCGCCTCACGTAGCTCACCGAGTACGGGCGACGCGGACCCGACCTGAGCGGCCTGGAGTGATCTTGCGGAACCTGTCGTAATGGCACCCCAGACGCCGTCAGTGTCATACGGACAGCTGACAGTGGGGCAAACGGCCGCAAATGGCACGACGCCGCTTCCGAGTGTTCTGACAAGCGAACAGCCCTGGCGGGACATCTGTCCTGACCAGGGCCTTCGTCGTGGAGCGGGTGAAGGGAATCGAACCCTCACTGTCAGCTTGGGAAGCTGATGTTCTGCCATTGAACTACACCCGCGAGCGACGCCTACTGTACCGAATCCACGGCGTTCGTGCACGGATCATTCTGTTTTGCCTTCGTGGCGTGGGTGGGGCGGTCCTTCCAGACGGTGTGGGTCGAGGTTGTCGGGGTCTCATGGCGGACGAGCATCGCGACGTCCACGGTCAGCTCATACAGGCGCCAGTCGACCGCTGGGGCGGCGCGCATCGTTGTGGCCAGGCGGGCTGTCAGGGGCTCGTCGGTGACGGGGGTCGCGCGGCCCGACAGGTATGCCTCGTCGTCGGAGTCCGTGGACGGGAAGCTGTGCAGCGAGTAGCGGCCGTCGCGGTCCAGGTCGTGGCGCTTTGGGGAGGCGAGGACGAAGCAATACAGGCCCTCGTCGGTGATGACCGGGGAGACGGGGTGGATGCGCGGGCCGCCGTCGGGGCGGACGGTGGCCAGGTAGCCGAGGCCTGGGCCGTATTGGCAGACCAGGGTGCGGATGGCCGTCGCCAGCTCGGGCTCGGCCGCGGCGAAATCAGCCCACGATGCCATGTGCCCAATGTACTCGTACGTGTGTTCGATTGTCGGCGAATTGCCCGAACGAGGCAAACTGAAGCGGTGACGTCGGCCGACGAGTTGATCGACCTTCTGCGGCGCTTCAATGTGGAGGCCGACCGGTTCGTCGACGTGTTCACGCGGGCTCACGGGTTGCATCGCACCGACATGAACGCGGTCGCGCACATCTGGCGGGCGGCGCAGGACGGGGAGCCGCTGACCGCCGGTGAGCTCGCGCGGCGGCTCTCGCTCAGCCCGGCGGCGACCACCGCACTGCTGGCTCGCCTCGAGCGCGCCGGACACGTCGAGCGGCGGCCCGACACCGCCGACCGGCGCCGGATCAACCTGGACATCCAGCCGCCGGCCCAGGAGCTTGCGGCGGCGTTCTTCGCCCCGCTCGGCGTGCACCTACGGGCGGCCTTCGGCCGGTTCGCGCCGGAGGAGATCGAGCTGGTGACGAGAATCATGGGGGCGGTCCTCGAAGCGACCGCCGCGGCGGCGGATGAGGCAACACCGTAACCTCAGAGGGTGTTGCTATCCGACCGTGACCTGTGCAAGGAGCTCGAGGGCGGCCAGTTGTGTCTCGAGCCGTTCGATCAAGCGCTGGTGCAGCCGTCCAGCATCGACGTACGGCTCGACCGGTGGTTCCGAGTGTTCAACAACCACCTGTATACGCACATCGACCCTGCGATCCAGCAGGACGACCTCACGTCCATGGTCGAGGTCGGCGACGGCGAGCCGTTCGTGCTGCACCCCGGCGAGTTCGTGCTGGCCTCCACGCTCGAGGTGATCACGCTCGGGGACCAGCTCGCCGGGCGGCTGGAGGGCAAGTCCAGCCTCGGGCGGCTGGGGCTGCTGACACACTCGACGGCGGGCTTCATCGACCCCGGCTTCTCCGGCCACGTGACGCTGGAGCTGTCCAACGTGGCCAACCTGCCGATCCGGCTCTGGCCGGGGATGAAGATCGGCCAGCTGTGCATCTTCCGGCTCTCGTCGCCGTCCGAGCACCCATACGGCTCGACGGTCTACGGCTCGCGCTACCAGGGGCAGCGCGGTCCCACTCCGAGCCGCTCGTGGCAGAACTGGCGGACCTGGCCCACCATGTGAAAAGGGCGGGCTCGCGGCCCGCCCCCCTCATGCCACCCGGCCGTAGCCGGATATCGGTGCCATATCGATCTTCTTCATCTGCACGGGTGCGCTGGGGTTCGGTGCGTGGACCATCCAGCCGCCGCCGACGTACATGCCGACGTGGTGCAGGTCGCTGAAGAAGAAGACCAGGTCACCGGCCTGCAGATCGCTCCGCGACACGCGCTTGGTGTCCTGGTACTGCCAGTTGGTGTAGTGCCGCAGCGTGTAGCCGGCCTGCTTCCAGGCGTACAACGTCAGGCCGGAGCAGTCGAACGTGTTCGGCCCCTCGGTCGCCCACACATACCTCTTGCCGATCTGCGCGCACGCCACCTGGGCCGCCTTCGCGCCCGGGCCGCCGGTGTACTCGAACGGGCAGGCGACCGGCCGCAGGTTTCCGGTCGTGCCGGACGTCCCGTATGCCTTGGTGCGCATGTCGTTGAGGTTTTTGATGTCGGCGTTGATCTGCTGCTCCTGCTGCGCCAGCGCGGCCTCCTGCTCGGCCTGTTTGGCGACCAGCTCGTCGAGCGGCGTTTTCTGCGCGTCATACTGCCGCTTGGCCGTGACTACGTCCTTGATCCGCGCCTGCTCGTCCTTGGCCAGCATGTTGAGCATCGTCAGCTGGTTGATGAACGTGTCGGGCGAGCCGGTCGTGAGCATCGCGTCGAGCTTGGAGACGCGCCCGGTCTTGTACTGCATCACGGCGAACGCGCTCACCTTGTCGAAGGCGGCGTCGACCTGCTGGCGCAGCGGCGCGATCTGGGCCTCGAGTTTGCTCTGCTTGGTCTTGTTGGTGGCGAGCTCGATCTTGAGCTGGTTGTGCTGCTCGACCACCGGCTCGATCTGGTTCCACTTGTCGTCGATCTGTTTCTCGATCTCGCCCGGGGTCGGCTCCGCATGCGCGAGCCCCGTGATACCGACGGCGAGCGACAGACCGCCGAGGATGGCGACGAGGAGCCGTGCCAGACGGTGGGGCCGCCTCGTCCACCTCAGATGGGTCTCCACCGAGGAGTTACTCCTTCTTCCATGGCCGCCTACCGGGTTAGCTGACGGGTTCGGGCGGGAAGGTCGCCCTACCGCGCACAAGTTCGCGGATTCACCCCGGGTTGACGCGTGGGTCCCCGGCTCGGATATCGACTCGGCGGTGCCGCCTGGCGCGCCCGTGGCGGGCGCGGACATCCAGCCGACGGGAATTCACGTTAAGCGGGGCGGGTTCCCAGGTTCAAGTGGGTGATTGATTGTTGTCCGTTTTGTTCCGAAAGTCGTGCAATTTGCGTGACGTATACATCACCAATTCGACGGTGACGAAGGAATCGCGGTCCGTCCCGGCTTGACCCCGTCGACGGCCACCGTGAGCAGCGCGTTACCGCGCGAACACGCGATCTGGTGCCATCTCTCGCCGGCGACGGAACGCGATGCCAGCGCTACAAAAATGGTAGGCGAGCCGGTGCCGACAATCACGCAACTCGGCCGACCGGCCATGCCATCGACCTGGAGCTTGAACTGGCTGTCACTGATCGAGAACCCTTTTTGCGTGACATTGGCGCCCTTGGAAGTTCGTCGGTCGGACGAGAACACTCGCGCCGTAGCCGAACTCCGCGCGCCCCGGATTGAGAAACCCGGCTGGCCCGCGCGCAACTCTCCGCACCGTAATGCTCACAGTGCGCCGGAGACGCACCGCGAGTCCACCGTCATGCGGCACCGCGACGAGGTCACTGCCTTCGGTTCGGCGCGCCCGCAGTGCGAGCCGCCCCCTTGACGCCGTTGACGAGGCCGTCGTCGAACGTGAACCAGACGGTGATTTCGTGCTTACCATGCGTGCCGGTCGACGCCCGTGGTGGCGCGCTCGGAGCGCCCCGGCGTCGAGCCGGACCCGGGCGGCGCCGCGGTCGTGGTTCCGGTCGCCCGTTCGGCTGCCCGGCGCTCACGCGGCGTGATCGCCCGATGTTCGACCAGCCCGGCGGCAACGACGAGAGCGGCAGGCCAGGCACGCGGCAACAACCGCCGTTGTCGGCACATGACTGGACACGATCTCCCGAACCGCGCGGCCGCCGCGGTGGTTCCGGCCGCGTTCGCCCTTCCGCATGACGCGACGGAGGTAGATGACTCCGGTCCGTGCAACGCGCGGCCGTTCCTCCCGTGAGACAACGGGCCGGGCCTGCCTGAAGGGCGGCCCCGGCCCTGCCGGGTCCGCGGTGCCAAGAACACGGGCCAGGAACATGGTGCCGAGCACTCGAGGCCGAACGGCGAAAGGTCGAACAGCCAAGGCCGGTCACCCGCTACGGGTGACCGGCCGTCGAAGTCGCTGTGGGGTTTAGTTGGAGGCGATGCCGAGCCCGCCAGCACCGCCGGTGCCGCCGTGGAACTGGGTGCCCTGCGCGAACGCGGTGTCGAAGCGCTGCTGCAGGGCGTTGAGCTCGGAGAAGTTCGCCTGGTGCGAGTTCTCGCTGCCCTCGGCGGCGAACACGTGGTCGTCGACCTC
>NZ_JBFAZX010000071.1:0-8975 GCF_040689395.1 Dactylosporangium sp. NPDC051484 | reverse complement strand
AGATCCTCGCCAAGGTCCGCTGGGTCCAGACCAGCATCAAGCAACTCGTCGACAACAACTCGAAGTAACGACAGCAGGATCACGAGACACTAGACACTCACATCCTTGCAGTTCAGGCGCACCTTTCCCTCATCGCCCTCAATGAACCAATTCCACTCTGAACGGCCGAGGCTGGATCCGCAGGCCGGCCACTGCCGCCTCGCCCTCGAGCCGCAGGAAGCCTGGATGCCGCTGGTTGCAAGCGCTTCGCCGAGCGACCAGTGGATCGTCAGTGACCCCTCGCCCTCGCCGGATTCCGCGGTCCAGCAGGCGATGCCGTCGATGCTCGTAGCGAGCACTTCATCGAAGGCACGCACATCGGGATCGAGCATGAAGGTGGAAGTCTGCCGGGATCGTCGGCCACGCTCATACGGCATGCGGGCAGTCTGTCAAAGCCCGCCTCGAGGCCGACCAACGGACCCGCTTGATCACGTGCGCAGGATGCGTCGCTGCGCCGGCGTAGTCGCCGACCTCATAGACTTCGTTGGTGCAAGGCGAGGACCGTACGTTGCCAGCCGCGCTGGCCGCAGCCCACATTGAAGGCTTCTTCGACGACCATGACGGTCGCGACTTCCAGCCGTACGACGAGTTCGTGTGGTCCGTCGAGACGCTTGAGTGGTGGCGATCCTGGACCGGCAACCCGACCGCGGGCACGGCGCCGTTCCGAGTCTTCGGACAAGATGGGTCTGGTGGTTTGGCTGCCTGCTGGATCCGCGTTGCTGACGCCCAGATCGAGACCCAGCCCATCGTGTTCCTGGGCTCCGAGGGCGAGTTGCACGTGATTGCCAGGGACCTCGGCGACTACCTGTGGCTGCTGGCCAACGGCGTCGGCCCCTCGAGACTGTCGACGGCATCGACCGCACGACTACGCCCATCCCCGCACTTACCGCGATCGCACAGCGCTACACCGGCGAGATGCACCGGCCCACCGCGACGGTGATCGACGCAGCCCAAGCCGAGCTCCACGCCTTAACAACGCTGGTCGACACCACCGTGCGGTAGGCATTCGCCCGCACCCGCGACACAGCGCCCACTGCGTGGACCTTCAAGTCGGACTGATCGAACCCAACCAGCAACATCCGGTCATGCCGCGAGTCGCGCGTGGTCCGAGGTCGCACCAGCCTCCGACCACCGTCCGGTTCAGGTGTCGTGGACTACGTGGAATTTGACGGGGCGCCGCAGGTTGGGCAATGGACCGCCTCGGCGGGCAGCGACCGGCCACCTGCCGAGCGTCGACCTCTTGCAGCGAGGGCCAGCACCAGCAGCGCCGATCCCACTACGGCAACCAGGATCGCAACGGCGGCCATGGACGACCACATCGGGACCTGGGGCCGGCCGGGGCCGGTGCCTTCGAGCATCGCACCGAGCGGGTTCAGTGCGAACATGCCGATCGGCGTAAGCAGGATCAGCAGCGCCCAGACACCGCGGTAGTCGTGCCGGGCGGCCAGGCCGAGCGCGAGCAGCGTCACGCCGATCAGCAGCGTCGCCCCTGCGGCTGGCAATGCCGTAGCGGCGGGCAGATAGTAGTCGCCGTAGAAGTTCAGGCGCAGTTCCGCGGCAACGGTGACCGGCATGGTCAATGCTGCGGCGGCGAGCGGCGTCAGCCGAACCCACCGGCGGTGCCGTGTGGCGGCGCCCACCGCGACGATACCGAGGACGAGCTGGGGCAGCAGCACGATCAGCGGTGGGCGGGGTATTCCGGTCAGCATCGCGGCCGGCACGACACCGGCGGTGACCAGCACGGCGAGGACCGCCAGGCGACGAAACCACAGGCCGGGAGCGACGACGTACACGACGGCCGTCAGCAACCAGACCGCCCACGCCGCTACCCCGAGGGACATGAAAGGCCCGGTATGCCTAGACCGGAACACTATGGGTGCCAGCGCCTCGAAGATCGCCCACCCGCTCGCGAACGCGCTCGTGGTCGTCAGTGCGAGCAGGCCGGCGAGCCGGAAGCCGGGGCCGAGGCCGAGTGCGGTCCGTAGGTGCTGGCGCAGCCCACCGGCCGCGAGGTCCGCGATGTCGGCCCGCGAGGGTCTCCTACGGTTGGGCGCGGCCAGGGACAGGTAGGTGTCCACCAGCTCCGAGCCACGCGTCCGCTGATACTCGGCCGGATAGAACAGCGCCGTCCAGCGCGCATAGCGCCGTTCGAGATCGGTCATCGCAGGACGTCCTTGGTGATGCCCTTCCGGGCGGTCCGGCTGGCTTTGCGGCAGGCTCATGCGAATCTCCGGCTCGGGCGGGGCGCGACCTTGGCGGCGCGCAGCCGGGCGGTTGCCGCCTTGACGTTGCGGCGCATGCGTTCCGTCTCGCCGGCCAGCAGCTCGCCGCCCGGCTCGGTGAGCCGGTAGTAGCGGCGTAGCCGGCCTTCGACGATCTCCTCGTGATCGACGCCCACCAGGCCCGCGTCGACCAGCCGGTCCAGCGCGCCGTACAGCGTGCCGGGCCGCAGCGAGATGCGGCCGCCGGACAACCGGGCCACCTCGGCGATCAGGCCGTAGCCGTGCATCGGCTCGCCAGCGAGGGCGGTGAGGATCAGGAATGTGGGTTCACGCAGTGGGGTTTCCACGCGGACCAATATATCGGCTGCGAAGGTATAACGGAACGCCACCACCGCCCGCGACCAAACAAATCCTCGATCCGCGATCTTGGTGCACGCATCTACCGCCGACCGAGCGCACCAGGCTGCCCGAAGCTGTCACGCTTCGTAACCTGCGTTCGGCGCCGACGGGCGCCCGGACTGCCGATGTCCGTGCGTGGTCGGGTCAGCTCGTGGGGTCGTACGACCACTGCAGGACGACGTCGGGCTTCATGTGCAGCCATAGCGTGGCGGCCGGCGCATCGTCGGGGAAGTCGACCCGCAGCAGCTGATGACCGTGGGTCCGGTCGATCCCGACGGTACGGACACCCGCGAGATCGAGATGCACGAGGTCAGGACCGCCTGCTGCGGCCCGCAGTCGCAACCGGACCTGTTCGTAGCTTGGCTCGATGTCCAACTCAATCTCGTATCCGGCCCGGACCGCCCGGAAGGTCACCGATGCGTACGGCCACGGATAACGCCAGCCGTACCGGCCCTCGGCCGGACGTTCGTCATCTGCGTCCAGGTAGGTCGGCTCAGCCTCGAACAACCAAACGAGATCCCTGTTGACGGTGCTGGCTGCGCCGCCGCGGCGGGACGCTTGACCGGCCCCGCACCAACCACGCTCCGCGATGGCACGCCTCGTGGCGATGCACCACAAGCCGCGCACTGACGGTGGCATGAGCGGACGTCACTCGGCAGGCGGCTTCGCTGAACTTTCCCGATCCGCCAGCAGCCGCAGCCGTCTGCCTTCATCGATCAACTCGCGATCGGACGGCAAGCTAAAAATCGTAAGGCGATCGGGCCCGGGTTCCCGTTGCGCCAGGGCCGTCATCGCCTTCGAGCACCGCCACCCTGGCCGCCCGCCACAACCTTGCTTACGATGCGCCACCTGCGTCGGTCGTGCTGATGGCGGACCACCTCGACGCGGACGGCAGCCGGCCCGCAGGGTCGGCTGCCGTCCGCATCGAGGTCCGTGCGAACGTCGCGGCGGTCCAGATGGCAGAGCCGGTCGAAGAACATGTTGTCGAGCACACGGTGGCGGGGAATCCGCAACGGTCACTCGTTGCGGGCGGTCTCGGGGCCGGTGATCCGGCGCAGCACCGGCAGCGTGGAGGCGATGATGCCCAGTGATGCGGCGAGCCCGGACACGACGAGCAGGCAGTACCCGATGCCCGGAGGGTGCAGCGTGTAATGCATCTGCGCCCTGAGGAACAGCTGGGCGCCCGCCAGGCCGGTCGCGATGGCCACCACGGCCGCGGCGAGTAGCGGCGCGGCGCTTTCCAGGGCGACGACCTGGCGCAGTGCGGCGAGCGGCACGCCGGTGAGGCGCAGGATGCTGAACGGGCGTTTGCGGTCGTTGAGCCCGCCGGCGACGCTCACCGTGAGGCTGCAGCCGGCGATGACGAGACTGGCCAGGATGACGACGTCGGCGAGTTGCTGCCACTGCTGGGTTAGCCTGTTCTTGTACCCCGCGTCCTCAGCCTGGGTGTACGGCGTGGACCGCTGCGGTATCGCGTTGGCCAGCAACGTTCGCGAGCCCTCGACCGCGGCGCGGGAGCCGTCGGTGCCCACGACGATCGACGCGACGGACATCCGCTCCAGCGCGGCGGGATCAGCGTCGGCGGCCGGCCATTCGGTCAGCGGAGGCGCCCACGACCGGCCGTCCAACAGCAGGTCATTCCAGACCCACGCCACGCGCGCCCCGGGTGCGCAGTGCCCGAAGCTCGGCGAGGCGGCGATCTCGGAGCACAACGCGAGCTGGGGCGGAAGGGGGCTGTTCGGATCGAAGCTGCCCTCGGGCGGCTGGCGGGTGACGATGACGCCGCTGACCCCCGCAACGGCGGTGAGCCCGGACGGAATGCGGAGATCGGCGGGCGGCAGCGCACCACCTGTGTGCTCGTTGAATTGCTGGATCAGGTTGCGCCCCGCATCGGGGTTGGCCGACACACCGCGCTCGGCGTTGATCGTGCCCATCACGCCGACGGCCACGGTGGTGACGAAGAGCGCGAGGATGAGGCCGCTGACCGCGCGGAAGCCCGCCTTCGGATTGTCGGCGAGCCGGCGCGCGGCGATGAGGGTTGCCAGCCGGCTGGTCCGCCGGGCGAGCGCGCGGGCGCCGACCATGGTCAGCCACGGACCGGCGATCACCAGCCCGGCCATGACCACGAGGAAGCCGGGCAGGAACACCGCGACCTGCCCGACGGAGGTGTGCGGGACGCTCGCGGGCTGCAGCACCAGGTGGCCGAGCCAGGCCAGGCCGACCAGCATCGGGACGAGCCGGTAGGCGCGCGGCGGCCGAGGCGTCACCCGGCGGCTCGTGCCGAGCGGCGAGATCTGCACGCGGCGCAGGGCGAGTCGGGCGACGATGGCGGCGGCCAGCGGTACTCCGAGTGCGACCGCTGCGATCTCGACGGCGTTCACCGCGAGGTCGGAGGGGTAGAAACGGGCCATGGTGAACGGGATCTGGGCGAGCGCCGGCCGCGCGGCATAGAAGAGGGCGAACCCGCACACCGTGCCGATCAACGCCGACGCCGTCGACTCGGTCGCCGAAATGATCGAGATCTGCCGGGGCGTCGCGCCGACCAGCCGCATGGCGGCGAAGCGCTGTTCGCGGCGCAACGCGGACAGGCGGGTGGCAGTACCGATGAACATCAGCACAGGAAAGATCAACGCACCGGCTACGACGCCGAGAACCAGGTCGAGCCCGGCGGCCGGGATGCCCGAGACGCAGGTGCCGTCGCAGTGTTTCGGCGTGCTCGTCATCAGCTCGTTCACCTGATGGGCGTCGGGCAGTTTGGACACCTCGTCGGCGGTGCCGCCGACGAACACCATCAGCGTGTCCGGCGACGGCAGGCCAGCCGCGCCGATGACGCCGGCCTCGCGGCCCGGGTAGCGGTCCTTGAGCTGCTCGTGCGGCACACTGCGCAGCAGCCGGTCCAGGGCCGGCGAGGCGTAGAACTCGCCTGGACCGGGCAGCCGGGCAAGGCCGGGCACGACCGGCGGGTTGGCGGTGGTGACCGCGACGTCGACGCGGTAGATGTCCTCGCCCGCGAAGCCGTCGAGCTCGGTGCGCCACCAGACCGGGTCGGCGCCAGACGGTCCGGTCGTCGCGTTCATATGGGTGTAACGGGCGTTCTGCGCGTCGACCGCGTGGATGCCCGAGACGGCGGCGAGCAGCATGCCGGCACCGAGCGCGACGGCCGCCGCGATGATGATCAGTCGCGCCGCGGCCTCGCGGCCGCCCGCGAGCGCGAGGCGGAGCCCGAAGCGGATCATGCGACCACCGGCTCGGTGGCGGGCGTGTGCACGTTGCCGTCGCGGACGACGACCTGACGGTCGGCGTACGCGGCCACGCGCGCCTCGTGGGTGACGATGACGACCGTCGTACCCTGCTCGCGCGCGGCGTCCACCAGCAGCGACATGACCTGCTCGCCGGTGAGCGAGTCGAGCGAGCCAGTGGGCTCGTCCGCGAACAGCACCTGTGGCTTCGCGACCATGCCGCGGGCGAGGGCGACCCGCTGCGCCTGCCCACCGGACAGCTCGCCCGAGCGCCGGCCCTCCAGACCGTCCAGGCCGAGCCGTTCGAACCAGGGCCGCACCTGTTCGATCGCCTTGTTCCGGCGCAGCCCGGCCAGCAACAGCGGCAGCGCCACGTTCTCCTCGGCGGTGAGCTCCGGGACCAACTGGCCGAACTGGAACACGAAGCCAAACTGGTCCCGCCGCAGCGCGCTGCGGCGGGTCTCGTCCAGCGTGTCGACCCGCGCGCCGTCGAACCGGATCTCGCCGGAGTCGGGCACCAGGATGCCGGCGAGGCAGAACAGCAGGGTCGACTTGCCCGAGCCGCTCGGCCCCATGACCGCCAGGATCTCCCCGGGAGCGGCCGACACGGTGGCCCCGCGCAGGGCCGGGGTCGGCCCGAACGACAGATTGACGTCGCGGGCCTCGATGACGTGCGCCGTCATCGCCCGATCTCCTTTGCCAGCGCGTCGAGCCGGGCGACGGTGACCTCGATCCACTGCAGGTCGGCCTGCAGGTGGAACAGGGCGTGGTCGGCGAGGATCACGTCGACCAGGCCGCTGTTGCGCTTGGCCTCGGTGAGGTGTTGCATCCGCTTGAGGTGGGCGAAGCGCTGGGTGTCGAGGTACTGGTCGGCGGGCCGGCCGAGCAGCAGCGAGAGGGCGACCTTGGCGAACAGCACGGTCTGCTGGTGGGGCTCCGGCTCGACCGGCTGGGTCAGCCAACTGTCGACGTCCGTCGCGCCGGCGTCGGTGATGACGTACCGCTTGCGGTCCGGGCCGTCGCCGGGCTCCTCGGTGATCACCACCTTGCCGTCGCGGGCCAGCCGGCCGAGGGTCGCGTAGACCTGGCCGAATGACAGCGGCTTGTCACGGCCGAAGAGGCGGTCGTAGTCGCGCTTGAGCTCGTAGCCGTGACTGGGCTCACGCTCAAGAAGACCCAGCAGCGTCAGGGGGACGTTCACACTAGGCACCATACGCTGAGCGTATACGCTGAGCGTATACGTCCTTGGCCAGCACAGTGTCGGGCGACGGGCGTTGCGGGAAGCGGTGGCAGGCGCGATCGCCGATCCGATGCGGCGGGAGATCCTGCTGATGCTGCGCGACGAGCCGCGCTCCGCCGGCCAGATCGCCGACCGCTTCGCGATCACCCGGCCCGCCGTCAGCCGCCATCTGCTGGTGCCGCGCGAAGTCGGTCTGGTGCGCGACACCGCCGCGGGCGCCGCCGCGCCTACACGCTGGTCACCGCACCGCTCGACGAGCTGGCCGGATGGCTTGAGCGGCTGACGCAACCGTCCGGCTGGCAGCACCGCTTCGACACGCTGGAGACCGAGGTCTACCGCACCCGCCGCGAGCGGCACACGGCCGCCGCACCCGACCGAACCCAGGAGAGGTCGGCCCTGGCTGGGAGTACTACCTGGACGCGCACTCGTAGCCTCCCGCGAAGACCAGCCATCGATGAAGCACCACTTCGAGGCCCAGCGCCAGTAATGACCTGCCGTCAGCCGGTTCCGTCCTCAACGCCTCGACAAGAGCGGATCTTGTAGACCGTGGGGAGATGAATGACGCTGCCTGGTCGGGCCGCCC
Organism: Dactylosporangium sp. NPDC051484; assembly: GCF_040689395.1. NCBI lineage: Bacteria > Bacillati > Actinomycetota > Actinomycetes > Micromonosporales > Micromonosporaceae > Dactylosporangium > Dactylosporangium sp. NPDC051484. The sequence continues at coordinate 1,253 of NZ_JBFAZX010000071.1, read as the reverse complement.
AGTGGCATCGTGGGCCACCCTGCACCCATCCAGCAGTTCGTCGCCAGGGCGGCCCATGCTGTCGTCGCGCTGCAGCATTTCGTCGCCTTCCGGGAGGGCTGCACCTTCGCCCTGCACATCGCCGCCCGGCGAGGCCCGCTGGAGCAGTCCGCATGGGAGCGCCTCCTCGGAAGCCTTACCGGGCAACATCCATACGCCACACCGACCGACGCTGCCCTTGCGTTCGGTGTCCGCTTTCCTGACGGTTCAACGGCCACGACGATCGCCAACGCCTTCCGAGGCCGGGAGCACCCCACCGACCGGCCGGACCCTCCCATGCTCATCGAGACAGGCGGCGGATCCAGCAGCTCCGACCGGAGCTACCAGGGCGACCAGCAGCTCTGGCTTTGGCCACTCCCGCCGCCGGAACCCTTCGAGTTCGTCATCGAGTGGCCGAGCATGGGCATCGGCACCATCGCCACCACACTCGACGGAAGTGCCATCGCCCGCGCGGCGGAACAGGCCCAGCCGTACTGGCCGTGACGACGCTGTGCGGGCCGGCCCGGGCGCATGTTCTCGGCAGCGCGCTCGTGGATCCATCCTCTTCCTCGACTATCGCTTGCGATGCGCGTCCGATACGAGCATTCGCTCACCGGCAGAACCGGAAACCTTGGCGTTGCCTTGACCCGTCACTCCTTGTGATGGGCCCGGTCGCGCCGCCGCTCAACACCTGCGGCAGATGTGCGCGGTCAGCACTCGTTGGCTAACCGGCGCAGGTCGTCCCATTACGGGTTTGACGCCGGGTTCATCTGTGCTGAACCCACAGGTTTTCCTCGACGTATACGCCGCGGTCCCGTTCCCGGTCAATCAGCACGAGATTGAGCGCTGCGGGGACTACATATTCCCCGGTGACGGGAAACACCATGTCCGCCCAGCTCTCCCATTCAGCGACGGTTCCTTCGATCACCATCGACCGCGGGGCTGGACAGAGCACCCGGGCCCCCATGCGCTGGTGGGTGCGGATCCACGGATCGATCGAGAGTCCGTCCGCGACTCCATCCGGCGTACTCGGCCATCGACACCATCGGGTAGCGGTGCTTCCACGTCGGTCGAAGCGGAGCGACCACATGCGTAGGGCCGTCGCTGCACGCTCGTCGCACCAACTCCTCAAGCACGACACCGGGGCTTGACCCCTGATCTTGGACACGGGGTTTATGCGGCTGGCGCCAGCGTAGCTGGTGCTGTTCGGATGTTGTTTTCGTAGTTGATCGGGG
>NZ_JBFAZX010000070.1:0-9593 GCF_040689395.1 Dactylosporangium sp. NPDC051484 | reverse complement strand
ATCCTGCTGACCGGCATCACGTCGCTGATCCTCGGCACGGCCGAGATCGTCGTGGCCCTGCAGTTCCGGCGCGCCGCCCGCCCCGAGCACAACACATAGACCCTCAGACCCCCCACCACCTTCGAAGAACCACCATTGTGCGAAAATTACGATTGTGGATCTACGAGAGCGTCATCGGAGGAGCCGGAGAGTCATGGCCGGCTGGTATGCCGCCGGGCTGACGGCGCTGCTCCTGGTGGCGGTCGCGCTCGGTCCGGGGGAACCGCCGTCCACTTCGCCGTACATCTGCGATGGCCCGCGCGACTTCGGCTGCTCCGGCTTCGGCTGGGGACTCACACTGGTGCTCCTGGCCGTCGGCCTTCCGCTCCTCGTCGCGGGCCTGGTGGTCTCGCTGGGTGCGCTGAAGCTCATCTCCCGGCGGATCGGCTCGGCTCTGGTCGCCGGCACGGTGGCCTCCTTCACGGGCCTGATCGTGGTCGTGGTCGTGCTGGTGATCTTGGCGGGCATCTTCGCCCTCAGCCTGTAGCGATCCGCACACGGCCACCGGTGGCGGAGCGTTGCCACCGGCGTGGTGGCAACGCTCCGCGCTGAATCAGCCTGACTCCGGCCCCCAGAGCGAGTCGAGCCGGGTGAGGGTGTGCCGGCCGGTCTGACGCTGGGCGGGGTCGAGCGTCCCGTTGACGGTCACCACCGGATGTTTGACGGTGATCAGGTTGGTCGGCGGACTGAGCAGCGTGGTCTTTAGCGCGATCTCGACCACGTCGCCGGCCTTGAGCTTGACCGGAAGCCGCCACTCTGTTTGGTACAGCGACGTGTTCCGTGTCGTCCCGGCGAGATTGACCTTGCCTGGGGTCCGCTTGCCGTTGAGCAGCATCGCGGTGACGGTGACCTCCTTGACCAGATACGGGTCGAGCGACACGTTGAACGTGGTGGCGTCCGGTCCGTCGCCGGGTCCGATGGCAAGGATCCTGAGCTGGGTCGGGTAGTAGTAGGCGAACTGCGCACCCGACGCCGGGCGGTGCCGGCCCCAACCGCCGCTAAGCTCGACGCCCCACGGCAGCCGCGGTGTCGCAGCCCTGGGGACATCGCCGGCCCGCAGCCCTCGCTCCACTTTCGCGGAACGCCTGGTGGCCGCGACTGTGACCTTGCTGTCCTTGGCGTTCCGGACGAGGTCATGGGGATACAGCGCCGTGTTGGCGGTGGCGACCGACAGCACGACCGGGTCCTCGCCCGCCCGCAGCCCCTGCAGGGCCTCGTCGAGGGTCACGGTGCACACCACCGTGCCTGTCTCGTCAGGGGACGTGAAGGTCGTCGTGGTCTTGACTGTGCGCTTCCCGCTGCTGAGCAGCGCCGCTCGTCGAGGGGCGTACAGCCGTCCGTCGAACACCACCTCGATCTTCGTCTGTGCGGGAAGCTCGACCTCCGGGTTGACGATTCGCAAGGCGAGCTGGCGCGGGCACGCGCCGACGGCCGTCGAGTCGCCTGACAGGACGATGACGGCGTCATCGGTGAAGGGCTCCAGTGTGACGCCCGGTGCGGGAGCCTGCGCCCACGCCGGTGCGGATGGAAGCAGCACCTGCATGGAGCCGACGCCGAGGATCAGTCCGCCGGCGGCCAGTACCTGACGCCGCCCCACCGTTGCGGAGCCTTGGCTGTTCTCGCTCATCTGTCTGCTCCTGACTCAGTGGACGTGTTCGAGGACGACATCGGCGAACGCTCGCGCGATGCCTTCCCTGATCTCATCCGGCACCGTGTACAAACTGGTGTAGCCTGTGCCGCCCTCCAAGAGCCAGAAGGTCCCGACGACCCCGGTGTACATCAGGTCCGAGAGCTGGAACAGTGCCGATCTGGCCGCCGCGCGCAGCGTCTCCTCCGAGTACAGGAAGCGGTAGTAGAAGAAGGCCCAAAACCGTCCGGGCGAGGCGATCGGGGTCGAGTAGTAGTCGCGGAAGAACTGCGACAGCTTCCGCTGGTCGCCGTCGTTGTGCAGCCAGCCGAACACAAACGCATCGACGTCGGCCAGGAAGTCGTCGATGTTGAAGTACCCCACGTCGGCGTCTGAGGCGATGTAGTTCAGCCCCCAGGTGTATGCCTCTGAAGCGGGCCGGCCGGTCTTGCAGAAGTCGAGCACTGCACTGACGAGGTCACCCGCCCAGCCGCCGAAGTCCTGAAGGCTGACCTTGGTGTAGTCGCTGTGCAGCGTGTTGTTCAGGACCGCGCCGAACGACGCGCCGAAGTGTGGGATGTCCTGATCCCGGAACAGCTTCGGGTCGCGCAGCGGCGCCATGTCCGGGCGGGCCGGGTAGTTCTTCACGAACGTGATGAAGTCCTCATCGATGGAGCCGAAGACCGTGTCCGAGCCGGGGAAGTTGAATTTGCCGTTGCGGTGGCGCAGGTATTGGGCCGCCAGTTCCACCGGCGAACGGTCGTGGTTTCCCTGGTCCCACCACTGCTGCGCACGTGTCTCGACCCAGACCATGTACGTGTAGAACGCGTCGTTGTAGTCCCTCGGCCTGGTCACGCTCGTGACGCCGACGTCCCGGCCGGAAGCGATGTTCTTGTCGATCTCGATGGAGCCGGGGACGTTGGGGCTTTCCACCGTCCCGCCCAGCGTCAAGTTCGCCACCTGGTCGAACGCCCAGTTCGCCGGGAGGCTGTAGCCCATGTTCCCGCTATAGCCGGTCGACATCCCGCTGACAAAGCTTCGGGTGGTCAGGCCGGCCTTCGCGAGGCGGCTGCAGACGTTGCGGGTCCCGTACACGCCGATCGCGTACTTGTTCCCGTCATCGCGAACCACGTCCGCGATGCCCTTGAAGTGCTGGATGACATACGTGTTGATATCGGAGTCAAGCGCGTCGTAGTCGACTGAGAAGTAGATGACCGTCCCGAACGGGATCCCCAGCTCGTGCGCTTTGGCCACGGCCGCGGTCGCGTCGGTCCGGCCTTGGGTGTAGTTGAAGTGCGCGGCGCTGTCGCCGAACTCCTGATACAGCGGGAAGAAGGCCAAGCCGTTGTCGTTGATCATGGCGATCTCCGAGCTGGTCAGCACCTTGATGGTGCCGCCGCTGAGGTACCGCCCGACGTACTCGTAACCGTTGGCTTTCAGCGTGGCGATCTTCGCCGCGTTGAGCGGGCGGGCGCAGTCCATGGCCCGGCCAACGCGATTTGGGTTGCCCGTGGAGACGAGCAGGGACATCCAGGTGTCGAAGTTCGCGTCCCCAGTCTTCGGCAGAACCGTGTATTCCTGGAACAGCCTAGCCTTGTCGGCGAGTCGGGAGTCGAACTGCGGGTCGGCGTCATCCCAGTGCCCGTCGAAGTCGTTGAAGATCAGCCCGGCCTTGAACAGGCGCACCCAGCCCGTCGGCCCGCTGTCGACCGACCCCTCGTGGACATAGGCCGACGCTTGCAGCCCCGCCTTCGTGGCCGGACCGACGTTGCCGTTGGCGCTGTCGTCGGTGAATCCCAGGGTGTACTGGATCGCCAGGATGAGGTTCGCGTGGGCGCTACGGGACGCCAGACCGTCGCACGAGTTGAGGTAGAAGTCGCGGCGGTGGCTGAAACTACGGTTGAGCCACTGTTGTACCTGCCGGCGGTACTGGTTGCCGCCGGGCAGCAGCACGTAGGCGTCCATCGTCAGCAGCGCCTTGAAGACCTTCGGTGAGATGGTCCACTCCGGAAAAAGCCCCATGTGGTCCTGCATGGTCCCGAGCCCGGCGACCGTGCGGCTGCTACTGAACGCGCCGTCGATGTTGCCGCCGTCATAACCTTTGCAGTAGAGCCCCGCCTCGGCGATGGTGCGGATGTTCATGTTCGGCGAGTTGGCTCCGACATTGCCGTGCGCGGTCAGCCGTGCAAGCGTGGTAGGGCCGAAATTGTCTGATAGGGACGTGATGCCCAGCTCGATCTGGAGCGCTCTGGTCAGCGCGAACATGGTTCCCCAGCCGGTCGAGCCGTCCTCGGCGCAACGGTTGTATCCGGCCACCGATCCGTACGTGGCGTTCACCCAGCGTTGGGCTTTCAATACCATCGCGTCCATGCAGTCCCCGTCCTAACATTTGCCACGGCTGAATTCTGCATGCAGAACACATTGTTGATCATCTTCGTCAACTAGGTGGCAGTGATGGAGTGTAATCGATCGATAGTCGCTCCAATTGGAAGAAATGTGTGATCCACATCACGGGAAACGGGTCTCCGGTCGGAAGATTCGTTTGGCAGACTGTGACGGCACGTGAACTATTCGCCACTGACGATTGGATGCGTATGTCGAAGCTTGGTCGAATGGTCGTCCTCGTCCTGCCTCTGGCTGCGGCCATGGCTGTGGCTGCCCCAGCGAGCGCCGACGACGGCGACGGAACCCTGAACTGCGTAAACGGTGAGATCTGCTTTCGTGAGAATGCGAACAACAGTAACAATGTCAAGCATTTCTGGAACGGCGCGAATCACTGGCAGCAGGAGAACTGCCAGCTGTGCCACATAGCGTATCGTTTCACCGGTACGAACCACTACGTGATGGACAATGCCAACAGCGTCCGAAACCGCGACACCATTTGCACCGTTACGCTCTGGGACGTCGACAGGTATGGCGTGTGGTTTAACTATGCGAACTTCCAGTGGCAGTCAGATAGCTACTTGCCCGTTTACAACGTGAACAACGGCCACAGCCGGTGCAGCTTCGATCCACCCAATGGCCTCTGAGTGGCTCAGCCGTGAGGCCGCACAGCACCAACAACCGCGCGGCCTCACGGCTATCGCTCATGATCGAGGAAGTGGTCGATGGGATTGTGGAAGATGCGGTGCTTGGCCGTCGGGGTGGCGGCTGGCATCGTCGTCGGGCTCGGAGGTTGTGGTGGCGACAAGCCGGCCACAATCCCCGTGAACGCGCAGCAGCCGTTCGACATCGTGCTGGGCGACAAGGTCGGGTTGATCGACTACGCAGTGCAGCGGATGCGCGACACCTGCATGCAAGCCGCCGGCTACCCGCAGAACCTTCAGGCGATTCCTGACCGGCCGAGCAATCCGTACCAGTCATTGACCATCAAGGCGCAGGACTTCGGTCCGGTCACCGAGGACGAGGCGCGACGGCTGGGCTTCGGGCACGACACGCAGGGCGAGCCTCCCCGTGTCGTGAGCTTCGACCCCAACTATGACCTGAATCTCGACCGCTGCAAGAAGAGTGCCGAGGAGAAGCTCGGCACCGACGCGCGCGAGACGAGACAGAGCTACAACGGTCTGGTCAACGACCTCCTAGCCTACCGTCGCGAGGTCACCGACAACGTACCGGCGGATCTGCCGGAGAAGACGTTGCGATGCATGGAGTCCAAGGGCTACACCGTGGCCGACCGCGCCGAGTTCCTGAAGAAGCCACAGCCGCAGCGGTTCGGCGTCAAATTCGGCGTGCTGGATTCCGTTCCGGAGGTGACGTGGACACCGCCTCAGGTGCCGGGCACCGTGCAGGTCGGGCCGGCGATCCCGGCCAGGAAGTACAGGCCGACGGCGGAGGAGTCTGCGTTGGCGGTGGCCTGGTTCCGGTGCGGTGAGGAGACCGGGCGGATCAAGCACATGGTGGCCGCCGCGAGCGCGCTTCAGCTTAGGTACGTGGAGAAATATCAGGACCGGCTCGGCGAGCTCAACCCGAAGATCGAGGCTCTGGCTCGCAACGCCGCTGCCTTGGCGACCGGCTGAGAGGAGCGCTGTGCTGAAGCACAGCAACAGGGCGACGATCTGGCTGGCCGTCGGCGGCGTCGTAGTGGTCGGCGGCGTCGTGGCATCGATCGTGCTCGGTCCCGGGCTGCGTTCTCCGCAACAGGCGGCGGCCGACGCGGCCGCACCGCCAGCTTCCTTGATTACCGTGCCGGCCGAGCGCCGGTTGTTGTCCGAGTCGCTTGTGCTGCGCGGCCAGGTGAAGGACGGCCCGAGTGTGCCGCTTCGGCCATCGTCCGCGGCGTTCGGTGAGACCAGCGTTGTGACGAAGGTAGAGGCGAAGATCGGTCAGACGGTCCGTGAGGGCGACGTGCTCATCGCGCGTTCAGGCGAGCCGATGATCGCCTTGACGCTGCCATTCCCGCTGTACCGTGACCTGGTTGGCGGGCTCAGTGGGCCGGACGTCACCGAGGTCCAGCAATCGCTGCGGCGCATGGGGTTCCGGGCGCCGGTGCACGGCACCTTCGACCGGGCAACGCAGCAGGCGCTGGCGGACCTGCACCGCCGGATCGGCTATCCGGTTCCCCGCGGCAGCGCCGAGGCCGCCAAGCAACTGCCGGCCGCACGCCAGGCGATGGCCGAGGCTGAGCAGGCGTATCGGGCCGGCGGGTCCACCGACCCGGCGCTGGGCTCGAAGGTGCAACAGGCGCGAGCGGCGCTCGAGGAGCTTGAACTCGCCGCCGGTCCCGGACTCAGCCGGGCCAACGTCGTGCTCCTCGATCAGCCCGGCCGCCGCGTCACCGCTATCCGGGTAGGGGTTGGTGCGGTGCTCAAGGACCCGCAGCAGGTGATCGTCGACCTCGACGGGCAGCTGCCGTTCGTGAGCGCGGCGCTGAGCAAGGACCAGATCGAGCTGGTGCGGCCGGGTGTGCAAGGAAAGGTGTTCGACGATGTGAGCGGATCCGAGGCGGAGACGGTCGTCGCGTCGGTCGGCGCCGAGATGGTCAACGGTGACGACGGTCAGCCGGGCTATCCCGTCACCCTGACCTTCATCGGCAAGGATATGGTCGGCGCCGTCGGACGAGGTGTGCGGATCACCATCACCCTGGCCGCCGCGGCCGAACCGGCCCTCGCCGTGCCGGTGAGCGCCGTCTACTCCCGGGCCGACGGCAGCACCTTCGTCACGGTCCGGCTCGACTCGGGTGCCACCGCGGACCGGACGGTCAAGACCGGGCGAGTCGCCGGTGGATGGGTGCAGATCACCCCTGACCAGGCCGACACGGTCATCCCCGGCACACCAGTCGTCGTTGGTGCCGGGTAGCTGTGCTCGAACTGGTCGAGGTCGGCCGAACCTATGACGACGGCCATCCGGTGCACGCCCTGCGTCACGTGTCGCTCCGCCTGGAGCCGGGTGAGTACGTAACCATCACAGGCCCTTCGGGCGCTGGGAAATCGACACTTCTCAACGTTCTCGGACTGCTTGACGTCCCGAGCAGCGGGTCGTACCTGATCAACGGTATGGAGACCGGCCGCCTGTCCGAGGGTATGCGCGGCGCGGTGCGCGGGCAACTCTTCGGATTCGTCTTCCAGGCGTTCCACCTGCTCGCTGGCCGCACCGCCGTCGAGAACGTCGAGATCGGCATGCTCTACGGCCCCCACGGCCGGCGACGCCGTCGCGAACTGGCCCTGGCGATGATTGAACAGGTCGGGCTCGGGCACCGGGCGCATGCCGATCCGCGGACGCTGTCAGGAGGCGAGAAACAGCGGGTCGCGATCGCCCGCGCGGTGGCACCGCGACCGCAGGTCCTGTTCTGCGACGAGCCGACCGGAAACCTGGACAACGAGAACAGTGCGGCACTGCTGGCGCTGTTACGGGAGCTGAACGGCAGCGGCCTGACCATCGTTATGGTGACCCACGACCCCCACGTCGCGCAGGAAGGTGGCCGGCGGCTGTGCGTCTCAGACGGAACTGTCTCCGAACAGTGACGGGCCGGCTGTCCGACCGGCATGTGCGCGCGGCGCTCGGCGTTCGTCCGCCGCGGTTCCGCATTCTTGACGTGCTGCGGGAGTGCCAAGTCTCAGTCGTGCGACACCTCGGCCGGTCGCTGCTGACCGCGATCGGCACAGTCCTGGGCGCGGCCGCCTTTGTCTCGACGCTCGGGCTGGGCTCGACGCTGAACCAGCAGGTCGCGAGCTCGTTCGACGTGCGTCGCGCGACGGAGGTGGTCGTCCGCCCGGAGAGTGACGAACTCGGTCCTGGCTGGCACGACCCGGCAGGCCTCACCCGGCTGCGATCGCTGAACGGCGTGACGGACGCCGGGCGCCGCGCCGTCTACGCCGAACAGGAGGTCCGCCGGTCGGCTGGTGACGACACCGACCCTCTGCCGGTCCAGGTCATCGCCGCCGACCCCGGCGCGCTGCGCGTCATCGGGCCTGCCATGGTGGTGGGCCGGATGTTCGACGAGTTCGCCGAGCGAGAGCGGGTCCCGGTGGTCCTGCTGCCGAAGTCGTTGGCCGACCGGCTCGGCATCACCCGCATCGGTGTGGCGGTCTTCGTAAAGGGCCAGCCATTCACCGTCATGGGCATCTACTCCGACGTCGCCAGGCGGCCGGAGGCACTGCTGTCGATCGTGATGCCGTACTCCGTCGGAGCGCGCATGGAAACGCGGTTCGGTGCGGTGCAGCGGGACGTCGTCATCGCGACGCTGCCGGGCGCGGCGCAGCTCATCGGTCGGCAGGCACCCTTCGCGCTGCTGCCTGAAGCACCACAGGCGCTGCGCGCGACTGCCCCGCCGGACCCGAGGACCCTGCGCCGGGAGGTTGAGGGCAGCGTCACGAGGTCCAGCCTCCTGGTGAGCCTCGTCGCTCTCGTGATCGGCACCTTCTCCATCGGCAACGCGGCGACCGCGGGCATCGCCACGCGAACCGGTGAGATCGGCCTGCGGCGCGCGGTGGGGGGTCGACGTATCCACGTCTTCGTGCAGTTGCTCGGCGAGACCACCGTGCTGGGAGCGGTCGGCGGCATGCTCGGCGCGGTGCTCGGGATCGGGGTGGTTGCCGCGGTCTCGCTCTGGAACGGCTGGGTGCCCATCATCGACATCACGCTGGCAGTCGGTGCGTCTCTGGCCTGCGCGGCAGCCGGGCTTGTCGGCGGGTTGTTCCCCGCTGCCCGCGCTATGCGGATCCAGCCGGTGGCGGCGCTCCAGCGGTGACCACCGGACACCGGCGTCGATTCTCGTTGCGGCGCCCGACGAGTCAGGCTGCGCATCGCCGAACACTGGCCCTGGGTTACCCACCTGGTCACCGCGTTCGACCGGCTCATCGCGCTAGGCCGACCGGTCGGGCTGAACCCGACACCACAGCGAAAGACCGTGGCTAGACGGCGGCGGCCGCGGCGCGGCCGGCGGTGCGACCCGAGAACAGGCAGCCGCCCAGGAACGTGCCCTCCAGCGAGTTGTACCCGTGCATGCCCCCGCCGCCGAAGCCGGCCACCTCGCCGGCCGCGTAGACGCCCGGTAGGGGGCTGCCGTCGGCGCGCAGCACGCGGCCCGACAGGTCCGTCTCCAGGCCGCCGAGGGTCTTGCGGGTCAGGATGTTCAGGCGTACCGCGATCAGTGGGCCCGCCTTCGGGTCCAGCAGGTGGTGCGGGGTGGCGACGCGGATGAGCTTGTCGCCGCGGTACGACCGGGCACCGCGGATCGCCGTGATCTGCGCGTCCTTGGTGAACGTGTTGGCAAGTTCGCGGTCGCGGGCCTCGACGGTGCCGCGGATCGCGGCGAGGTCCAGCGCGACATCGGGCTCGAGCCGCTGCATCCCGGCCACCAGATCGTCCAGCGTGGCCGCGACGACGAAGTCCGATGGCCGTGCTCGGCGTCACGATCCTCGGCGCCGCGGTCGGCGGCCTGTTCGGCGTGTTCCTGGCCCCGCCCATCACCGCCATCGCCGTCTCGTGG
>NZ_JBFAZX010000069.1:0-10062 GCF_040689395.1 Dactylosporangium sp. NPDC051484 | reverse complement strand
TGCCCGCATCCGCCGCTCCCGCAACGCATCCACGTCACGACCAGGACCACGACGCCGGCTTGTCGACCGTGCACCAGTAGACGTGACCAGGATTGCCTTACCCGCCAACGGCATCGACCCGCAACGACTCACAGAAAATTCGAAAGATCTTTAGTAGCCGAGCTGGGTGCCGCGGAAGAACACGTAGGGCGTGGAGTCGCGCTCGACGGCGAGCGTGCGGACCCGCCCGATGCAGATCTCGTGATCCCCCGCGTCGTGGACCGTGTCGATCTCGCAGTCGATCCAGGCGAGGACGCCGTCGATGCGCGGCGACCCCGTCGGAGCGGTGTCCCAGGCGACGCCACGGAACTTGTCCTCTCCGCCCTGAGCCAGCTGTCGGCAGACCTCGCCCTGGTCGCCGGCGAGGACGTTGGCGCAGAACGCGCCCGTGACCCGGATCAGCGGCCAAGTCGTCGACGACTTGCCGACGCAGAACCCGACCAGCGGGGGCTCCAGGGAGACCGAGAAGAACGAGCCGATGGTGAGTCCCGCCGGGCTGCCGTCCGCTCGCGCGGCGGTGATGACCGTGACACCGGTCGGGAAGTGGCCGAGCACAGTGCGGAAGAGCCGGGGCTCGACGGTCGTCGCATCCATGAGTACCTCCGCACGGTGGGTGTCGATCAGCCGAATCGTCATGTCATCAAGGTAGGACGTTCGGAACGCAACTTCAACATCTATGTTGAAATTCGGAGGCAAAGGATCCGGCGCTCAGCCCGGGGGGTTCCGCATGGACCACATCTGGCTGGGCCGCTCCAGCTCCTTGGCCACCTGCCAACTCGTCCGCAACGACTCCGTCTCCTCGCGGAACGTCCGGACCAGCCGGCGACTGAGCGCCGGGTTCGCGGCAAGGCTGGAGGCGATCGCATGGGCACGACTCTCGACGTCCGCGGCGTCGACCGCCTCCCAGGCCATGCCGACACGCGCCGCACGTTCGCCGTCGATCTCCTGACCGAACAGCGCCATCGCGGCGGTGGTCTCACGTCCAGCGACGCGAGCCAGGAGGTGCAGGTGCCCGCCGCCCGGGTGCAGCCCTCGTGGCGCGAACCCGGAGAGGAGGCGCGTGTCCCGCGCGACGATACGGAGATCGGTGGCTAGCAGCAGGTTCAGGCCGGCGCCGACACAGGAACCACGAGCCGCCGCGATGGTCGGCACGCCCACCTGACCGAGCAGGAAGAAGGAGTCGTAGATCCGGCTGATCATCTCGAAGCTTTCCGCCTCGGCCGGATCCGCTGCAGCGGCCGACAGCACCTTGTAGTCGGCGCCCGCGCAGAAGGACTCCCCCCGCGCCTGGACGACGAGTGCGGCGACATCCCGGTTCTCGCCCACCCGCGCCAGGGCCGCCACGAAGGCGTCAGCCATCTCCAAGGTGAGCGCGTTGCGGCGCTCGGGCGCGTTCAGCGTGATAGTGGCGACGGGACCGTCACCCTCCAGGACTACCTCGGGCATCGAATCGACCTCTCTGCGATGGATGGGGCCTCCGTACGACGCCTCCGGCGACCCGCAGGAGTCGCGGATGCCTTCAGCAGTCACGGAAGACGGGTGTTCGCTTCTCGATGAAGGCGCGCACCGCCTCGGCCATGTCGGCCGACTGGCTGGTGAGCGCCTGGTTCCGGTTCTCGAGCTCGACCGCGGCATCGAGCGAGGGCTCGGTGCTGTTGATGCGCAGCACCTGCTTGGTCAGCCTGACCCCCAGTGGGCTGTTGGCGACGATCTCCGATGCGATGTCGAGGGCGCGATCGACGAGCTCCTCCGCCGGGACGACCCGGTTCACGAGACCGATGCGCACGGCTTCCTCGGCGTCGACGAGGCGCCCGGTGAGCAGGATCTCCGAGGCGTGACCATGACCGACGATGCGCGGCAGGAGCCACGAGCTGCCGCAGTCGCCCCCGGTCAGCCCGATGCGGATGAAGGCGGCGTTCAATCGCGCGGCAGGCGATGCGATGCGCAGGTCGGCCGCGAGCGCCAGGGAGAATCCGGCACCCGCTGCCGGTCCGTTGACCGCGGCGATGACCGGGACGCTGAGCTGCGCGAAGCCCGTGATGGCGCGCGCCCAGCCTTCCTGTCTCGTGAGGAACCTGGCCGGCGTCAGGTCGGACAGCCCGACGGCGTCGGCCAGGTCCATTCCCGCGCTGAATCCGCGGCCCTCCCCCGTGATGACGAGGGCACGGGTGGCGGGGTCGGTCTCGGCCGCCACCGACAGGCGATGGAGCTCGTCGAACATGACGGCGTTCATCGCGTTCAACCGCTCGGGACGGTGGAGTCGGACGAGCGCCACGCCAGGACGCGGAGTGCTCACTCGCAGGGTGTCGAAGTCAGCGTCCATGATGCGCCCCTCGTGGTCGGGGAGCCACCGCCGGCGATGGCTCAGGGATTCGGTCGTCCGCTCCTCAGCGGTCCGGGGCGAACACCCGTCCACCCACCAGGGTCGTCCACAGGCGCTCCTGGGAGACGAGGTGGCGGCCGAGCCATTGCGACCACTCCCGCTCGTTGCCTGCCTCGTTGCTCCAGGCCCAGAGCCGAGTGGTGAGCAGGCGGAGCGGATGCTCTCGCGTGAAGCCAATGGCTCCGTGCAACTGGTGCGCCAGGCGGGCGGTTCGCCGTGCGGCGAGGGACGCGCGGATCTTCGCTGCGGCGACCGTCACCGGGAATCTCTCGCGATCGGTCGTGAGATCGCCGAGCGCACGGTCGGCCAGCGCGCTGACGACCGCTGCCTCCCCGGCGAGCTCTGCGAGCGCATCACGAGTGGACTGGAAGTTGTTGAGCGTCCGGCCGAACTGGGCCCGTTCGTCGCAGTACCGAAGAGTGCGCCTGAGGGTCTCGTCGACCACCGCGGCGATCTGGGTGGCCCGGATGAGCGCGAGCCGGGCCTGCACCTCCTCCGGCTGCCCGGCGTCGAGCGGAGCGGCGTCGCCCGCCTCAACCGCAACGTCCAGCACGACGGCGCATCGGGACTCGCCCGCCAGGTTCGTGCCCGGGACGATCTCGGCGGCTGCTGCCTCGATGAGACACACCCAGGAGCCGTGCTCGGCGCGGGCGACGACCACCAGCCCGGACGCCGCGTCAGCCCAGGGGACGCTGTCGGCGCTGCCGCTGAGCAGGCGAGTCGTCGGGTCGAACCGTAGATCCGGACCCGTGACGATCGCGAGCGGGCGCTCCTGCGACGGCATCTCCCTCCGCACCGACTCCAGCAACCACGACGCCGCCATGGCGTGCTCGGCCACCGGCGCGTGTGCCGCGGCCCGGGCGAGTGCGCGGACGACGGCCACCGCATCCTGCGCCAGGCCGCCCGACCCGCCCAGAGCATCGTCGACGCCGACCGCCGTCATGCCGGAGCTCGCGAGGACGAGCCAGAGCTCCGCGTCGAAGCCGCCGTCCAGCTCAGGCGCGGCGCGATCGCTCCGCACGCCGTCCACGATCTGCGCGATGGTCTCCGCGATCACGTCCGCATCCGTCTTCGTCATCAGGCTCCCTCCAGACCGCGGTAGACGATCGACCGCAGGACTTCGTTGGTGCCGCCGCGCAGGGTGAACCCGGGAGCGTGTAGCTGGGCGAGCCTCAGGAGGTCGGGGAAGCCATCCCCAGCACCGGCGCCTCGCTCGGGCACCGTGGCCGTGCTCAGCGCGTCGACGCTGTCGACCTCGAACGCGGTGCCCATATCCTTGACCATCGCGGCGGCCACGTTCGGGAGCGCGCCGCGATCGAGCTCTCCGGCGACCCGGGTGGACAGCTCGCGCAGCGCGAGGAACCGCGCGGAGAGCATGCCGAGCAGCTCCAGTTGATCGCTCGCAGCGGTGGCCCGCACCAGCTGGAAGTACTCCTCCAGGAGGGCGAACGTCGACATGAACCGCTCGGGCCCCGACCGTTCGTGCGCGAGCTCGGCCGTCACCTGGCGCCAGCCGTCACCCTCGGTTCCGAGCAGCATGGCCGCCGGGACGACGACGTCGTCGAAGACGACCTCGTTGAGATGCTGGGTGCCGTCGAGGATGGCGATCGGGTTGATGGCGATGCCGTCGGAGGCGAGGTCGACCACCAGCTGCGACATTCCGGCGTGCCGGTTCCGGTCGTCCTTGTCCGCGGTGCGCACGAGCACGATCGCGTAGTGACAGTGCTGGGCGTTGGAGGTCCAGATCTTCGCTCCGCTGACGACCCAGTCGCCGTCCGCGTTGCGGCGAGCGCGGGTCCGGATGCTCGCGAGGTCGGAGCCGGCATCCGGCTCGCTCATCCCGATGGCGAAGAAGCACTCTCCCGCTGCGATGCGCGGCAGGATCATCTCCTTCAGGTGGTCGGACCCGAAGGCGAGGATGTTCGAGCCGCTCTGCCGATCGGCCACCCAGTGGGCCGCGACCGGAGCGCCGGCCGCGAGCAGCTCCTCGATGACGACGTACCGCTCGAGCGTCGACCGCTCCTGCCCGCCGTACCGCGCGGGCCACGTCATCCCCAGCCACCCACGCTCGCCCAGGCGCTTGCTGAAGGCCGGATCGACTCCGGAGAGCCAGCTGTCGACCGTGGGACGGAAGCCGCCGGTCGCGAGCTCGCTCGCGATGAACTCACGAACCTCGGCACGCAGCGCCTCGGCCGCGTCGGTCATGATCACGCGCGGAAGGTCGATCGCGCTGGTGGCCATGGCAGTCCTTCTCCTGGGTCGGGAGACCACCGAGGTCCCCGGATCATGCGTGCGAGTCGTGCTGGTGGCCGCCGAGGGTCGCCCGAAGACACCCGCCGGCGACGCGCCGGTCGCTACCAGCGGTCCCAGTGGGTGAGCTCGGAGCCGGGAATGCGGCTCGCCTTCTTGAAGTCGGTCCCGATCGAGTACGCCACCGGGAACAACCCGCACTGGGTGACCTCCGGGTAGGGGATGCCCAGGAGGTCGGCGATCTCCTCCTCGCGCTTGAGGGCCTCGCTCGTCCACGCGACGCCCAGGCCACGGGCCCGCGCGGCGAGCATGAAGTTCCACATCGCCGGAAGCACGGAGCTCCAGAACCGCGACTGCTCCGGCACTGTCGGCGATTCCATGACCCGGCCCGTGCCGCAGGGGATCACGAGCCACGGCGCGCGACCCATGTTCTCGGCGAGATAGGTAGCCGACTCGACCACCCTGGCCATCCGCGCGCTTCGCGGGTTGTCCGCTTCGTAGGACGGAACATTGCCGGCCGCGGCGTTGGTCATCCAGGAGTCGCGATAGATCTCGCCGATCTTCTTCTTGGTCTCCTCGTCCCCGATGACGATCCAGTGCCAGTTCTGCTTCATCCCGCCGCTCGGCGCCTGACACGCGATCTCGATGCACTCCTCGATCATGGAGCGCGGGACGGGACGATCGAAGTCGAGCCGCTTCCGCACTGTTCGCGTAGTGGTGAGCAGCTCGTCGGGGGTCAGCGGCAACATCACTGTTCGCGCCTTCTTTCGCCGGAGGAGAGCCGAACGTAACGCCGCTCACTTCTTATTGTCAACGTCAGTGTTGGCAATTTCGCGCCCGGGGACGCCCCGCCGGCGCACGGCATCGAGTGCACGGACGCACGTCGCGCCCTCGATGTCCGCGATCCGGCTGATGATCCGCACGGCGCGGAGGATCGTGTCGACCTCGTCCACGTCAAGGACCTCGTCGAAGACGGCCGTGAGCCAGGCCAATCGAGCCTCCGGGATCTGGCGAGCGAGGCGCTCGCCGTCGGCGGTCGCCACGATCAGGCGCTTCCGGCCGTCACCCGGATCACGCTCCGACCGGACGAGACCACCCTCCTCCATCGCCGCGATGGTCTCGGTCATCGACTGCCGGCGCATGTGCTCGGCCTGCGCCAGGTCCGTGATCGAGCTCGCGCCGTGCTCGATGATCCGCGTGAGCGTCGTCAGCTGGGACCAGGTCCAGCTCCGCCCGATCGGTGCGGACTCGATACGCAACCGCGCCCGCAGGCGGGTCATCGCCTTCATCAGCTCGGTGGCCACGACCGTAACCATTCAGCAGGTTCTTATTGGCAGGTCTTGATCTTGGTGGGTGGTCTGGCCCATCCTGGGTGGCGTGTCCGATTCGCTGCCGGTTGCCGAGTTGCTGGAGCGGCTGGCCCGGCTGGAGTCCTCGCTGGCTGAGCGGGACGCGCGGATCGAGGTGTTGACGCGGCGGGTGGCCGAGTTGGAGGCGTTGCTGCGTAAGGATTCGCGGACGTCGTCGAAGCCGCCGTCGTCGGACGGGCCGGTGAAGCCGCCGCCGCGGTCGCGGCGGCAGTCCTCAGGTCGGGCGCCGGGCAAGCAGCCGGGTGAGGCCGGGTTCACGCTGCGGCAGGTCGTCGAGCCGGACCGGGTGATCGTGCACAGCCCGGTCGCGTGTGGCGGGTGCGGCCGCTCGCTGCGCCGGGCGCCGGTGACGTCGGTCGAGGCGCGGCAGGTGTTCGACCTGCCCAAGGTGCGCCTCGAGGTGACCGAGCACCAGCTGGAGCACTGCCGTTGCAGGTGCGGGACGGTCACGATGGCAGCCGTGCCTGATGGGGTGGGCGCGCCGGCGCAGTACGGGCCGCGGGTCCGCGCCATCGGCGCCTATCTGGTCGGCTACCAGCACCTGCCCTATGAGCGGGCCTGCGAGACCCTGGCGGATCTGCTCGGTGTCGGCATGTCGGCGGGCACTCTGGTCGCGGTGCTCGCTCGCACCAGCGACGGGCTGGCCCCGTTCCTGACGGCGGTCCGAGACCGGATCGCCACCGCAGCCGTGGCGCACTTCGACGAGACCGGGCTGCGCGTGGCCGGCGCCGGCGCGTGGGTACACTCGGCGTCAACAGCGACACTGTCGCTGTTTCAGGTACACCCGTCCCGAGGTCACGACGCCATGGCCGCCGCCGGGGTCCTGCCCGTGTTCACTGGCATCGCCGTACACGACGGCTACACCCCCTACCGCCGCTACGGCATCGCGCACGCCTTGTGTAATGCCCACCACCTACGCGAACTCGCCGGTATCCTCGACGCCGACCCGTCCCAGACCTGGGCTCAGGACCTGATCCGGCTGCTGTGCGAGATCAACGACATGGCCCGATCCGCACGCGCTGACGGTGCCGAGGCCATCGGCGAGCGTCTGCTGCACGTCTATCGCAGCCACTACGAGAAGATCATCACCGCCGGCAGGGCCGCCAACCCCACCCCGCCGGGCAACCGCGCCCGCCCACCTGCGGTCAACCTCCTCGCCCGACTCAGCGGGTTCGCCACCGACGTGCTGCGCTTCGCCCACGACCTACGCGTGCCATTCGACAACTCCCTGGCCGAGCGTGACATCCGCATGGTCAAACTCCGACAGAAGATCAGCGGCGGGCTGCGCACCTGGACCGGGCGCCGAAACGTTCCGCGCCATCCGCAGCTACCTGTCCACCACCCGCAAACAGGGCATCAACGCCCTCGAAGCCCTCACCAAACTCCACAATGGACGAACCTGGCTACCAGGAACCAGCTGAACAGTTCCCACGACCGGCGACATCGACTGCTGCGACATTCGCCGATCCTAGTAGATGCGCAGATAGCCTGCTAAAGTTCAGCAGGAAGCCTGTGCTTCTCCACGCCTTCTTCCCGGCGTTCTCCGCAGAGGGGTCCACTTGAACCACTCCGTCGCCAGCTCCGCGCACGACCGCACCACGGCCCCGGCCGGCCCGGCCCGCGATCGCTTCGGGGCCCGCTTCAGCACCCCTCTCACGCTGGGCACGATCCTGAACCCGGTCAACAGCTCGATCATCGCCACGGCACTCGTTCCCATCGCCGCCTCCCTCGGTGTGCCCGTCGCCAGGACGGCGATCCTGATCTCCGCGCTCTACCTGACGAGCGCGATCGCACAACCGACCGCGGGCCGCCTGGCGGAGCAGTTCGGCGCTCGCCGCGTGTTCGTGGTCGGGACGACGGCCGTCCTCATCGGCGGCATCGTCGGCCTGGTCGCCACGAACATCCCGACCCTGACGGTGTCCCGGGTCCTCATCGGACTGGGCACGTCCGCGGCCTACCCGTCAGCGATGCTCCTCATCCGGCATCGCGCCAGCAACGAGGGAATGACCGGGCCGCCGACGCTCATCTTGGGCCGGATCGCCGTCATCAGCGCCGCGATCATGGCCTTCGGCCCGACCTTGGGCGGCCTGCTCGTCGAGGGCCTCGGCTGGCGGGCCGCATTCGCGGTGAACCTGCCACTAGCTACGATCACCCTGTCCATGGCCATGCTCTGGCTGCCGAAGGACCCGCCCCGGCGCCGCGGCCGGTCAGCACGCGATGTCGTCGCCGACATCGATCTCCTCGGCCTGCTCCTGTTCGCCGCAATGATGACGACGCTGCTGGTGTTCCTGATGGGCCTGCCCGAAATCGATGGGACCGGCCTCGCCATCGCCGTCGTCCTGGCGGCCCTGCTGGCGGCGTGGGAACTCCGGTCGTCGAACCCGTTCATCGACCTCCGCCTACTCTGCACCAACGGTGCGCTGAGCCGTACCTACCTGCGCAACGCCCTCAGCCTCGTCGGCACGTACTCCGTCCTGTTCGGACTCACCCAGTGGCTCCAGAGCAGTCGCGGGCTCTCGCCCCTTGAGGCCGGCATGGTCCTGATGCCGATGGGAATCCTCTCGGGGACGGCGGCGTTCATCGTGTCGCGGCGCGCGACGATCCGGTGGCCACTCATCGCCTCGTCGTGCCTCCTGACACTCGGAGCCCTGTCCCTGACGCTCCTGTCGCAGGACACCCCGCTCCCCGTCCTGCTGATCGTCGTGGCGACCTTCGGGCTGATGGGCGGCTCCAGCAACGTGGGCAACCAGACCGCGCTCTATCGCGAGGCGCCGGCACGGACCCTGGGAACGGCGGCGGGCCTGCTCCGGACCTGCGGCTACCTGGGCTCGATCGGTGCATCCACGGTCTGCGCCATCGCATTCCGCACCGAGGTGAGCGACCAGGGACTCCACCACGTCGGCTACGTCCTGATGGGGGTCGGAGCCCTGCTACTGCTGCCGCTCACCCTCCTGGATCGCCGACTCCGGAGCGAGGACGCGAGCGCCTGAACGCGACGCCAGACTGGATCCCCCTACGCCTCCGATAATAAACTCAACGCCAGCGTTGATAATCTGGCTCGCACGCTGCTAGCCTCCACGACAGTCGACGCCCCAGGAGGGACCTGATGAACTTGCTCAAGGAGCGCTGGGCCCGCGGCGAGACCGCGTTCGGCGCCTGGTGCTCGACAGGGTCGCCCTTCGTCGCCGAGCTGATGTCGCTGCAGGGCTTCCACTTCGTAGGCCTTGACGCCCAGCACGGCCTGTACGGGTACGACTCCCTTCTCACCTCGCTGATGGCCATGGCGCGGACCCGCTGCACGCCCATCGTGCGCATGCCATCGTCCGAGGCGGCAGCGGCCGGGCGCGTGCTGGACGCCGGCGCGCACGGCGTCATCTTCCCGATGATCGAGACCGCCGACGACGCGGCCGCGGCCGTCGCCGCCTGCCGGATCCACCCCGCCGGGACGCGCAGCTTCGGTCCGGTCCGAGCCGCTCAGTCGTTCGGCCGGGATCCGCGCGACGTGAGCCAAGGAGCCGCCTGCATCATCATGATCGAGACCGCGCGCGGGATCGAGAACGCCGAGGAGATCGCCGCCGTGGAAGGCGTCGACTGCCTCTACATCGGGCCCGGCGACCTCGCGATCACGCTGGGCCTGCCGCCCGGGCTGGACCCTGTCCCCGGACCCCACGCCGAGGCGATCGACCACGTCCGCGAGGTCGCGCTGCGCCGGAACCTGGCCGTGGGTATTCCCTGTGGCAGCGCGGAGGCCGCGCTCCGCCTGGCCGAGCAGGGATTCAACTTCCTCGCGGTCGGCGCCGACACCTGGTGGCTCAACGCACAAGCCGCCACCGAGGCGGCGCGCCTCGGGCTCCGGGATCGTCAAGTTAAAGATCTTTCGATTTTTCGGTGAGTCGCTGCGGGTCAATGCCGTTGGTAGGCATGTCAATCCTGGTCACGTCTACTGGTGCACGGTCGACAAGCCGGCGTCGTGGTCCTGGTCGTGACGTGGATGCGTTGCGGGAGCGGCGGATGCGGGCG
>NZ_JBFAZX010000068.1:0-10487 GCF_040689395.1 Dactylosporangium sp. NPDC051484 | reverse complement strand
AGTCGACGAGCCGGCCGCCGCGGACGTTACGGGCGGTGAGCACCTGCCGGCGCAGGAAGTCGGTCCGGTCGTCAGTGGCGTTGATCGGCATGCCCCTCCGGCCACCAGGGTTGGCCTCTACCGCACCGATGCTGCCGGTCACCCCCCGTAGACGGCGAATTCCCACAGCGAGTAGCCGTACTGTGTGCCGCGCTTGCTGGCCTGCATGCGCACGTACCGGACCGGCGGGTAGCCGGAGCTGCCGGCGATGACGTCGCCGCCGAAGCCGGAGCTGGTGGAGTACTGCTCCTGCCACGTGGCGCCGTCGGCAGAGGTCAGGATCGCGTACTCGACGGCGTAGGCGGTCTCCCAGAGCAGCTTGTAGGAGGTCACGGTGTACAGCTGTCCGAGGTCGACCTGCAGCCACTGCTCGTCGGAGAACTGGCTCGACCACCGGGTGGTCAGGTCGCCGTCGAACGCGGCGGACGCGGGGAAGTGCGCACTCTCGACCGACGAGGCCGTGGCGAGCTTGCCCTGCGCCAGGCTGCCGGGTGGCTCCGAGATGTACGGCACGCCCCACACCTGGAACTCGCGCAGTGAGTAGCCGTAGGGCGTACCTCGGGTGATGCCGTTCATCCGGACATAACGGGCAGGAAAACCGCTCGCGTCGCCGGTGTTGATCGGCGTCTCAGTGCCGCCGGTGTCGTTGCTGGTGAAGAACGGCGTCTCCCAGTGCACACCGTCGACGGAGGTGCGGATCTCGAAGGCCTTGGCGTAGGCCGCCTCCCAGCCCAGGACGATCTTGGTGACGGTGTACCGCCGGCCGAGGTCGATCTGGATCCACTGCGCGTCCGAGAACTGGCTGGACCAGCGGGTGGCGGGGTTTCCGTCGACCGCGGCGGATGCAGGGTAGGCCGCGCTCTGCACCGACGACGCGGTGACCGGCTTGCGCAACGACAGCAGCGTCGGGGCGGGCGGCGCGTCGGCGGCCAGGGCGGCGCGCGGCGCAACCAGACCGCCGAGAGCGCCGGCCACGGCACCGCGGAGGATCGTTCTTCTGCTCGGCATGGCCCACTCATTTCCGATCGGCGGCTCGGCATGGTCGGGAGAACGCTCTCTCGCCACAGAGTTCCGGTCCCATCGACGGCTGTCAAGAGTCGTTTCTGGCCACCGCCGACGGCGACTGCCGTGCAGCTTGGCCACTCCCGCGTCCGGCTGGAACTGTCCACGATGGACCCCGGCGATGACCGCTTCGACGCGAAGGTCACCGTGCTCATCGAGAACGTGCCCCACCACATCGAGGAGGAGGAGGAGGAGCACGACTGGTTCCCGAAGGTCCGCGAGGGCCTCGGCCGCAACCAGCTGCAGGAGCTCGGCGCGAGGATGGTGGAACTGCGGCCGAAGGCGCCGACGAAGCCCACCGAGCCCGCCGCGCTCAAGAATGCCCTCGACGCCGTCCGCGCCTGAGGCTGCCGCGAAGGGAGGGCCGGCGAAACGATGCCCAGCGCGATGAGCACGGTCCTCATCAACGCCGCTGGCGCCTATGCAGGCCCGGAGCCCATCGAGACCGCCGCCGGGGTGTGCCGCGCCGACCCTTGACCGCGGCCGGTCGCGGCTGCACCCCGGCGGCCAGCCATTGCGGCTACCGCGATGCCGTACGTGCTTCGGCCGCGTGCTGCTGTGTACGAACGGCGTAGTGTGTCGATCAGCTGTTGCTTGGTCATGGTGGACCGGCCAGGAACATCGGCCTTCTTGGCGAGCTCGTAGAGTTCGTCGCGTGGCGTCGCGCCGGCTACCGCTTCCGCCCCGTTCGGGGCTTCTGCACCGTCTGGCGGCTCGGATTACCGCCCCGGGCGTGGGGTTCGTTGCCGGCGGTGCATCGCCACCTTGGTATGCGCGACGTCATCGACGAGCATGCCCGGGCCGCGGTCACGAATTCGCCGCCGTCGTACAGCGCCGCCGCAAGGGTTGGCGAGACCATCGGATGTGCTGGACGAATTCGCGGCGCCGAACTCTGGATCGGACCAGATCGGACTGGTGGTGGTGACGTGACTCCTGCCGATGGAACTGATTGAACCGCCGCCGCCTGCAGGGCGGCGGCGGGAAACTGTTATCGCCCGGCGGCGTGCACGAGTTTGGCGCCCACGCCGGCGAGCATCCGGCTGGGGCGTTGCTGTTCGCCCTGCTGCGCGCCGAGCGCGACGATCGCGGTGGTGAGGGCGGGGGTGACCCACTGCAATGCCCGCAGCTGCTGCAGTGTGACGGCGACGTCGTGCGGGGTGGCGTCCGAAGGGACGGTACCGCCTTCAGCGGGGACCTTCCCGGCACGGGCCAGCCTGACGCCGAGTACGCCGCTGTAGGCCGTGGTCCCAATCGCGGCGAGGGTCAGCGCGGTCTTGACCGCGGTGTTCGCGGTGACACCGGACTGGCTGAGGACGCGGCCGCGGTTGGCGATGAGCAGTCCAAGTCCGCCGAGCAGGTGCGCGCCGATCGCCGCCGCGGACACCGGTGCCCACCGGGCCCAGCCACGGGCGGCGGTCCGGGTCCGGTCGTCGGGGTCGGTGACGTCCTTCGACGCACCGTTGAGACCGACCGCGCCCATGAGCGATCCGCCCAGCCAAACCGCCGCACCGACGTCGTGCAGCGTCCGGACCAGAGTGTGTTCCTCGTTCATGGCAATCTCCTCACGCGTTCGGGTGATGTCTGCGTTGCAGACATCAGCTCCTGACGCACTCGATGCCCCATGGGTCGGGTTCTACGCCCGCTCATGGGCTCTGCTGGCGATCGGCAAGCGTATTGACGCCGCCCTGTTCGTAGAGGTCTACGACGCGCTGTTTGCCCTGGTTACCCCAGGGCACTGCAGCCTCATGGAACGTGAACCTGCCTCGGTGACCATCTGTGAGGACGGCCCGTTGCTGCTGCGTGGGGCGACGAGCTCCAGGTGAAAGCGGACACGGCGCTTCAAAGAGTTCATCGAGCAGCGCGGCGCCGCCACGGGCGCGTGGCGTGGC
Organism: Dactylosporangium sp. NPDC051484; assembly: GCF_040689395.1. Classification (NCBI taxonomy): domain Bacteria; kingdom Bacillati; phylum Actinomycetota; class Actinomycetes; order Micromonosporales; family Micromonosporaceae; genus Dactylosporangium; species Dactylosporangium sp. NPDC051484. The sequence continues at coordinate 7,497 of NZ_JBFAZX010000068.1, read as the reverse complement.
GACATCCCGCGCCGCGACAGGTCTTGCCCGAGGTCGCCGTACACGCTGCCCCGGCGTCTGCCGACGGGTTCGTCGGCAACCTACGGGTAGGCGTCACTTCGGTACCGTCCGCCACCGCGCGCTGATTCCGGCAGCACCTTGTTCGCCATCTGCCGGACCCGAGGGTGAACAGCGGTGGACACTATGCGCACGCTCCAGGAAGAAAGAGGATTGCCGTTACCGGCACGGCCTGTGGTGCTACACGCGACGAGGACCGACCGCGTCAGATGCCAGCCCGGTTACACCTGCAGCAGCCCGACGACGACTGCTTCCGGACACGTCGGATGGTGCATGGCCGACCTCGCCAGCGCGCGTCGCTGTCCACGACCGCATCCTGACCGGCGAATCCTGAGAAGTTCATGAGCGGGAGCGCGCCCGGCTGCGCAGCAACTCGACCGCGATGGGCACCACAGATGCAACGACGACGGCGGCGAGGATCAGCTCAATGTTGGACTTCACGAACGCGATCTGGCCGAGGAAGTAGCCGAGCACCGTGACGCCGGTGCCCCACAGCGTGCCGCCGACGACGTTGTAGGCGACGAACGTGCGGTAGTGCATGCCGCTTGCCCCAGCAACGATCGGCGTGAACGTCCGCACGATCGGCACGAACCGGGCCAGCACGATTGAGCGGGGGCCGTAGCGGGCGAAGAACGTCCGGGCTCTGGCCAGATTCTCCTGTTTGAAGAGCCGGGAGTTCGGCCGCCGGAAAAGCGCAGGACCGACCCGCTGGCCGAAAAGGTAGCCGACCTGGTCCCCAGCGACCGCAGCGACCGAGACGAGCCCGCAGACCAGCCACAGCGGCAGGTGCAGGTAGCGGCCGTCGACCACGAGCAGGCCGGTGGTGAACAGCAGCGAGTCGCCGGGCAGGAAGAAGCCGATCAGCAACCCGGACTCGGCGAACACGAACGCAAGGACGCCCAACAGCCCGAAGGTCAAGATGAGCCATTCTGGGTCAAGAAAATGCACTGCTGATCCCTCACGACGGTCTGGTCAAGGTCGGGCGGGGCAACGGTAGGCAGGCGTTCCTGAAAATCCGCCGAACGTCAGATGCCGAGGGACCCCGCTGACCTGCGCCCCCAAACGCGTTGACAGTGCCGGGACATCGGCTGCACCTGGGCCAGGCTGGCCGCGACGTGGTCTACAACATGTGCCGTCGCCCCCGACGTCACCGATTCGGGGAGCCCCCTCGAACTCAGCGCGTTCTCAGGAAATCGCGGTCCATCCGGCGTCCGGGAAAGGCCGATGTAGCCGGCGCCGACGATGATCGCGGTGGTGGCGTGCCGCTCTGCGATGGACTGCAGCAGAGTAAGGGTGTCGTCCGTGGTGTGCGGGACGTGGGGCGCCGTCGTCGGCGCCGAGTTGTTCGAGGCCGCCGATCGGCGGCCGGGCGGGGACGGCGCCGGTGCCGACGTCGAGCCGGTCGTAGCCGAACATGGCCGCCAGTGCCGTCCGGGGTGATGGCGGTGACGGTCGCACGCCACACCAGGTGTCCGACCCCGTAGTCCACGGCGCGGCGGCAATAAGTACTCGCCACGCGCCGGCGCGTACGCGCACGATCCTTCCGGCGTTCACCCGTCTGCTGGTAGCCGATCGCCGACGGCTCCGCTACGGCGCTCGTGGAAACGCGGGCCGTGCTTGCGGTCCCTGACATGGGCGTAGGCCATGAGCGCGAACAGGACCGTGAGCAGGACCGCGGACGAGCCGAGTGTGCCCAGGTTCAGGCCGCCCTTGGCGGTGGGTTTGGTGAGGAAGTCGCCGGCGGTGGCGCCCAGCGGCCGGGTCAGCACGAACGCGGCCCAGAACAACGCGACATTCGGTACAACGGGAACGTACTTGAGGGCGGCCAGGGCCACGATGGCCCCGGTGACGAGCAGGGCCCCGCCGCCGTAGCCAAGGCCGGAGCTGTCGGACAGGAAGTCGCCCATCGAGGTGCCCAGCGTGTTGGAGACCAGGATCGCCGCCCAGAACAGCGCCTCGCCGCGGAACGTGTCGATGTCACGGATGGCGAACGTCAGCCCGGTGTACCGCCACGCCACGAAGATGGCGATCAGCAGCGCGACGAGGATCGCCGCGCCGGTCGGGTAGCCCAGTCCCAATCCTTGCGGCCCCCAGCCGAGCGTATCGGCGCCGGCGGGGAGGTACTTCGCGGTCGCGTCGCGGTTCATGAAGTCCGACATGGTCGTGCCGGCCATGCTCGTGGACAGAATGACCGTCCAGTAGAAGAAGGGGTTGTACCTGCGGGAACGCAACTGCACCAGCAACGTGACCACGAACATGCCGAACAGGGCGATCGTGGTGAGGAAGTACCCCAGCTCAAGGGTCTGGGCGAACAGGTCTCCGGCGGTCTCACCCAGGGTCGTGGCGGCGATCTTCATGATCCAGAACACGAGGGTGATCTCGGGCAGCTTCTTCATGACGTACCGGCCGCCGTGGGTGAACTGCGCTTTGTTGGCGTCCTCGGCATGCTTCACGAGAGCTCCTTGCACCAGTCGGTCGCCGGACCCGGCAACAGCGGGCAAATTTGGGCAAATCTACGCCAAATTGGATAAGAAACGCCTGAACAGCAGACATTCCCACCCTCAGGCTCGCCCGCCAAGCGGACCTGCAGCACTGGGAGACACCGCGACCCGTCGCCGACCACGCGCCCCTCGATCGGGCCGAGCCCGACCACGGCGACGACGGTCGCCCATCGCGACCTCGTCGAACGGCTCCTCGCTGCGGTGCGGATGCCGTGACGGCAGCGGCCCACCGGCGGCTGGAGCAGCCTGGGCCACGAGCAGCGCGGGTAGCAGCCGGCGGGCGCGGCGGCCCCAGAACGCGGCCAGGGCGATCCGGCCGGTGGTGCGCAGTTCGGCCAGCAGTAGGCCGGTGATGAGGAAACCGGACAGCACGTAAAAGGCGTCCACGCCGAGGAACCCGCCGGGCAGCCAGTCCGGATTGGCGTGGAACACCAGGACTGCGAGCACTGACAGCGCCCGCACACCATCCAGGCCGCTCGGACCGCGACCTCATTCCCGCCGTCGAGCTGTACGGCGCGGCCGCGCGCAACCACGCCCGGAAGGCCGTCACCCAGGCGTGGATGGCCCGCAGCCGCCGGGCACTGGAGCAGCACTTCGCTCCGACGACCGCCCGCGAACTCGACGCGTTCATCGAGGGCCTGGCCCTGCACAGCGCCCTGTCGACCGATCCGATGACGAGGGCGCAGGTCCTCACGGCCATCCACCGGCATCTGCGCTGGGTTACATGGTCGCCATCTCGGCGGCTTCCGCCCTGTGACTGGTTCGTACCGCCGGCGCGGTGAGGGCGGCGATGATGCAGAAGGCGAGCGGGAGCACGAGGGTGATGTTGAGCGGCACGATATGTGTGAGGGCGCCGATGACGGCGGGGCCGGCGAGCATGCCCAGGTAGCCGAGGCCGGCGACGCGGGAGACGTTGGTGGCGGCGGCCGCGGGGTCGATGTGCCCGGCGGCGCTGAACAGTTGCGGGATAGTGCCGGCGAGTCCGGCGCCGAAGAGGGTCCATCCGGCGAGTGCGACGGGGATCGACGGCGACCAGACCACCAGGGCCATGGCGAGCGCGGCGAGTGCGGAGCCCCAGCGCAGCACGGCGGCCGGGCCGACGCGGGCGGCGATGCGGTCGATGAGCAGCCGGCCGGCGGTCATGGCGGTGGAGAAGGCGCCGTAGGCGAGGGCGGCGGTGGACGGGTCAGCGTCAAGGACGTCGCGCATCGCCAGGGCGCTCCAGTCGGCGGCCGCGCCCTCGCCGAGCATGAGCATCAGGGCGAGCGCGGCGAGGATCCAGATCCGTAGCGGGGTGGAGCGGCGGCCGGGCTTGGTGGCGGGCCGCGCAGCGATCGTGGGCTCGGCGCGGGGCAGCAGGCCGGTGCTGGAGGCCAAGGCCAGGATCACCCCGGCGGCGGCGACCGCCGTCATGGTCGTGCCGGCGCTCCAGCCCCAGCTGAGCGTGCGGGCGGCGAGCAGGGCGGCGAGGACTCCGCCGATGGAGAACATGGCGTGGAAGGCCGACATGACTGGTCGCCGGTAGGCGGCCTCGACCTGGACGGCGTGGGCGTTCATGCCCACGTCCAGGCAGCCGTGCGCGAGTCCGAGCACGAACAGCGCCGCACCCAGGGTCCAGGCGTTGGCCGCCAGGGCGGGCAGGACGAGGGCGAGGCTGAGGAGGACTCCGCTCACTGGCACCACCCGGCGGGCGCCGCACCGGTCCGCCAGCGGGCCCACCACCTGCATGCCGAGGAAGGCGCCGCCGCCGAGCAGGAGCAGCAGCCAGCCGAGCGTCGCGTGGCTGATCCCGGCCCGGTGCTCGACGGCCGGGATGTGCACGACCCAGACCCCCTGCACGATGCCGCACAGCAGGAAGTAGGCGAAGGTGGCAGCCCGGGCCGCCCGCACAGTAACAAACATGTTTTTGAACATAACAAACATCAAATTCGTTTGGAATGTTGCATCCGCCACCGCAGTGGTGTTCAATAGCGGCATGACGATCAGTGACCGCCACCGGCGGATTCTCGACGCCGTGCAGCAGGCCGGCCAGGTCGGCGTGACCCAGCTGGCGGAGCTGACCGGCACCTCTGAGATGACCGTGCGGCGGGACCTGGAGCAGTTGGCCGATCAGGGGATGCTGGAGCGCTACCGCGGCGGCGCGCGCAGCCTCACCCTGCGCGGGGAGGAGCCTCCCTTCGCCGTGCGCATGCACGAGGGCAGCGACGCCAAGCGCCGCATCGCCGAGGCGGTCGCCGGCCTGATCGTCGACGGTGAGGCCGTCGTGCTCGACAGCGGCACCACCTGCCTGGAGGTCGCCCGCCTGCTCGCGCCGCGCCGGCTCACCGTCATGCCGCTGTCGATGCACGCGGCCAACGCCCTCGCCGGCGCCCCGCAACTGCGGCTGCTGCTGCCCGGCGGCGAACCCCGCCCCGACGAGCTCGCGCTCATCGGACCCCTCGCCGAGGCGTCGCTGGCCGCGCTGCGTTTCGACACCGCGATCCTCGGCTGCTGCGGGCTGACCCCGGCCGGGATGACCGCCTACGACCTCGCCGACGCCGCGATCAAACGGGCGATCATCGCCTCCGCCCACCGCGTCATCGTGGCCGCGGAACCGGCCAAGTTCTCCCGCACCGCCCTGGCCTACGTGGCGCCCGTCTCCGCCCTCAGCCTGGTCGTCACCACAGACGACGCATCCGACGGAGACACGAACGCGCTCGCCGCCGCCGGCACCATCGTCCACAAGGTGTGATCGACATGCCCGACGTCGCCCTGTTCGATCTGTTCGGTGTCATCGCCCGCCAGCAATCCCCGGCGGCCCAGCGCACAGTGGCCGCGACCACCGGCGTCCCGGCGCCCGCTTTCTGGGACGTCTACTGGCGGCTGCGCGCCCCCTACGACCTGGGCCAGATCACCGGCGCCGAGTATTGGCGATGGGTCGCAACCGCGCTGGGTACCGTCTTCGACGAGGACCGCGTCACCGCCCTCATCGCCGCGGACGTCGCAAGCTGGAGCGTCATCGACGACGACATGGTCGCCCTGATCGAACGGACCGCAGCGGCGGGTGTGCGCCTGGCGCTACTGTCGAACATTCCCGAGGACCTGGCCGCCTACTACGAACGGCACCACGGCCAGTGGCTGCGGCACTTCGACCTCGTCGCCTTCTCCTGCCGTATCGGCCGGGTGAAACCGGACGCCGGCGCGTACCTCTGGTGCTGCCGCAAGCTCGGCCTGGCACCCGATCGTGTGCTGTTCATCGACGACCGCGCTGAGAACGTGCACGCCGCTGAACGCCTCGGTTTGCACACCCACCTGTTCACCAGCCTGGCCGAGACGGCCCAGGTGATCGACGCCACCTGGCCGCAGCCTCGGTCCGACGGCCGGCGAGCATGAGCCGATCCCGGCCGAGCCTGGGCACCCTGCTCAAGCATGTGCATCGCAGCGGTCCGATGTCCCGCACTGCTCTGGCCCGCCGGATGGGCGTCAACCGCAGCACGATCATGGACCTGACTAGGGAACTTGCCGCCGCGGGCCTACTTGAGCACCAGCATGCGGCCGCCGGCTCAGGGGCTGGGCGCCCATCGCTGGTCGTCCGCCCGCGACCGGAGCGTGCCTACGTCCTGGCCTTCGACATCGGAACAGACCGGCTGGCAGCCGCCCGAGTCGGCCTCGGCGGGCAACTGCTGGACCGTCGCGAAGCCGACACGCCCACGCGCGCCGCCGGCCGGGACATGTGTGACGTCCTTGCAGAACTCGGCCAGCAGATGCAGCAGTCAGCCACACCGGGCTCCGCGTGCGTAGGAGCGGGAGCCGCGCTCGGCGCAGAACCCACGACCATTCTGACCGACCTGCGACACCTGCTGGGACGACCGGTTGCTGTCGGTCGCCGGGCCCAGCTGGCCGCCGTCGCCGAGCGAGAACGAGGCGCCGGGGCTGGTTTCCGCGACGTCGTCTACCTGCAGGGCGGTGACCGCGTGGACGGCGGCATCGTTGTCGACGGCGCGATACTCGGACGCCGCGACGGACAGACGCCCGCCATCGGCCATATGCTGGTCGATCCACAGCACGGACTACCATGCTCGTGCGGCTCACTCGGTTGCCTCGACACCAAACTCGGACGCTACGCCCTGCTGGCGGGCGCGGGACGTGACCCCGAGGCCGGCCATCGCGACGCTGTCCGGGCGATGGTGCGTGACGCTGCGGCAGGCGACCATACGGCCGCGAGAGCTCTCGCCATCGCAGGCGACTGGCTCGGCATCGCTGTCGCCAACCTGATCACCCTCATCCGCCCACAGGTCGTCATCCTCGACGGCACGCTGCGCCACCTATACGCCGGCGCCGCAGAACGGGTGCACGCGAGGATCGCCCATCACACCACGCCTGACACCCGATGGCCGACCCACCTGCGGCCCGGCATTCTCGGCCAGGACGCGGGCCTGCTGGGAGCCGCAGAGCTCGGCTTCGCCGCCTTCCTCGACGACCCGTTGCACATCACCGCCGCCAGCGCCTCATACCCGGGTCCACCGCACCAGTGACCCTTTGCAAGCGCGCGGCTTGCACTGGTTGGACCTTGAGCCCGGAAGCGCAGCCTCAACCAAAGATCGAATGAAGGCACATGCCGCAACACAACGCGCGGAGCTTCGGTGACCGGCGTTCCTCTATGAACATCACGGTGATCGCACTCATAGGTCGTCCGGAGCGGATCCCTGGCGTGACTCCCGGTTGCTCCGTGGTTGCTCGCTTGTCGCGGCCGGCTCGTAGGTTGCTCCGAAGGACGGGACCCCGCAGGGAGTCCCGTCCTGCGCTGAGCTTGATCAAACCGAAGACCAACTCGACGGCGAGACCCGCTTCGCCATGGGCGTGCACGCCGGACGTCGCGGTGGCAACGTGCGGCCGGACTGGACCGCTCCCCGTCGAAGCGACCGACTACCGCCCACGCAACGATCTTCCGTCGGTGGCC
>NZ_JBFAZX010000067.1:0-10797 GCF_040689395.1 Dactylosporangium sp. NPDC051484 | reverse complement strand
GGTAGTGCTTGTTCACCATCGTGTTCCAGGACTCCTGATCTCCCGGGACCATCAACATCCCAGGTTCAAGTGTCCAAGATCAGGGGGCAACTCCCACCGGCCATACCGCGCCTGTCATGCGATGCGCCCACGGCAACCGCCATGAAGCTCAGGCTCGTGGGCTCGATGCCGGCTTCGCGGCCGTCCACCGCACGGATCAACGCGTCGTCGTAGCCCGAGGGCAGGTCGTCGGCGCTGCCATCCCAGGCCATCGGCACTCCCCAACCGCCGGCGACGACCAAACCCCCATCGAGCACCATGACGTCGTATCGCGCGAAGTACTCCTCGACCCGGCCCATGTAACGATTCGGCACATCGTCGTGGAAAACGAACTCTGGCCAGCGTTCGCGGAACACGACGGCCGCCGCCTCGTGCAGCTCGGGCCGATCGGCGCGAGTTACAATCTCCACGCCGGCAAATATCGGCGTCGCCAACTGAAGGCAACGCCATTGTTCGGGCAATCCCCTGCACTCAACTTGGCAGCCTCCAGTCCGGGTATGCGTGGGGGACGCGGCGCAGCGCGGGTGGGTGAGCCGAGTCCCGGTCGGCCGTGGGCGGAACGAGTCCGTCCTGTCGTGCAACACGACCGGCCCGCAGCTTCGTGTTAGGGGGGAGCAGGGAGGGCCGGTTGATATTCGAGGAGTACGTGGCGGCGCGGTTGCCCGCGCTGCTGCGGCAGGCGACGGTGCTGGCCGGCGATCCGCACGTGGCTGAGGACGTCGTCCAGGACGTACTGATCAAAGCGCAGCCGAGGTGGGCGCGGATCAGCGAGCTGGACGTGCCGGACGCGTACCTGCGCAAGATGATCGTGAATGAGCTGCTGTCAGCCCGCCGCCGGGTCGCTGCCGCCCTCCGCCGAGAACGGGTCCAATGGCCGGCGCCGGCCCAGGATGGCGTCGACGTGGTCGTGCGGCGCGAGGCGATCTTGCAGGTGATCCGTACCCTCCCGGTCCGTCAGCGCCTCGTGATCGCTCTGCGCTTCTACGAGGACATGACCGACGGCGACATCGCCGCGCTGCTGGGCTGCACCGAGGGGACAGTACGCAGTCAAGCGTCGCGTGCGCTGGCCAAGCTGCGCGAGATCGCCGCGTTGCAGCCGGTACGGGAGGACTGATGATCGACACCGACGCCATCCGAAGCGCCTTCGCCGCCCTCGCCGACGAGGCCCCGCCATCGGACCGGATCCGCGCCTCGCTGACCATCCGCGCGCGGCGGCACCGCCAGCGCCGGCTGATCCTGCGGCTCGCCGGCGCCGGTACGGTCGCGGCCGCCACCGGTGTCGCGGCGACCGGAGTGTGGCGTCTCACCCAACCCCCCGCATCGAGGTTCCCGGTACTTCATGCCGGACCCGGGGGCGGCTGGCTAGAGGTTCCCCTGCGCTTCCGTCCGGCATGGCTGCCCCGCAGCTACGGCGAGGGCAAACGCACCGTCATCGTGGACGGGACACAGGCCCCCGTCCTCTCGCGGGACTGGCAGCCAGGCACCGCGAACCAGGCGATCTCGCTGCTGATCGGCTGGCACCCGTCGCTCGATCCCGGCCGGCCGAGCGGTCGGCCGACAACCGTCGACGTCAATGGCGTACCCGGTCGGCTCGTCCAGGTCGGCGATCAGACCCCCGGCACGTACCTCACCTGGCAGCCGCCCGGCCAACCGCAGCTGTTGATGAGCGTACACACCGATGACGTCGCGGACGCCCAACAGGACTTGGCCCTGCGGGTCGCGCGTTCAGTGCGGCCGGATCCGGAAGTCACCTGGGTCGGCCCCCGTTTCGGCTGGCTGCCGCCGGACCTCGCCACCGTGCCGTGGCGGCTGAACCACGGGTTCGAGGACACGAACTGGACCCAGGAGGTGGCGATGAGCGGCCCCGGCGGACGGCAGCTCCTCATCAGGATGGGGACCAGCGCCGCGATGCGGCTGGAAAACACGTTCGCCACCACGCCGATCCGCATCCGCGAGTGGAGCGGCTGGCAGGTGCCCGAGATGAAACAACTCTTCCTGACCCTGCCCGACGGCGTCGAGGTGTTCGCCCGACTCGACGACGGACCCGGCGACGAGCAGGCAATGCCCACGCTGATCCGGATCATCGAGGAGTTTGAGTTCGGACCATGGCCGGACATGAGCTGGATCGGTGGACGGTGATGTCCAGGACCGCGCCCAGACGCACTGACATCGGCTTCTAGTTTCATTGACCGCAGATCGGGTCTTGGCCGAGGCTCGGTTGAGGTGGTCGGGGTGGTCGCTCTTTCGCGGCTGTCCACGTGCGTCGTGTGACTCCCATTTGGCATGCGCTGCCCCGGCCGCCGCCGTGCGGGAGAGGCTGAAGAAGGGAACGCTCTGCTGGTAGAAGCGGTGCCCTCCTGCGCCAACCAATCCATCAACGGAAGGCAGAAGAGGGCATGAGCACGTGCAGCCGTATGGTGATCGGGATGGACCCGCACAAGCGGGTGGGCCACGATCGAGGCGATGGCCGATGACGAAACCGTACTCGGCAAGGGCCGGTACAGGACCGACCGGGCGGGGTTCGAGGCGATGCTCGCCGCCGCCGCGCGGTGGCCGCAGCGGGTATGGGCGGTGGAGGGGTGTGAGGGCATCGGCAAGCACCTGGTGCTGCGACTGCTGGACGCCGGTGAGACGGTGGTGGACGTGCCGGCCAAGCTGCCGGCGCGGATGCGGGTCTACGCCACGGGGCAGGGCCGCAAGACCGATGACACCGACGCCCATTCCATCGCTCTGGTCGGGGTCGGCATGGCCGGCCTGCGTCAGGTCGTCAACGACGAGACGCTCGAGGTGCTGCGGCTGCTGGTGGACCGGCGCCGCCGGATCGGTGAAGACCACACCCGGATCGTCTGCCAGCTGCACGTGCTGCTCCTCGAGCTGATTCCAGGCGGGGCGAAGAAGGACCTGTCGGCCGCGCAGGCCCGGCAACTGCTCGCGACCGTCCGGCCGAAGGATGGCGCAGGGAAGACTCGCAAGCGGGTCGCGCTGGAGATGGTCCGCGACCTCGAACGGCTCTATGCCAGGAAGAAGGCGGCGAACAAGGAACTCGTCGAGCTGGTCAAGGCCACCGCAACCGGACTGCTGGACCTGCACGGCATCGGCCCATCCGGGGCGGCGCGGCTGCTGGTCGAGGTCGGTGACATCACCCGGTTCCCGACCAGGGGCCACTTCGCGTCCTGGACCGGGACCGCGCCCATCGACGCATCCTCCGGCGACAACGTCCGGCACCGGCTCTCCCGCGCCGGCAACCGTCAGATCAACCGGACGCTGCACATGATGGCCGTCGTCCAACTCCGCAATGCCACCGAAGGCAGGGCGTACTTCGACCGCAAGGTCGCCGAAGGGAAAACCCCGAACGAAGCCATGCGCTGCCTCAAGCGCAGACTCTCCGACATCGTCTACCGCACCATGCTCGACGACCTCGTCGCGACCAAAGCCACCAGTACGGGGACGGGCCCGGAGGACACCGGGAAACGTCTCCAACTCCAGCGCGGCCGGCTCACATCCCCACACCAGCTCTTCGGACAAGTCACTCCCCGGACCCGCCAGAACCCAGCCTACGACACCGACCCGTAAGGCGGCCGCCGTGGCCGCTTGACACAGAAGGGTGCCAAAGGCGGGCGCCAAGATCGCTGCGCGAGAGCCTAGCTAGGCATCCGACGGATTATCCGTCAGGGATGCCGGGGTTCTCTGCCGCCGGCGTGGCGCTCAGGACGTCTTGCTCGGCCAGCCGGACTCGATACTGCCCCCCGTCGCCAGGTCGCAGCGGCGCTTTATGCGACCGAGACGCCGACGCGGCAGTCACGGCCACGACACCTCACTGCGAGGCAGGGCACGCTTCCCTTGAAGACGCGGAGCTTCAGCGACTCCGCCGTGGCCCGTCTGCGCTCAGCGCTCGCCGCGCTGCCCGGCGGCCGACGCCCTCAGTCCTTCGTGACGGCGATACAGTCGACCTCGACGTCGAAGGGGCCCGTCCACTCCGGCACGCAGAAGAAGATGCGGGCAGGCGGGTTGTTCGGAAAAAAGCGCTTGTAGACCTCGTTGAAAGCGTTGAAGTGCTCGGCCGAGATGCACATTACGTTGCACTTCAGCACATGCTCGAGGTCCGAGCCGGCGGCCTCGAGCGCCTTCTTAATCTGGGTGAGGATGAGCTCGACCTGGTGTTCGAACAGCGCGTTCGGGAGGATTTCCCCGGTGTCGGGATCGAAAGGCGGCATGCCCGAGACGAACACCATGTTGCCGGCCCGGGTACAGGTTGACACCGGCGCGCCCCACTTCTCGAAATTGCTGTCGATGGGTTCGACCCGGATGATTTCCCGTTCCATGCGGTCGCTCCTGGTCCGTTTGGCGTCAGTCAAGCCTGGATTTTTCGTGGAAGTCCGCCGATTGAGTGCGTGTGAATGCGAAGGTGTGATCCGGCACTAGCGATCCTGAACGTTCGTTGTTCAACAGGCCGTCGCCCAAGCTGAACAGCTAGCTCTGGGGTCTGGCGTGCTGCAGTGCGATCTGCTGGAAGACCTGGGCCTGCGTCGGGTAGCAGTGAACCGTGTTGGCCAGCGCCTCCAGCGACATCTGGTTCGTGATTGCCAGCGTAAGCTCGCTGATCATCTCACCGGCGTGCGCCGCCACAAGCGTCGCGCCCAGGGCCAGTGTTCGGCGATACGCAGCCGGGTTTGGCGGGCGGTGCGGGTGATGCGGGCGGCGACGTGCAGCAGCCGGTAGCGCAGCTTCTTGGGTTCGGCGGCGGCGAGGTCGTCGTCCAGCAGCAGCATCTGGGTCCAGGCGAGCAGGTCGATGGCGGTGAGGGCGAGTTGCAGCCAGGCGGCGTTGATCGCGAAGACGCGGGACGGGAACCGTCCGAAGCCGGTGTCCTTGCCGGTGCGGATGCGGTCTTCGACGCGGGCGTGGCCGTGGTGGCGGGCTTCGAGGTACTGGATCGAACCTCCACCGGCTGTGGCGCCGGGTGGGGTGTCGGTGGCGAGGACCTGGTGGCGCATGCCTTCGATGGTGTCGAACAGCGACAGCTGCGCGCCGGGGTGCGGCCGTTCGCGGCGCACGATGAACCGGGTTCCGGCCGGGAACCCGTCATCGGGTGCCAGGCCGGTCAGTTCGCAGATCTCGGCGCCGTCGCGGGGTTCGCCGTTGCCGTCGAGGGCGGGCACCCACTCGCTGTGCTGTTTGGCGGAAAGGATCGCCTGGCGGATCGGTTCGGTGATCGCGACACCGACGGAGAAGCGGGTGTCCAGGCCGCGCGTGCGCAGGTCGCGGATGTGGGCGAGCAGGCCGTGGGTGCAGCCGGCCGAGTCGGAGCGGATCAGGATCGGGGTGCCGTGCCGGTGCGTGTCGGGGATCTGGTTCAGGGAGTCGTCGAGGACGGTGATGTGGTCCGCGGTGGTGTTCGACCCGGCCCGGCCTTCCCGCAGCATCCCCGCGAGGGCCTCGCGGGTGTTGTCCAGGAAGCAGAACAACGGATGGAACCCGAACGTGTGCTTCCAGGTCGGGGCCGCGGACTCCTTCTCCGAGTGGCAGATCACGATCGAGGCGTCCAGGTCGAGGACCAGACCCGGGACGGGCAGGCCGGCCGCGGTCACCCGGGGCAGGCCGCCGCGGGTCTCGGCCCGCTGCGCCCAGGCCAGTTCCCGCGCCTGCGCGCGAGCGGCATGCAGCCGGCTGAGGACCGCACTGTCCATATCGGACAGCAGCCGCCACGCGGTCGGGTCCGATGCGACCGGCCCGAACAGTTGCGTCTGATCGCGCAGCACGGCCAGATCCGAGATCGCCTCGCCACCGTCGGCGAGCATCACCGCGATATCCACCGCGACCCGGCCCGGATCGTGCACACCACGCCGCTGCCGCAGGCCCGCGAGGGCGTCACCACACGCGCTGGTCAGCCCGGTCACCTCGGCCACGTCGGCCAGAAGCCGCGCGCCGGCATGACCGACCACGCCACGCCCGTCGGCACTCACCACGATCTTCGGACGCGTTCCGGTAGCCTTCACCCTGCAGGTGCCTTCCGTCGGGATGGATACGACCCTCAGCAAGTCCTATCTTCCCAGTTCAGAAGGCACCTGTTCCCTATTGATCCACTATGCGGGAGGCCCTTAACGAAGGGCCGAGGTTAGGCCCACCTCGGCCACCTCGGGGTCGGTGTAGGTGCAGTGGGGAATGACGAGCTCTCGTACCGGGCGATGCGCTCCGTCCAGCGCGTTCGCGATACAGAGCCGCGCTGTCGCATTGGCCGCGTGTGTGAACTTCTGCGGGAAGGTTGCATCGCCAATGGCATAGATGTTGGGGTTGCTGGTGCACAGGTATTCGTCTACCTCCACGCCGTCCCTGGCGACGTGTACCCCTGCCGCGTCCAGGTCCAGGTGCTCCACGTTCGCCTTGCGGCCGGTGCCGAGCAGCAGCGCATCATAGGGCAGCTCGCGCGTCCCGTCGGTGCCCTGCGCCAGCAAACGGCCGGCGCCCGCCCGTACTGCCATGAACCCCAGATGGAGCCTTATCCCCTCCTGCTCGAACCGGCGACGGATCAGCTCACTGGCCTCCTGCTCATCATGGGGCAGCAGGGTCCTGGGGTGGCTGACCAGGTCCACCTCGCTGCCGAGACGGCGGAAGGCCTGGGCCAGCTCGCATCCCATCGGACCGCTGCCGATGACGACCAGCCTGGCTGGCAGTTCGGTCAGTGAGAAGACGGTCTCGTTGGTCAGGTACTCGCCGGTCCGCAGTCCCTCGATGGGGGGCACCACGGGGTCTGATCCGGTGGCGATCACGGCTGTCCGAAATTGCAGTAGCCGGCCCTCGACCTCCACGGCATTCGGCGCGGTGAAGCGCGTGTGCCCGAGGTAGACCTCCGCCCCCGCTTGCTCGGCCACCGCGACCGCATCGCCTGAGCTGCTGAGGGAACGCATTTTGCGGACGCGATCCATGACGGAGCCGAAATCAGTTTGGGGTGGGGCGTCGAGCCGAAAGCCGAACTCGGCCCCGCGGCTCGCTTCGTGTACCGCGCGTGCGCAGCGAATCAGCGCTTTGCTCGGCGTGCAGCCGAAGTTGACGCAGGTGCCCCCGGTCAGTCGCTGCTCGGTCATAGCGACGCGGTGCCCGCCTCCGGCGGCAGTCGTGGCGGCGGTGAGGCCGGCCGGTCCGCCGCCGAGCACCACCAGGTCGTAGTCACCACCTTCGCGGTTGACCCAGTCAGATGGGTGGCCCTGGCGGATCGTCCGCTGGTTGTAAACGTCATCGGGGTACAGCTCGATAGTCCTCATGGCGCATCCTCCGTTCCCCGAGAATTGCCGTGGCGCACACGTGTCAGGCGGGCTGTCGTACCGCCGTCCCAAGACGATTGTCGATCAGGTACCGCCAGCGCCCATCCGCGCCGCGGCGCGCGACATCGCTTGCCGTGCCTGCGACGTGCACGTGCCTGCCGTCGGGACTTGTGCCATCAATTGCCCAGTCCACCACGATCTCGGCGATATCGCCGGCAACGAACACATGGCGCGCCTTGGCCGCCAGCGGCAGGCCGAGGCTGAGATCGCGCTCGAGTTCGGCAGCGACCTCGGCGCGATCAGTCACGGTCCGCCCGTCGTCCGCGACGAGCACGGCTCCTTCGTACAAGGTCATCATCTCGCTGACCTTGCCGGAATTAAATCGCTCAATCAGCGACGGGATGACGCCTTCGGGTTCAGTGGGGAGGGAATAGGACTCGGACATCGCGGTCTCCTGTTCGTCTTGGTTAAGCGGTCTCCTGTTCGTGTTGGTTGAACTGCGATGCGTCCCACGCTATAGCGCGGGTGATGGCCTGGCTGGAGGAAAACGCGGGTGATGGCCTGGCTGGAGGAGAATCCGCAGGTCATCTTCTATTTCACCCCGGTCGGGTCGGGCTGGATCAACCAGATCGAGACCTGGTTCGGTATCCTGACCCGCCAGTCGATCCGCCGCGCCACCACGGCAGACGACGTGCAGGTTGATGGAGTACCGGTAGGGAATGCCAGCCTGGTTGTGCCGACCTACCGCCCGACGATCGCGTCCCCGAGTCCTCACGGACGAACGCGGATGATCGTCTTCCCGCTGATCAGGGTTGTCCCAGATCGCCGCCGTCGCCAGATCCATCAACCGGACCAGTGCCCGGTCGTCGGCTGCGACGTCCGCGATGCCGAACAGCAGCTCGTCGCGGTGGAACGCCTGCGGTGCGAACACGCACGGGAAATCGGCCGCACCGGCAATGGCGCAGTCCCAGGGCTTCGCCGAGCACCACCGCGCCCAGCGCCACCGACACCACCGGCAGCAGGTAACCGACCGTCGACGCGCTCGTGGCGCCGACGTCGGCGATGAGGCGGTAGTGCAGGAAAAAGGTGATGCCCGTGCAGACGATGCCGAGGACGACGACCGCACCGATCGCCACGGCGTCGACCCGGGCGGCCGTGAACCCGCCGAACGGCAGCGCCAGCGCGCTGAGCCCGGTCGCGGCCAGGAGCTGGGCTGCGGAGAGGGCGAGCGGCTCGGTGCCGCGCCCCACGAGCTTGCGGCCCATGTAGGCGAAGGCGACCGCATAGCTCGCCGCCGCGCCGAGCAGTGCGAAGGCGCCCCAGCCGGGCAGCCGGTGCTCGTGCCACGGCGCGAAGATGAGCACCACTCCCGCGAAGCCGAGCGCCAGGCCGCCCAGCCGCACCGGTTCGAACGTGCGGTCGGTGCCGATGGCGATGCCCACCACCAGCGACCACAGGGCGGTCGTCGCGTTCAGCACGCCGGCCAGGCCGGAGGCCGCGGTCTGCTCACCGATCGCGAACAGCGCGAACGGCAGGGCGTTGCAGAAGAGCGCGGCGACGATCAGGCGCCCCCAGGTGGCCGCGCCGCGGGGCAACCGCTGACCGGCGGTGCGCGCCAGGACCAGCAGGACCGCGGAGCCGAGCACGCAGCGGACAAACGTGATCTGCACCGGGGCGAGGCCGGTCAGGGCGATCTTGATCCAGAGGAAGCCTGATCCCCACAGCAGCGCAAGGATGCCCATGCGGACCCAGACGCCTCGCGTCGCGCCGACCACCGCCGCACCCCCCCCCTCCGCCAGGAACCACCAGCATGCCGACCATGCCCCGAGGCGACGTGACAGCACAAGTGAAAAGTTCTGCACGCACCGTTAAGCTGAGCTGCATGCTTGATGTTCGGCGTCTGCAGGTGCTGCATGCCGTGGTGGCCAGCGGGTCGATGACGGCCGCGGCGACCAACCTCGGCTACACCCCCTCGGCGGTGAGCCAGCAGATCGCCGCGCTGGAGAAGCAGGCCGGGGTGGCGCTGCTGCAACGGGCCGGCCGTGGCGTGCAGCCCACGGCGGCGGGCCGCCTGCTGGTCGAGCACGCGGCCCTCATCAGCCGGCAGGTGGCCGAGGCCGAGACCGCCCTGGCCGACCTGCGCGCCGGGCGGACCGGGCGGCTCGTCATCCGGTCGTTCGCCACGGCGGGTGCCGCGCTTGTCCCGCCGGCCCTGGCCAGGCTCCGGCACGAGCACCCCGGCGTCCAGGTCCACCTGCGCCTCGTCGAGGGCGACGACTCCCTGGCCGACGTCGAACAGGGCCGCGCCGACCTCGCGATCGTGGTCCGGCCCCGGCAGCGGACCAACGACGGCATCCGGCTGGTGCACCTGCTCGACGACCCGTACCAGGCCGTGCTGCCACGCGGACACCGGCTCGCCGGCAAGCGCGTGCTGGACCTGGCCGACCTCGCCGACGAGGCCTGGATCGGCAGCGAGTGGCCGGCCGGCCCGTGCCTGCAGATCCTGTTCGACGCCTGCGCCGCTGCGGGGTTCAGCCCCAACTTCGTCGTCGAGAGCGAGGACTACACCACCGCGCAGGGCTTCGTCGCCGCCGGTCTGGGCGTGAGCCTCATTCCCCGCACGGGGCTGGGCGGCCGCCACCCGGGCGTCGTGGTGCGCCGGGTCCGCCGCCCGGAGCCGATCCGGCCCATCCACGCGGCCGTGCGGGAGGGCGCCTTGGCCGAACCGGCGATGACGAGCCTGATCCAAGCCCTGAGCGACAGCCCGAAGCCGTGACGCCACCGCACCCAGACCGGCGGCCCGGACCGTCGGCGGCCCGGCTCAGCGTGCCAGCGCGAACCAGGCGGGCGGCCGGTGGTCGGACCAAGGCCAGGTCGGTCGTGAGTTCGCTGATCGCGGGCGTGAACGTGAGCTCGTGGCCGAAGACGACGGCCGCCACGACGATCGGCCCGATCCGGCCGATGACGTCTGCGGTGGGTGTGCTCGTTCGGGTGCGAGGTCGGCCGCACCGGAGTCGACACCGGCAACCAGTGCTGCGCGTAGCGGCGCAGCCGTTGGATCCGGTCCGCGGAAGGACCTCGTCGGGATCGCGCGGCGGTCCGGAGCGGCGAAGCCGGCCTTGATGCCTCGCCGGGGGCGGCCAGCCCGGAGACGCCGTCCGGCGCGTGGTGGACGAAGCTTGGCCACTCCACGTCGGCGTTGCAGGGAGTGAGGTGAGCCGGATCCACCTGGGTCACGCGTGGCGGCGGGAGGTTCACGACGCCGGCGAGGACTCTTGAGCAAGACCCGGCCAACCTCTATGTCACCGAAGCGTCCCTGCCCAGAGCGTTCCAGCTAATCCGCTGCCTAGCCCGGTGACGATGGCGTGGTGGAAGGCAAGTTTCTGGCCCGGGTGATGCTGATGTCAACGCCGTTGCGTTTAGCGTCGTGGGCGGGCGGCAAGTCCTTGTTCGAAGATCGTGATGCTGGCGTGGATGGTATAGGTCTGGGTGGTTCTGG
>NZ_JBFAZX010000066.1:0-12711 GCF_040689395.1 Dactylosporangium sp. NPDC051484 | reverse complement strand
TGGGTTGTGTTGGGTGGGGGTGGTGGTTGTGTGGCGGTGTTGGTTGGTGGGGTTGGTTGGGGGGGGGGGGGGTGGGGGGTGGGGGGGGGGGGGGGGGGGGGGGGGGTGGGGGGGGGGGTGGGGGGGGGGGGGGGGGGCGGGGGGGGGGGGGGGGGGGGGGGCGGGGGCGGGGGGGGGGGGGGGGGGGGGGGGGGCCCCCCCCCCCCCCCCCCCACGACCCCG
Source organism: Dactylosporangium sp. NPDC051484 (assembly GCF_040689395.1). NCBI lineage: Bacteria > Bacillati > Actinomycetota > Actinomycetes > Micromonosporales > Micromonosporaceae > Dactylosporangium > Dactylosporangium sp. NPDC051484. The sequence goes on along the minus strand of NZ_JBFAZX010000066.1, from coordinate 12,489 downwards.
GCAGTGCCCCACGACGGCCCGCACCGCTGCGCGACGAGCGTGAAGCGCTCGACGAACGACCCGGGCCGTGTTGAGCTCAGATCCCGATGGCGTGTCCGAACCGGAACAGGTTTCCCGGGTCGACGGAGTTCTTGACCGCGCGTAGCCGGGTGTAGACGTCCGGCGTCCAGGCGGCCGCGACCTGCTGCGGCGTGGCGGCGGCACCGAGGAAGTTGAGCAACGAGGTGCCCGTCAGCCAGGGCTCGAGGGCATCGAGGACGGCGCCGCCGACGACCGGGACGATCTCCTTGAGCGGCGGCGGGCTCGGAGCGATGACGTACACGCTGTAGGCACCCTCCCGGCCGGAAACCGCATTGGGCGGGGAGGCGGGGCGGGACAGCGCGCCTCCCAGCAGCCGGATGTCGACCATGATGAGTGGCACGTCAAGCTCTGGACCGGCGACTTTCAGCAGCGCGTCCACGGTGTCCGCCTCGAAGGAGTGCAGCAGGCCGCCACGCTCCCACACCGGCATCGGATCTGTCGGGTCCTGGTGGACTACGTCCGTCGCCTCGTACGGCAGCACGCCGACATGCTCGAGAACGACAGCTCCCGCCGACCGCATCGGGGCGAGCAGGTCCTCGCCCTCGGCCGCTGGGCCGTGGTAGGAGAACCGCAGGTGCATGACGAACTTTCCACGCAGCGGCTCCGGCAGCTGCTCCACCGGCGGCATCCGCATCAGCGCGACGGAGCTGCTGGCGTTTTCGGGCAGCGTGGGCGCCCAGCCGCGGTAGGCGTGCAGCACGTCGGCGGCGGAGCTCGCGGCGAAGAACAGGCCGCCGGCGTAGAGCGCCGCCACCGGGAACAGCCGCACCTGCATCGCGGTGGCGATGCCGAAGTTGCCCTTGCCGCCTCGCAGCGCCCAGAACAGCTCCGGGTCCGTCTCGGCCGTGACGTGGCGCAGCCGGCCGTCGGCGGTCACCAGGTCGACCGAGAGCACGTGGTCGGCGGCGAAGCCGTACTCGCGGCCCAGCAGGCCGATGCCACCGCCGAGCGTGTAGCCGACGGCGCCGACCGAGCTCGACGAGCCGCTCAGCGGCGCCAGCCCATACCCGGCGGCGGCTTCGATCACTTCCCGCCACCGGACACCAGCCTCGATGTGCGCGGTCTGCTGTTGCGGATCCACGGTGATCTGGCGCATACGGTGGGTAGTGATGAGCATGGCGTCGTCCACGGGTAAGACCACGCCGTGGCCGGTCGCCTGGACGGCGACCGGAAGTCGGTGTGCCGCGGCCCATCGGACAGCGGCGGCGACGTCCTCCGCGCCGGTGGCGCCGACCACGACCGTCGGGTGGTGCGCGACGGCCGTGTTGAAGGTCGGGATCTCGGCGGGCAGCTCAGGGTCGCCCGGCGTGTACACGGGCCCGCGGACCTGCGACCGCAGCCAGGTCAGGTCGTCGGACCGGGGTTCGTCGGTGTTCAGCAACTTGGTTTCCTTCTTGGCGTCGTGACGAGATTTCCGATGCCTCGACGGTGCCTGGCCGCAGTTGCGATCCGGTTCGAGCGGGGTACATCACCCGCTGCAGAACCGCTCCAGGCGTACTCCATCGCGTCGCATGTGGCATGTAGTGCGACGCAAGCGACTGGGGCGAACATGAAGCTCATGCCCGACCATCAGGACGACGCGCCAGTGCTGATCACGCGACGGCACCCGGGAGGGCGGCCGGGCTGGCTGCGGATATGCCTCGAGGACGTCGGTGATCCGACAGCGGCGCCGGTGGCCGAGGCGCTGCTCGCGGCGCGGCAAGGCGGACCGGTGGCCCTGCTGGTGCGCATCGAGGTACAAGCATCCGTCCGGGGCCGTGGCCTGGGACGACGGCTGCTGCGTGAAGTCGCCGCCGAGGCTCGCGCGGCCGGTGCCCGCCGCCTCCGGGTGGCCCCGGTGGAGGCCGTCGGATGGCTGATGAGCAGCGGCTTTGTCGTCGGCGACGGCTTCGCCGAACTCGTGTTGTGATCGCGTGGACACTAAGATCGGCTTCGTGCAGTTCCGTGTACTCGGTCCGATGGAGCTCGTTGGAGGCGACGGCCAGATCGTCGACCTCGGCGGGCCGAAACTCCGCGCGGTCCTGAGCCTGCTACTGCTCGACGCGAACCGGGTGGTGCCGCTCGACCGGCTGATCGACCAGTTGTGGGGCGACGAACCGCCCGCCTCCGCGACCGGCAACCTCCAGTCGTACATCTCTCATCTGCGCCGGCTCCTCGAACCCAGCCGGGGTCCCCGGCAACCCGCCGAACGGCTCCTGACCCGCCCGCCCGGATACCTGATCCGGGCGGGCGAGGACGACCTTGACCTCCTGCGCTTCTCCCGCCTCATCGCCGACGGCGGAAAGGCTCTGCACGACGGCGACCCGCAGGCGGCCGAGGCAATGCTGCGGGAGGCGCTGGCGCTGTGGCGGGGGGAGCCACTCGCCGACCTGGTGGATGAGCCGGCCATCGCGGCCGAGCGGACGCGCCTGCAAGAGCTGTATCTCACCGCCCGGGAACACTACGGCGATACGCTGCTCACCCTGGGCCGGGCCGAGACGGCGGTGGTCCTGCTCGAACGGCTGGTGGTGGAGCAACCACTGCGGGAGCGACTGTGGGTCCGTCTCGCCACCGCGCTCTATCAGGCCGGTCGGCAGGCTGACGCACTCGATGCCGTGCGCCGCTGCGCCGCGATGCTGCGTACCGAACTCGGATTGGAACCGGGCCCGGAGCTGCGCGAGGTCGAGCAGGCGGTGCTGCGCCAGGACCTGGCGTTGTCCCCGTCGAGGCCCGTCGCGCCCGCCGTGGCGGTCATACCAGGTACTTCGCCCGGTACACCGGCCCCGGCCGAGCCGGCCCAGCATGCCGCATCGCCGGAGGTCCCCGGTACCGGCCTGGTCGGACGGCGTGGCGAGCGAGCCAGGCTCCGCACCGCGCTGAGTGACGCGGTCCATGGCCGAGGCGGCGTGCTCGTCCTGGAAGGGGAGGCGGGCATCGGCAAGACCCGGCTGGCTGAGGAAGCGGCCGAGATGGCGCTCGCGCAGGGCTGGCGTGTCGCGTGGGGCCGCTGCGCCGACGACACCGGCGCGCCGGCGTTGTGGCCCTGGCTGCAGATCCTCCGCCAGCTCGAACGGTCGGGTGAGGTCGAGGCGGCGGGACTGCTGCCTGACCCCGCGGGCGACCCCGACCGGCAGCGTTTCGCCCTGTTCGAGCAGCTTCGTACGCGCTTGGCCCAGGCGGCAGCGGCGCAACCGGTCATGCTGGTGCTCGACGACGTCCAGGCGGCCGACGTCATCTCGTTGCACCTGCTCGTGCTGCTGGCGCGCCACCTCGATGACGTCCGCCTCGTGGCTGTGGCGACCGCACGCACCATCGGTGAAGACCTTCCGCGGACGACGACGGATGAGCTGGCGGCGTTGGCTCGGGAGCGACGCACCACCCGCATCGTCCTCTCCGGGCTCGGCGAGGGAGACGTCCGCCAACTGCTCGCCGGTCTCGGCTCCGCGGACGGCGACCAGCTCGCCTCGGAGATCCACGCGCGCACCGAGGGCAACCCGTTCTTCGTGGTGGAACTGGCCCGGCTGCTCAGCAGCGAGCAGAGCAGGGTCTCGTCCGCGCGCCAGATCCCACCGTCGGTACGCGGCGTTCTGGACCGCCGGCTGGCGCGATTACCCGACGACACGCGCAGTCTGCTGGCGCTTGCCGCCGTCATCGGCCGTGACTTCCCGCTGGATCTGATCCAGGCCGCCGCGAGTCTCGACGCGGAGCGCGTGATCACCGTGCTCGAGCCGGCCGTGATCAGCCAGGTGATCAGCGAAGACGACGACCGCTGGGTATGGCGGTTCAGCCACGCGCTCGTCCAGGAGACGCTGATCGCCGGGTTGTCCCGCGTCCAGCGCGCCCGGCTGCACCGGCAGGCCGGGCTCGCCCTCGAAACCCGGGGCCGGGCCGGCCGGCTCGACGTCGAACGCCTCGCACACCACTTCTTCCAGGCGGTACCGGTCACCGGCGCCGAGCCCGCGATCGGGTACGCCATCGACGCCGCGTCCGCCGCACGGGACCGGCTGGCGCACGATGAGGCGGCAGCACACACCCGCCGGGCCCTCGCCCTGCTGGACGCGACCGACGACAGCTACGCCCGCCGGCGGCAGGAACTGCTGGTCGCGCTCGGCAACGACCTGCTGCGAAGCGGCCATCCCCACCTGGCCCAGGAAGTGATCGCCGAAGCGATCGACATCGCCCGGCGTCTGGACGACCGTGCCCGGCTCGCCGCCGCCGCGTCTGTCTGGGGCGGCGTCACCCTGTGGAACTGGCGCTCCTACGGCATGGTCGACGAGTCGCTGGTGGCCCTGCTGGAGGACCTGGCCGCTGAGGTCGAGGACGACCCTCGGCTGCGTGCGGAACTGCTCGGGACGCTCGGCGTCGAACTGGCCTACCATCCGGTCCGGCGGGACGACGGGATCCGCTACGCCGATCAAGGCGTGGCACTGGCCCGCCAACTGCGCGACCCGGCCCTGCTCGGCCGCACGCTCAACAACTACGGCCTGGTGGCCTGGGGGTCGTCGGACGGCGTGCGGCGGCGGATGGCCGCCGCGGACGAGGCGTTGGCGCTCGCCGGCCATGGGCTGCCGGCACGGACCGAGTTTCTCGCCCGCCTCCACCGCGGCCCGCTTCGCCTGCACCTGGGCGACGCCCCGGGTTTCGAGTCCGACCTCGCCGCCGCGACGCGTCTTGCCGACGACCTCACCGGCCCCGAGGTGCGCCCGCACCTGCTCTTCCAGCAAACCGGGCTGGCCATGCTGCGTGGCGAGTGGGACCGCGCCGAGGAACTCAGTACGGAGGCCTGCGAGCTGTATCGGGCCACCAACCTCTGGGGAGCCCAGTGCTGCTACGCGCTGCACCAGTTCACCTTCCGTCGTCGCGACCGGCGCCTCGCGGACGTGCTGGATCTGCTGGTCGACACGGCAGACCTGCAGATCCCGCTGGTACAGACGATTGCCATCCTCGCCGCGGCGGAGATCGGCGACACCGCCGAGGCGGCGCGGCTGGTCCGCCGGTGGGCTCCCGCCGAGCCGAGCGACTGGACGACTGACGCCCTGGTCGCCGCGCGCGCGGAACTGACCCTCGCCCTCGACGGGGACCTCGACGCGGCATACCAGTCCCTTTTGCCGTACGAGTCGCGCCAGATCGTCGTCGGAACCGCAACCGCATGTTGGGGCTCCTACGACGCTCTCCTGGCCCGGGTGGCGTGGCGCGCCGGCCGGGATCGGCTCGCGGCCAGCCATGAGCAGGCGGCTGCGGACCTCGGCCGGCGCATCGGCTCACCGTGGCAGGCCGATCCTCCCGCGACGCGTTAGCCGATCGGGCGCGCTCCGGTCGTCGCCGCCGAGCCCTTCAAAGACTTTCGCGGGCCCGCGATAGTGAGTTCCAAGTCGTCTGAAAGTGGTGTGGCGGAGCCTGGTGGCAGAAGTCATCAGGAGGCTGTCATGTCCAAGTTCCTCGGCCGGCTCGGTGCAGCGGCCGCCGCACACCCGTGGCGCACGATCGGCGCGTGGCTGATCGCGCTCGTGGCGTTCACCGCGCTGTCGTCAGGATTCGGCGGCACGCCACACGACGACTACAACGTCCCGGGCACGCAGTCGCAGGCCGGCATCGAGTTCCTGCGCGAGCACTTCCCGCAGATGTCCGGCGCGGACGCGCGGGTCGTGGTGCACTCCGACCGGGCACTCGACCCGGCCGCGCTGGAGGCGCTGCGCGGGCGCCTCGCCAAGATGCCGGGCGCGAGCGTCGTCGCGCCGCCGCGCCTGTCGGCCGACGGGGACACCGCGCTCATCGGTGTCCAGTACGACATTCCGGTCACCGACTTCCGCGGCACCGAGGGCACGGACGCGCTGCGCGCCGCGGCCGTGCCGCTGACCCGCGAGGGCGTGCAGGTCGAGTTCGGCGGGCAGGTCGTCGAGAACATCACCGCCCCGAGCGGCACGGCCGAGGGGGTCGGCATCGTCGCCGCGCTGCTGATCCTGGTGTTCGCGCTGGGCTCGGTCGTCGCGGCCGGCCTGCCGCTCGTCGTCGCGATCGCCGGCCTCGGCGTGGCGACCGCGGCCGTCGCGCTGCTGGCGAAGGTCACCGACATCAGCGGTACCGCACCCACCATCGCCACCATGGTCGGGCTCGGCGTCGGCATCGACTACGCCCTGCTGCTCGTCGCCCGGCACGTCGAGGGCCTGCGCGCCGGCCTGTCCGTGCGCGAGGCGGCGGCCCGGGCCAACGCCACCGCCGGCGCCTCGGTCGTCGTCGCCGGCCTGACCGTCCTCGTCGCGCTGTTCGGCCTGAAGCTGTCGACGCTGCCGGTGTACTCCTCGTTCGGCTACGCCACCTTCGCCGCCGTCACCGCGGTCATGGCCGCCGCGCTCACCCTCGTGCCGGCGCTGTGCGGCCTCGCCGGGCGCCGCGTGCTTCCGCGCGCGGTCCGCCGCGGTACCGCGGCGTCCACCGGCCCCGCCGCCACCGCGCGCCCGGGCCTGACCGCGCGATGGGCCGCCGGCGTCGGGCGCCGGCCGATCCTCGCGGCGCTCGCGTCGCTGGTCGTGCTCGCCGCGCTGGCCGCGCCGACGCTGGGCATGCGGACCTGGCCGCAGGACGCCGGCAGCCAGCCGACGTCCAACACCACACGCAAGGCGTACGACCTCGTCTCGGCCGAGTTCGGCCCCGGCGCGAACGGCCCGCTGCTGCTCGCCGTCGACACCACGAAGGTGTCCGATGTGGATGGTCTGGTGGCGCGGCTGCGCACCGAGTCCGGCGTTGCCGCGGTCGCCCCGCCGGCGGTCAACGGCACCGCCGCCGTCATCGTGCTGGAGCCGAAGACCGGGCCGCAGGACGAGGAGACGACGCGGCTGCTGGACCACCTGCGCGCCGACGTGCTGCCCGACGGGGTGCTCGTCACCGGTCTGGTGGCGGTGTTCGCCGACATCTCCGAGCGGCTCGCCGAGCGGCTGTGGATGGTCGTGGCGTTCGTGGTGGCGCTGTCGCTGCTGCTGCTGACCGTGCTGTTCCGCGCCCCGGTGGTGGCGCTGAAGGCCGCGGTGATGAACCTGCTGTCGGTCGCGGCGGCGTACGGCGTGATGACCGCGGTCTTCCAGACCGACGCGGGCGCCCGCGCGGTCGGGCTGCCGCACGGGGTGCCGGTCTCCAGCTTTGTGCCGATCCTGCTCTTCACCGTCCTCTTCGGACTGTCGATGGACTACGAGGTGTTCCTGCTCTCGCGGGTCCGCGAGGACTGGCTCGCCACCGGCGACGCGCAGGGCAGCGTGGTGCGCGGCCTGTCCGCGACCGGGCGGGTCATCAGCGGTGCGGCGGCCATCATGGTCGCGGTGTTCGTGGGATTCGCCCTGGACCCGGACGTCACGGTGAAGATGACCGGTGTGGGTATGGCCGCGGCCGTCCTCGTCGACGCGACGGTCGTCCGCCTGTTGCTCGTCCCGGCCACGATGGCCCTGCTGGGCCGCGCGAACTGGTGGCTGCCGCGCTGGCTGGACCGGCTCCTGCCCCACGTGGAGGTCGAGCGCCACGCGCCCGAGCCCGAACTGGCGCCGGCCGGCCGGTAACGGGTGAAGACCTTTGGCCTGCGCCGCCTCCTCGGCGGCGCAGGCGCTTCAGATGGGCCGCGCGGTCGGCTGATCCACCGGCACCGGCGGATCGGCGGGGGCCGGCTGACGCGACGCGGCCACGGCTGCCAGCGTGGCCAGTCCGAGGCCGCAGATCAGCGCACCGGGCAGCATGAGCTCGCCGTCGGGTGGGTTGCCGTAGCCGGCAGCGTTCCTGAGTGGGCCGCCGACCAGCAGCCCGAGCCCGATCTGCAGGATGGCCGCTGGGAGGCCCGCCACGAGCGCGCCGAACGTCACAGCGAGCCAGACCAGGCGACGGCTGGAGTCCCAGCGGGCCGCCGCGACCGTGAGCGCCGCGGTCAATGGTGCCAGGGCACTGACCATCATGAGGTCCGGCAGATCGGGAATCCACCAGGCCGCTGCCGTGAGCAGCGCGGCCAGCACCGGGAGGGCCACGAGCGGAGGGTTCCACCGCGCGACCATGGTCCGGACCACCCCGCCCGCCAGCAGGAGCAGCACCGCGGCGGACAGCCCGACAGCGACCGGCAGTCCACGAGGCACCAGGTCGTCCTGGAGTTGGTTGGCGCCGGCGAACACGCCGGGCGCGCACCACGCGGCCAGCACGGCGATGCCGAGCCGGATCCGCTCTGCGCTCGCCCGCGCCGGCGGGATGCGCCCGAGTCGGGCACCGAGTCCGGCAGCGGCCCCGAGGATGGTGAGCGCGGCCCCGGTCGTGGCCACGAATACGGCCGGACCACCGAGATCGGCGCGGTCCACCAGGGTGTCGGCCGTCACCAGCGCGGCACCGCCCAGCACTGCCGGCACCGCCACCGCGCCTCGGGCCGCGACGGCCGCGACCACGCCGAGCAGGGCTGCCAGCAGGGCGCCGAGGCGGACGTCGTGAGCCTGCATGTGGAGCTGGCCGTAGAAATGGTCGAGGTCCAGCGGGACCAGCTTCGGGGTGAGGATCGTCAGCGTGAACGCCCAGAGCACGACGCCGGCCGCCGCGACCGCCAGTAGCGGCCGATCCGGCTCCGGCCGGGCGGTTCGGGACGCATCGGTGATGGGGAGCCGGACCGTCACCTGCTCGGGCCGGCGTCGGGCCACGGCGGCATAGGTGACTGCCAGCACTGTCGCGAGCAGCAGCGGTCGTACCGTGCCCGACACGAAGCCGACCACCTCGTCGGAAGCGACCCAGCCCTGCGAGCGGGGACCGTACGACGGCCCGCTGCCGTTCGGCAGCAGCAGAGCCTGCGGCGTCCACAGCAGCGCGGTGGACGGATCCAGCCCGACCCGTAGGGCCGTGCGCAACCCGGCGACGATCCCCGCGAGCGACAGCGCCAGCGCACCGCCGCCCACGCCGACCAGCCAGGCAAGTCCGGGGCGGCCCGGGCGGCCTGTACGGCGTGGCTGGTCGGACCGCTGCGGTCCGGGTGCTTCGGGCGAGCCGCGTCCGGTGAGCCGGGCGACGGCAACCGCCGCGACCACGACCACGACCGTCCAGACCAGCACGGCCGGCACCACGTCGGGCGGCAGATACGTCACCACGCCCGGATCGTCTTGCACGTTCGGGGTGGCGAGCCGGTCCACCACGAGGAACAGCGCCCCGAGCACCAGCGGCGCGACGATGGCTGAGCCGACATCGGCCATCCGGCCGCGGTGTGCCCAGTTGACCGGGAGCCGTCGGCCCAGCCAGGTCCCGAACAGGCCGGTCCCGGCGACGGCGACCAGCACGATGACGTTGAGTCCGGCGCCGAGCCAGTCGACGCCGCTGTGGAGCGCGGCGGGGCCGCCTCCGCTCATCATCAGCACTGTCCTGACCACGAAATCCAGCGCGGCGACCGCCGCCCAGCCGGTCACAGCGGTGGCGGCCAGCGCGAGTGGCGCCCGCAAGGCGTGGCCGAGCACCGACAGGATCTCAGGCCAGCCGCGGGGGACCCCATGCTCATCCTCCACCGGCGGTGACCATGCCAGGCTCAGCGCGAACCGCAGCCCGCCCAGCCGGCGAGCCAACCGGCCACGACCCGGCTCGCTCGCCAGGAAGGCCAGCTCCGCTTCCCACTCCTGGCGTCGCTCATCGCGCACCTGCGCCGGCCATCGCCGCCAGGCGACGTGGACGGCCGCCCGCACCAGCCGGTTCACGTCAGTCTCGGCTGGGTCGAAGGCTGCTGCGCACGCCCCAACTGCTGGTGCAGCGCCGCCAGCTCGGAGCGTGCCGCCGCCGTGCCGTCGGCGGTGAGCCGGTAGTAGCGGCGCGCCGGCCGACCGGCGGCCGCCGGGTCGAGTTGCTCCCAGCGCGCCTCCACCCAGCCGGCACGCTGCAGCCGTTCCAGCACGGGATACAGCGTGCCGCTGGGCAGCCCGGTGACGCGCATGAGCTCGAGCCCGTAACGGTCGGCGGCCGGATCAGCCAACAGCGCGGCCACGACCTTCACCACCGCGGTCGTCATTCGCAAGCCATCCATACTCGGAATCCTACATAGGGTCGACGACCGAAGGTCAGGCTTAGGGGGAGCGCCACTGCGCGTTGGGGGGAAAGCCCCCGGTCGAAATCGGGGGAGATCCGGATCGTTTCGGCGGATCCGCTGCTCAAGACTGATGCGCATGGCAGAGAGGCCCAGGTTCAGCATCGTCATCCCGTGCCTCAACGAGGCCGGCTATCTCACCGACGCGCTCCTCTCCCTGCAGAAGCAGGACTTCGACGGGGTGTGCGAGGTCATCGTGGTCGACAACAACTGCACGGACGAGACCGCGGGTATCGCTCGCGACCTCGGCGCGCGGGTCGTGGTCGAGCCGGTGCCCGGGGTGTGCAACGCCCGCCAACGCGGCACGGAGGCGGCACGTGGTGAGATCGTCGTCTCCGCCGACGCCGACACGGTCTACGGCCGTGATTGGCTCAGCCGTATCGACGCGCGGTTCCGCGGCGACGGGCGCGTCGTCGCGGTCGTCGGCCCTTGCCGATACGCCGACGGTCCCAGGTGGGGCCGGCTCTACGGCCGGATGCTGTTCGGAATGGTCAACGGCGTCTATCGACTGACTGGCCGCGCCATGTATGCGAGCGCCACGAACATCGCCTTCCGCCGCGAGGCCTGGACGGGTTACGACACCAGCCTGACGCAGGGCGGCGATGAGCTCGACCAGCTGCGCCGGCTGCGCAAGAAGGGCCGGGTCGTCTACGACCATGGCAACCCGACCCACACGTCGGGTCGAAGGCTCACCCGCGGGCTCGCGTACAACCTGTTCGTGACCCTGCCGGTGCACTACATGCTGACCTATGCCGTGAACCGGGTCGCGGGGCGGCGCGTGCTCGGATCGGCGCCGGCGTTCCGCGACGCTGCGGGGTCGTTCGAGGCGACCCCGGTGGCCGGCCGTGAGGCGGTCCGGTGATCGTCCTGGCCTGGCTGCTACCGCTGGCCGTGCTCGGCGCGGCGTACTGGCTGCTGATGTCGCCGTTCGCCCCGTCGTCGCGCGATTACCCCTACCGCGGCCCCGCCGCCGAACGGGTGGTCGCGCTGACATTCGACGACGGCCCGAACGAGCCGTACACCTCGCAGATCCTCGACATCCTGGCGGCACACGACATCCGGGCGACCTTCTTCCACGTAGGACAGTGCGTCGAGCGCCACCCCGAGGTCGCCCGGCGCGCGATCGACGCCGGCCACATCCTGGGCAACCATTCGCTGAGTCACCGGTTCGGCACATACCTGCGGCCGAGGGCGTACGAGCGGGAGGTCGAGCGGACCCAACGCGTCCTGGCGCGAGTCACCGGCCGAACTCCAGCGCTGGCCCGCACACCATGGCTGTGGCGCCAGCCGGCCCTGCTGCGGATGTTGCGCCGAAGCGGCCTGCACCCGATCGCCGGTGAGTTCGGCCATGCGTTGGAGGTGTTTCAGCCGTCTGGTGTAGCGATGGCCCGCCGTGCCATCGCCAAGACGCGCCCTGGCTCCATCCTCATCTTCCACGACGGGTTCGACAGCCGGGGCGGCAACCGCGCCGAGACGGTCGTCGCGGTGCGGGAGACGATCGAGGGACTGCTGGCCCGCGGCTACCGGTTCGTGACGGTGGACGAACTCCTCGGCGTGCCTGCGTACCAGGCATAGCCCGCCGAAACGGCCGTGCCCACAAGCGCCACGTCGGTCGTCGGCGCCGGACGACGGCGACCAGGTCGTAAACCGCGGCATGCGATTACGACCTGGCCGCAGCGTCTGCCGGTCCGCCGTCCGCCCGGTCTACCGACGACGCTGGCCGTTCATCGTGCGGGCGTCAGGTGCGCGGCCTCGATGGCGTCACGCAGGCGCTGCTCCGCCTCCGTGCTCAGAGAACTGCGCAGCAGCTGGCCACCGAACTGGTACGGCGCCATCTCCGCCATGACCTTGTCGACGGTGACCTGGTCGATGAGCAGGAACAGCGCCGCGGAGCCGGGCTGCAGCGCAGCGCCGACGTCTTTCATGAACTTGTCGTCCACTCCGACGTCGGTGGCCTTGCCAGCCATCGCACCGGCGGCCGCGCCGACTGCCATACCGACGAACGGTGCGAAGAACAGCAGCCCGATGAGTCCGCCCCACATGGCCCCGCCGGCCGCTCCGATAGCGGTCGCGCTGGACGCCTGATGGAGCCGGACCTTGCCGTCGGCGCCGGACTCCACCACAGCGGCATCGCGCACGGTGATGAGTCCCTGCCGCTGCAGGTCGATGATCTTCTCCCGCGCGGCGTTAGCGGTGCTCACGTCGCGGTACCCGATCGCAATCAGATCGCTCATGATGCGTCCTCTCAGTTGGCTTGCCTCGTATCCGCCTAGTGTCTCGTGATCCTGCTGTCGTTACTTCGAGTTGTTGTCGACGAGTTGCTTGATGCTGGTCTGGACCCAGCGGACCTTGGCGAGGAT
>NZ_JBFAZX010000065.1:0-12820 GCF_040689395.1 Dactylosporangium sp. NPDC051484 | reverse complement strand
GATTCACCGCCGAACCACGAACCACCGCCAACACCGGATGACCATTCGCCACCGCATCCGACAACCGCTCCACCAACAACACCCCGACACCCTCGGACCAGATGGTGCCGTCCGCGGCGCCCGCGAACGCCTTGCACCGGCCGTCCGGGGCGAGGGCACGCTGCCGGCTGAAGGACACGTACGGGTCGGGGTCGGCGACGATGCTCACGCCGCCGGCCAGGGCCAGATCGCACTCGCCCGAGCGCAGCGACCGCACCGCCAGATGCAGCGCGACCAGCGACGACGAGCACGCCGTGTCCACGGTGAGCGCGGGGCCCGACAAGCCGAGCACGTAGGACACCCGCCCGGAGATGACACTGGTGGCCGTGCCGGTGTGCAGCAGGCCCTCGACCTCGGGGACGCGGGACGAGCCGAAGCCGTAGCCGCTGATCATGCCCCCGATAAAGACACCGGTGGGGCTGTTGCGCAGGGTCGCCGGGACGATGCCGGCCCGCTCCAGGGTCTCCCATACGGTCTCCAGCACGAGCCGCTGCTGCGGGTCCATGGCCAGCGCCTCGCGCGGCGAGATCCCGAAGAAGCCGGCGTCGAACTCGGCGGCGTCGTGCAGGAAGCCCCCGTTGCGGGTGTACGAGGTCCCGGGCTTGTCCGGATCGGGATCGTACAGCGCGTCGACGTCCCAGCCGCGCCAGTCCGGCCACTCGGTGATGGCATCAGTGCCTGAGGTGACCAGGTCCCACAGCTGCTCCGGCGAGTTCGCGCCACCGGGGAAGCGGCAGCTCATCGACACGATGGCGATCGGCTCGTGCCGCGCCTCCTCCTCCTCGCGCAGCTGGCGCCGGGCCTGGCTGAGGTCGGCGGTGGCCCGCCGCAGATACTCGAGAAGCTTCTCGTCGTTCGACATCGTCGTTCGGCTCCTCACACCACGCCGTAATCGTTGTCAAGGATTTCGAAGAGCTCGTCCGCGGTGGCGGAGCCGATGCGGTCGGCGTCCACGGCCGACGCGGCGGCCGGTGCCCACCGGCGGACGAGGGTGTTCATCCGGTCGGCGATCTGCTTGCCGACCGGGGTGTCCGGGGAGAGATCGGCCAGCGCCGTCTCCAGCCGCGCCAGCTCGCTCAGGACCTGGTTGCTCTCCGCGGCCTCGGAGCACAGCTCGTCGTACAGGACGTCGACGACGGCATTCGGCGTCGGGTAGTCGAAAACCACGGTGGTCGCCAGCTGCACCCCGGTGGCGGTGCGCAACTGGTTGCGGAATTGCACCGCGAGCATGGAGTCGAAGCCTCCGTCCGAGAACGCCTGGTCGGGCCGGACGTCCCTGCGGTCGCTGTGGCCGAGGACCGCCGCCGCGTGCCCGGTGACCAGGTCCAGCAGCACCTTGCGCCGGGCCGGCGGGTCCAGTGGCAGCAACCGCCCGGTCAGCGCCGTGCCGGGCTCCGTGCCCTCCTCGTTGGGCGCGGCACGCAGCGCCCGCGTCACCTCCGGCAGCTCACGCATCAGGCCCAGCACCCGCGGCGCGGGCGCGGAGGCGACGATCCGCTCCACGTCAAGGTCGGCGATGACACCGGACGGCTCGTCCTGGTCCAGCAGACGTTCCAGGAGGGCGGTGACGGTCGCCGGCGTGAGTGGGCGATCGATCGCGGACGACCGGGTGTCCTGTCCCCCGAGCGCGACCACGAGCGCGTGCGCGCCGCGGTCGCGGCGCCGGCGGGCCAGCGCCTGGACGGCCGCGTAGGCCGCGGTGGACGCGCCACGCCGGACCGCGCCCCAGGCAGCGCTCAACGGGGTCAGCAGAATGAGGCTCGCGTCCTCGGCCGCCGGCAGCCGATCGAGGCTCTCGACGGTGGACAAGGCGGCGTGCATGGCGTCGTCGAGCTCCGCGTCGGTGAGTGCCGTCAGCGTCGCTCCCGCCTCCTCCTGCCCGGCCTGATGCACCACGGTCGACAGGGCGAGCCCGGCCGGCGGCTCGCAATCCCCCGGACCGCGGTCGGTGACGGTGAGCTGCGCGCCGAGCCCGGCCAGTTCCGCGCGCAGCGCTGGCACCGTCGTCGTGTCGGCCCCGTCGACATCGGTGAGCATGATGTGCGTCGCGCCCCGCCCGGCCAGCCATCGGGCCAGCTGCGCCGTGAGCTCGCTCAAGCCGCCGGTGATCAGCGCCGCGCCGCCCGCCGGGGACCAGTCCCGCTGTGCCGGGCCGGCAGGTGGGTCGACGCGCAGAAGCCGCCGCACGTGCCCGCCGCCGGGTCGCAGGGCGACCTGGGCCTCGTCGTGGCCCCCGGCGAGGACCGCGGCCAGCCGGCGCACGACGTCGGCGTCGGGCTCGCCGGGCAGGTCCACCAAGCCACCCCAGCGCGGCTCCTGTTCCAGCAGAACGACCTGGCCGAGACCCCACACCGGGGCCTGTCCGGGCAGCGCGAGAGGCTCGTCGCCGACAGCGACCGCCCCGCTGGTCACGCACCACAACGGCGCCGTGACGCCGGCGGAGTCCAGGGCCCGCAGCAGCTCCACGGTGCTGACCAGGCCGGCGGGCGCCCACTCGCGGCCGGGAGCCGGGCGCTCGTCGAGGGCGAGCAACGAGAGGACCCCGGCCGGTGCCGGCGCCGCCGTCGCGAGGGAACCCGCCAGCGTGGACGCCGGCACGCCGGCCGCCACGGTGACCATGGCGGGCCGGGCACCACTGGCCAGCAGGGCCTCCGCACAGGCCGCGACGGCCGGGTGGTCGCCGTGCTCGGCGGGGACCACCAGCAGCCAGTCGCCGTCGAGGGCACCGGCGTTGGTCGTGGCCAGCGGTTGCCACCCTGCCCGATAGATCACTCCCCGCGACGACCCGGCTCCGTCCGCGGCGTAGCCGGGCGCCGCCGCGTACCTGCCGCGGTTCGGCAGCCAGTACCGCTCATACTGGAACGGGTAGGTGGGCAGCGGGACCGCACCCGCGGCGGAGCCGGCCAGCACCGGCACCTCGGTCCAGGACACGGACGCGCCGTCGCACCACGCCTCAGCCATCGAGGTCAGCAGTCGATCCCAGCCACCGTCGCCGCGGCGCAATGTGCCGATGGCGGTGACCGCGCGGGCGGCGTCCTCGGCGGTGCCCTCCACCCCGGGGGTGAGCACGGGATGCGGGCTCACCTCGACGAACCGGGTGAACCCCGCCTCCAGCAGGCTCCTCGTGCCGCGGGCGAACTCGACCGGCTCCCGCAGGTTCCGGTACCAGTAGCCGGCATCCAGTTCGTCGCCGTCGACGCGCTCGCCGGTGACGGTCGAGTGGAGCGGAATCTCGGTGGCCCGCGGCTCGATGTCCGCGAGCGCCTCGAGCAGCTCGCCCCTCACCTGGGCGACCTGAGCCGAGTGGGCGGCGTAGTCGACGGGGATCCGGCGGGCACGTACGCCCTCGCGCTCGCAGTCCGCCAGCAGCGCGTCCAAGGCGGCCGGCTCGCCGGCCACGACCACGGCGCCCGGACCGTTGACGGCGGCGACACCGATGCGCTCGCCGTACGGAGCGAGCAGACCAGCGGCGCGCTCCCGGCCCACCGCGAGGGACACCATGCCACCCGCGCCGGACAGCCGGCGCAGTGCCCGGCTGCGCAGCGCCACGACCTTCGCCGCGTCGGCCAGCGTGAGCGCGCCGGCGACACAGGCGGCGGCGATCTCACCCTGGCTGTGGCCGATCACCGCGTCCGGGCGTACGCCGGCGGCACGCCACTGCGCGGCCAGCGCGACCATCACGGCGAACAGCACCGGCTGCACGACGTCGACCCGGTCCAGGGAGGCCGACCCGGGCTCGGCCCGCAACACGCTGGTCAGCGACCAGTCCACATGCGGGGCGAGCACTCTCTCCAGCTCGGCGATGCGGGCCGCGAACTGCGGCGCGGTGTCGAGCAGGTCGGCGGCCATCCCCGGCCACTGCGCCCCCTGGCCGGGAAAGACCAGCACGGTACGGCCCGCTCCCGCCTCCCCGCGCACGATGCCGGGCGCGGTCCGGCCCTCCGCGAGATCGGCAAGGGAGCTCAGGAGCGAGTCGCGGTCCGGCCCGACGACGGCGGCGCGGACGGCGAAGGCCGAGCGGGTGGTGGCCAGAGCATGGGCCACGTCGACGGGCGGAAGCTGCGGATCGGCGACCAGGTGGGCCCGCAGCCGGGCGGCCTGTGCGCGCAGAGCCGCCTCGGTGCGGGCGGACAACGGCAACGCCACCGGGCCCGCGCCTGGCGTCCCGCCAGCGATCGGGTGGGCAGGCTCGGCGGGCGCCTCTTCGAGGACGACGTGCGCGTTGGTGCCGCTCATGCCGAAGGCCGAGACGCCGGCCCGGCGCGGCTGGTCGCCGGTCTGCCAGGGCAGGGCCGCGCTCAGCAGCTCGACGCCGCCGCCGGACCAGTCGACGCGGGTGGTGGGCTCGTCGATGTGCAGCGTCCGGGGCATCAGCCGGTGCCGCAGGGCCTGAATCGTCTTGATCACACCGGCCACGCCCGCGGCGGCCTGGGTGTGGCCGATGTTGGACTTCAGTGAGCCGAGCCGCAGCGGTTCGCGGCCCTGCCGCTGCTGGCCGTACGTCGCGAGCAGCGCCTGCGCCTCGACCGGGTCGCCCAGGACGGTGCCGGTGCCGTGCGCCTCGACGAGGTCGATGTCCGCGGCGGACAGGCGGGCGTTCGCGAGCGCCTGCCGGATCACCCGCTGCTGGGCCAGTCCGCTCGGCGCGGTCAGGCCGTTCGACGCGCCGTCCTGGTTGACGGCGGAGCCGCGGACCACGGCGAGGACAGGGTGGCCGTTGCGGCGGGCGTCGGACAGGCGCTCGACCACGAGCATGCCGACGCCCTCGCCCCAGCCGGTGCCGTCGGCGGTCTCGGCGAAGGAGCGGCAGCGGCCGTCGGGCGAAAGACCCCGCTGCCGGCTGAACTCGACGAAGACGTCCGGCCCGGCCATCACAGCCGCGCCGCCGACGAGGGCGAAGGTGCACTCGCCGGCGCGCAGCGCCTGACCGGCGAGGTGCAGGGCCACCAGCGACGAGGAACAGGCGGTGTCCAGGGTGACCGCGGGCCCTTCAAGACCCAGCTGGTACGAGATCCGGCCGGAGGCGACGCTGGTGACGTTGCCGGCGAGCAGGTGACCCTCGACGTCGGCTCCTTCCGGACCGGCGCCGTAGCCCTGACCGGTGACACCCACGAAGACACCACCGGGGCTGCCCTTGAGCCGCGCCGGGTCCATGCCGGCCCGTTCCAGCGCCTCCCAGGCCGTCTCCAGCAGCAGGCGCTGCTGTGGGTCCATGGCCAGCGCCTCGCGCGGCGAGATGCCGAAGAACGCGGCGTCGAAGTGGCCGGCGTCGTCGAGGAACCCGCCGCCGGTGGTGTAGAAGGTCCCGGCGTGCTCGGGGTCGGGATCGTAGAGCGCCGCGACGTTCCAGCCACGGTCGGTGGGTATGGTCGAAATCGCGTCGACGCCGTCGGTGACGAGCGTCCAGAGGTCCTCGGGCGACCGCACGCCGCCGGGGAAACGGCAGGCCATGCCGACGACGGCCAGCGGCTCAGCGGCGTCGGCGGCGGATACCCCGGCCACCGGTACGGGCCCGACCGGCTCCGGTCCGCCGCCGGTCAGCAGGGCGTGGAGGTGGGCGCCGAGCGCGGTGGCGGTGGGGTGGTCGAACATCAGCGTGACCGGCAGGGCCAGACCGGTCGCGGCACCGAGCCGGTTGCGCAGTTCCACGGTGGTGAGGGAGTCGAAGCCCAGCTCGCGCAGCGGCCGGTCGGGGTCGAGCAGGTGGTCGGCGTCGTGACTGAGCGCCCGGGCCGCCTCCGCCGTCACCAGGTCACGCAGCAGGGCGTGCTGCTCGGCGTCGGCCAGCCGGGCGAACCGGCGCCGCCACCCGGCGGGGACGTCGCTGTCGGTGTCGACCTCGGTGCTCGCCGCCTGCGTGGCCTCGGGAACACCGCCCAGCAGGGCGCTGGGGCGCGCCGCCGTGAACGTGGGCACGAACCGCTTCCAGTCCACGTCGGCGAGGACGACGTGGGTGTCGCCCAGGTCGATCGCCTGCCGGAGCGCGGCGAGCGCGGCGGCCGGGTCCATGCCGATCAAGCCGTGCCGGCGCAGGCTGGTGCCGGCCTCCCCGTGGGCCATGCCGGTACCGGCCCAGGGCCCCCAGGCCACGGACGTGGCGGGCAGCCCGCGGGCACGGCGGCGCGCGGCGAGCGCGTCCAGGTGGGCGTTGGCGGCCGCGTAGCCGCTCTGCCCGCCGCTGCCCCAGGTGCCGGCGATCGAGGAGAACAGGACGAACGCGTCCAGAGGCGCGCCGTCGAGCAGTTCGTCGAGGTGCGTCGCGCCGAGCGCCTTGGCGGCGAGCTCCGTGGTGTCGGTCTCGCCGGTACGCTCCGCGATGCGGGCGACGCGGACCACTCCGGCGGCGTGGAAGACGGCGCTGGGCAGGTCCCCGGCCGCACGCAGGCGATCCAGCAGCCCGGCGACCGCGGCCCGGTCGGCCACATCACAGGCCACCACGGTGACCCGCGCGCCCGAGCCCTCGAGGTCGGCGGCGAGTTCGGCGGCACCGGGCGCCGCGATGCCGCGCCGGCCGGCGAGCACGAGGTGTCCGGCACCGTCGGCGGCCAGCGCGCGGGCCACCTCGGCGCCGACGCCGCCGGTACCGCCGGTGATGAGGACGGTGCCGGTCGGGCTCCAGCGGGCCCGCGCCGGCGCCGTGGCCCGAGCGGAGCGCACGAGGCGACGACCGAACGGCCCGGCCGGGCGGATGGCGATCTGGTCCTCGTCACCGAAGGCACCGGCCAGGGCAGCGACGAGCATGCGCAGGGCGCCGGGATCCGGTACAGCGGGCAGGTCCACCAGGCCGCCCCAGAGGTCCGGGTGTTCCAGGGCGGCGACCCGGCCCAGACCCCAGATCTGCGCCTGGAACGGGTCCGGGGCCGCGTCCTGGGCCACACCGGATGTGACGCACCAGAGCCGCGCGGCGATACCGGCATCGATCGTGGCCTGTACCAGCCGGACGGTCGGGGCGAGGCCGTCACCGCCCGACGCGAGCAGGGACAGCACTCCCACCGCCGCGGTACCGGCGAGCCGCTCAGCCAGTTCCGAGCGCGTGGTCGCGGGCCCGACCGGCACCACGGTCACCTCGGCGCCGTACTCGGCGAGCGCCGCTTCGACAGCGTGCGCCGCCTCGCCGGCCGTCGGCACCACGAGCAGCCACCGTCCACTGAGGCGGGGGTCACGCGGCGCGGCGAGCGGCTCCCACGAGATCTCGTAGCGCCAGGCCGCGGCGTTGCGCTCCTGCCGTGCGCGGACACGCCAGGTGGACAGCGCCGGCAGCACCTCGCCGAGCGGTGCCCGGTCGTCGACGTTCAGCAGGGCGGCCAGGCCCGGGGCGTCGGCGTGCTGGATCAGGTCCCAGAAGCCCTCCGCGTCGTCCGCCGGCTTGGCGGGCGCGGCGGTTGGCCAGAAGCGCCGGTGCTGGAAGGGGTAGGTGGGCAGATCGACCTGGCGTCCGGGCGCGGGCCACGTCACAGGTACGCCCCGCACGTGCAGGCCGGCCAGTGCGGCGGTCACCGACTGCACCTCGGGACGGCGCTTGGCCAGCAGTGTCAGTGGCGTGAAACCGCTGTCCGGGGGCAGGCACTCGGCCAGCATCGCGGTGAGGACGCCGCCCGGCCCGACCTCGAGGAACGTGGTGGCACCCTCGGCCCGTAGCCGCCGGGCACCGTCGAGGAAGCGCACGGTGCCGCGTACGTGCCGCACCCAGTAGTCGGCGGAGCACAGCTCCTCCCCCGAGGCCGGCTCGCCGGTCAGGTTGGAGATCACCGGGAGCTGCGGCCGCGCGTACGCGATGGATTCCGCGACGGCGCGGAACTCCTCCAGCATCGGGTCCATGTGCGCGGAGTGGAACGCGTGGCTGACGGCGAGCTGTCGAGTCCGGCGGCCGAGCCGGCTGAACCGTTCGGCGACGGCCCGCACCGCGTCCTCGTCCCCGCTGAGCACGGTCGCGGTGGGTCCGTTGACCGCCGCGATCGCCACCGGATCACCGGCGAGCGCCTCGCAGACCTCCGCCTCGGTCGCCTCCACCGCCACCATGACGCCACCCGCCGGCAGGTCGTCCATGAGGCGCCCGCGGGCGGCGACCAGCCTGGCGGCGTCGGCAAGACCCAGCACGCCTGCGACGTGAGCGGCGGCGAGCTCGCCGACGGAGTGTCCGATCAGCAGGTCCGGCCGCACCCCACGCTGTTCCAGCAGGCGGTACAGGGCCACCTCGACGGCGAAGAGCGCGGGCTGGGTGTAGCGGGTCCGGTGCAGCAGGGACGCCGCCTCACTGCCCTCGGCGGCGAACATGATGTCCCGCAACGACAGGTCGAGGTGCGGCGCGAAGTGGGCGAGCACCTCGTCGAGGGCGTCGGCGAACGTCGGCTCGGCGCGGTAGAGCTCGGCGCCCGCCGCGGCGATCTGGCTGCCCTGACCGGGGAAGAGCAACGCGGTCCGGCCCGTGCCGTCCGCGACACCGGTCACGAGGGCCTGGTGCGCCATGGCCGGGAGACCGTCCGCGAGCGCGGCGAGCGCCAGCCGCGTCTGGGTGCCGTCGTGGCGCAGGATCGCGGCGCGGTGCCTCAGCCTGGCACGCCCGGTGGCGAGCGTGTGGGCCACGTCCGCCGGGTCGTCGCCGGGGTGGGTGTCCAGGTGCGCGCCGAGGAGGGTGGCCTGGGCCCTCAGCGCCTGCGGGGTCGCGGCGGAGAGCAGCAGGGGCGCCGGGAGCGCCTCGGCGGGAACCTTCGCGTTCGCGTCGGTCGCGGGCGCCTCTTCGAGGATCACGTGCGCGTTCGTGCCGCTGATGCCGAACGAGGAGATGCCGGCCCGCCGGGGCTGACCGGCACTGGGCCACTCGGTCAGGCCGGTGAGCAGCCGCAGTCCGGACGCGTCCCAGTCGACGTGCGGCGTGGGCGCGTCGACGTGCAGGGTCGGCGGGAGCGCGGCGTGACGCATGGCCAGCGCCATCTTGATCACGCCGGCCATGCCTGCGGCGGCCTGGGTGTGGCCGATGTTGGACTTGACCGAGCCGATCCACACCGGATCGTCGGCGCCGCGTTCGGCGCCGTACACGGCCTGCAGCGCCTGCGCCTCGATCGGATCGCCCAGCCTGGTGCCGGTGCCGTGGGTCTCGACCGCGCCGACGTCGGCGGCGCGGATGCCGGCGGCCCGCAGCGCGGCACGGATGACCTGCTGCTGGGCGGTGCCGTTGGGGGCGGTGAGCCCGTTACTGGCACCGTCCTGGTTGATCGCGGTGCCGGGGACGAGCGCGAGCACGCGGTGGCCGAGGCGGCGGGCGTCGCAAAGCCGCTCCATCAGCAGGACCCCGGCCCCTTCGGACCAGGAGGTGCCGTCGGCATCCGCGGAGAAGGACTTGCACCGGCCGTCCGGGGCGAGGCCCTGCTGCCGGCTGAACTCGACGAAGAGCGTCGGGGCGCTCATGACAGTGACGCCGCCGGCCAGCGCCTGCACGCACTCGCCGCGGCGCAGCGCCTGCGCGGCCAGATGCATCGCGACCAGCGAGGAGGAGCAGGCGGTGTCGAGGGTGACCGCGGGACCGTTCAGGCCGAGGATGTAGGCGACACGGCCGGACAGGATGCTCGCGCCGATACCGGTCACGATGTGGCCTTCCACGTCCTCGCCGGCCTCGCTGAGCCGCAGCATGTAGTCCTGGCCGTTGGTGCCGATGAAGACGCCGACGGACTCGCCCCGCAGCGAACCGGGGTCGATCCCGGCGTGTTCGATCGCCTCCCACGACGTCTCGAGCAGCAGCCGCTGCTGGGGATCCATGGCCAGCGCCTCGCGGGGAGAGATCCCGAAGAACTCCGCGTCGAAGCCGCCCGCGTCGGCCAGGAAACCGCCGCGCCGGCTGTAGGTGGTGCCTGGTCGCTCGCGGTCCGGGTCGTACAGCCGGGCGGTGTCCCAGCCGCGGTCCTCGGGCCAGTCGGTGATCGCTTCCCTGCCTTCGGCGAGCAGCTGCCAGAACGCGTCGGGTCCGTGCACGTCGCCGGGGAAGCGACAGCCGATGCCGACGATCGCGATCGGCTCGTCGGACGCGTCCGCCGCCGCGGGGGCCACCGGTTGCGCCGCCGCGGCGGCCGGTGTCCCGGTTCCGGCGAGCTCCGTAGCCAGGTGGGCGGCGAGTGCCTGCGGCGTGGCATGGTCGAAGATCAGGGTGGTCGGCAGCCGCAGGCCGGTGACGGCGGCGAGCCGGTTACGCAGGTCGACCGCGTTGAGCGAGTCGAAGCCCATCTCGGCGAAGGCGCGTGCCGGGTCCACGGCGGAGGAACCGCTGTGGCCCAGAACCCGGGCGGCCAGGTCACGCACGCGCCCGGTGAGCAGGTGTACCCGCTCGGGGCCGGGTATGGACGCGAGCTGGGTGCGCAGCGAGCCCTTGTCCTCGGTGGCCTCCGCCGTGTCGTCCGTGTCTTCCGTACCGGGCAGGCCGTTGAGCAGGGCCGAGCGCCGCATGCGGCCGGACGCGGCGAAGCGTGACCAGTGGACGTCCGCGACGACGGTGCTCTCCCCGCCGCCGGCCAGGATCCGTTCCAGCGCCTGGATCGCCGTACCGGGGTCCATGGCCCGGACACCGGAGCGCTCCAGCTGATCCACGCTGCGCTGGTCCACCATGCCGGGGCCGCCCCACACGCCCCAGGCCACCGAGGTGGCCGGGAGGCCCGCCGCTCGCCGCTCGGCAGCGAACGTGTCCAGCGCGGCGTTCGCCGCGGCGTAGTTGGCCTGGCCGGCACCGCCCACGACGCCGCTGAGCGAGGAGAACATCACGAAGGCGTCGAGGTCGCGGTCCC
Source organism: Dactylosporangium sp. NPDC051484 (assembly GCF_040689395.1). Classification (NCBI taxonomy): domain Bacteria; kingdom Bacillati; phylum Actinomycetota; class Actinomycetes; order Micromonosporales; family Micromonosporaceae; genus Dactylosporangium; species Dactylosporangium sp. NPDC051484. The sequence goes on along the minus strand of NZ_JBFAZX010000065.1, from coordinate 2,012 downwards.
TGGTCGCCTCGTGCAGGTTGACGGCGCCGGCGAGCTTGATCCGCAGTACGGTGCTCAACCGCTGCGGCGTCATGGCGTCGAGGACGCCGTCGTCGAGGACGCCGGCCACGTGGAACACGGCGCTCAGGGGCCACTGCTCGGGGATCGCGGCGAGCGCGGCGCCCAGCTGTTCCGGGTCGGCGACGTCGGCCGCGGTGATGGTCACGGCGCAGCCGAGACCGGTGAGCTCCTCGCGCAACTGCGCCGCGCCGGCGGCCGCCATGCCGCTGCGGCTGAGCAACAGCAGGTGCGGGGTGCCCTGCGCCGCGAGGCGGCGGGCGAGGTGGGCACCGAGTCCGCCGGTGCCTCCGGTGATCAGGACGGTGCCCGAGCCGGGCCGGCGTTGCGGCGCCGGGCCCGCCGTGCGGGGGGCGGGCGTCAGCCGGCGGCCGTACACACCGGTGGATCGCACCGCGACGTGGTCCTCGTCCCGGACGGCGGACAGGACCGTCCGGAGCCGGGCGACGACTCGTTCGTCCACCTGCGGGGGCAGGTCGACCAGGCCGCCCCAGCGCTCCGGCTGCTCCAGGGCCACGGTGCGGCCGAGGCCGGCGACGGCCGCGTGGGCGGCCGATCCGGGCCGCTCCCCGAAGCCGATGGCGGCCACGGCGCGCGTGGCGAACCACAGCGGGGCATACACCTCGGCGTCGCCGAGGCTCTGCACGAGCGTGAGCGTGAGCGACAGGCCGCCGGGCAGGTCGGGGTGGCCGGGGTACGGGCGCGGCTCGTCGGCGAGCAGTGACAGAACTCCGGCGACGGTACGGTCCCCCAGCGCCTCGCGGATCAACGCGGTCAGCGACTGCCGATCCTCAGCCGGCCCGGGGACGGCAAGGTGGACGATCTCCAGGCCGGCCGCGGCGAGCGCGGCGGGCACGTCGTCGCCGGTGTCGGCGTGCTCCGGGGTCACCACGAGCCAGGGCCCGGCCGGCGGTGCCGTGGGAGGCAGGGACAGCGGCTGCCAGGCCACCCGGTAGCACCACGAGTCGGCACGCTCGGATCCGGCACGCTCGGCGCGCCAGGCGGACAGCGCCGGCAGGACTTTGCTCAGCGCGTCGGCGTCGACGTCGAGCTTGTCCGCGAGCTCGGCCAGCGGACGGTTGTCGAGCTCGCGCAGGATGTCGTCGTCCGGGGCGGTCACCGACGGGGTCGCCCGCCGGCCCGGCCAGTAGCGCTGACGCTGGAACGGATAGGTGGGCAGCTTGATCGGCGGGGTGGCGACGCCGTCGAGCGCGACGGTCCAGTCGACGGACAGGCCCCGCGCCCAGGCTTCGCCGAGCGAGCACAGCAGGCGCCGCAGCCCGTCCTCGCCGCGCCGCAGGGTTGCCAGGGCCACGGCCGGCGTGCCGGCGGCCTGGGCGGTGTCCTCGATGCTGGCCGTGAGCACCGGATGCGGGCTCATCTCGAGGAAGGTGGTGTGGCCGGACTCCTCGGGAGCGGCCAGCGCTTGCACGGCGGGCGCGAAGGCGACGGTCTGGCGCAGGTTGCGGTACCAGTAGTCGGCGTCCAGGGTGGCGCTGTCCACCCAGCCACTGTCCACAGTGGAGTAGAACGGCACCGTCCCGGTCAGCGGGCTCAGCCCGGCCAACGCCGCCCGCAGGGAGTCACGGACCTCTTCGACCTGCGGCGAATGCGAGGCGTAGTCGACCTCGATGAGTCGCGCCCGCACGTCGCCCTCGGCACACCGCGCGACCAACTCCGTGACCGCATCCGGATCACCGGCCACCACCGTCGAAGCCGCACCGTTCACCGCGGCGATACCGATCCGATCCGACCACGGCGCGATGAGCTCCGCCGTCTCCTCCCGCGACCGCGCGACCGACGCCATCCGGCCCTTACCGGCCAGGACACGCAACGCCTGACTCCGCAGTGCGACGACCTTCGCCCCGTCCTGCAGCGACAACCCACCAGCCACCACCGCCGCCGCGATCTCACCCTGACTGTGCCCCACCACCGCATCCGGCACCACACCAAAC
>NZ_JBFAZX010000064.1:0-12972 GCF_040689395.1 Dactylosporangium sp. NPDC051484 | reverse complement strand
GCGCCGCCCCCCCCCCCCTTCTCGCTGGGGCCGGCCGCGCGCGGGGCGCTCCACTCGGAGGATCCTGATAAGGAACGTCAGATCTTCACGTTCTCTTCAATGCCGCGCAGGTGGTGGCGGGCGAGCGCCAGGTTCGCGCGGGACTTGGCCAGCGCGAGGTACAGGAACAGTCCGTGCCCGTTGGCCGACTGCAGCGGCCGGATGAGGTGGTACTGGCTTTCGAGGGTGATCAGGATGTCCTCCATCCGGTCGGGCAGCCCGAGCAGGTCGATCGCGCGAAGCTTGGCCCGCACGACGTCGGTGTTACCGGCCGCGGCCACGGTGATGTCGAAATCCGGCGTGCCGCCGAGCGTGCCGAGCGTCATGCCGCTGGTGTAGTCCACGAGCGCGACCGCGATCGCGCCATCGATGTTCATCGCGCTCTTGAGTGCGATGTCAAGGGTATTGCTCAAGGCTGCCTCCGCGGAGCGTTCTTCCGTTCGAGGGGATCTTGGCATACGGAGATCACCGGGCGCAGGTTTCGAAAGATGTCTCACAGGAACTGCATCATTATCGGGGCGCCGATCCCGTTCGGGGCTCGCTGATCGATACCAGGCGATCAGCCAGCTGGCTTTTAGCTGTCTGGCGATCGACCGCTGAGCGCGACGGACTTCGCCACGGTCGCACCGGTCGATCCGGGCGGGCTGCGATCTCCATCACGAGTGGCGTAGGCGACTGCCGCGTTGAACGGAGGGTTGCCTCCAATATTGTGGAGGCATGCCTCAAGTTGCCCGGTCGTCGTACCGGCTCACGTTCGGTGTGCTCGCGGCCTCCACCGCGGCGTTCTCGATGCTGCAGTCGCTGGTCAGTCCCGTGCTGCCGGTCATCCAGCGGGACCTGCACACCGGCGCGGACACCGTGACTTGGGTGCTGACCGCCTGGCTGCTCTCCGCCGCCGTGGCCACGCCGCTCATGGGCCGTGTCGGGGACATGATCGGCAAGGAGCGGACCCTGCTGGTGTCGCTCGCGGCGATCGCCGCCGGGTGCGTGCTCGCGGCGCTCGCCCCCAACATCACCGTGCTCATCGCCGCCCGTGTCATCCAGGGCCTCGGCGGCGCGCTGTTCCCGCTGTCGTTCGGCATCATCCGCGACGAGTTTCCGCCCGGCCGCGTCGTGTCGGCGCTGGGGGCGATGTCGGCCGTCATCGCGATCGGCGGCGGCACCGGCATCGTGCTGGCCGGGCCGGTCGTCTCCGCGCTGAACTGGCGCTGGCTGTTCTGGATCCCGCTCGGCGTCGTCACCGTCACCGGGCTGCTCGCCTGGCGCTTCGTCCCGCCGTCGCCCGTGCGCTCGGCCGGCCGGGTGAACTGGCTCGCCGCGGCCCTGCTGTCCGGCTGGCTCGTCGCGCTGCTGCTGCCGCTGAGCAAGGGCAACGCGTGGGGCTGGGCGTCGCCGCTGACCGTCGGGCTGCTGGCGCTGGGCGCCGTGCTGCTGGCCGCCTGGGTGACGGTCGAGATCCGCTCCGGCAACCCGCTCATCGACATGCGCATGATGCGCCTGCCCAGCGTCTGGACCACCAACGTCGTGGCCCTGCTGTTCGGCGCCGGGATGTTCGGCGTGTACGCCTTCCTGCCCCAGTTCATGCAGATCCCCAGCGCCACCGGCTACGGCTTCGGCTCCTCCGTCAGCGAGGCGGGCCTGCTCATGGTGCCGATGCTGATCACGATGGCGGTCGCCGGCATGCTCAGCGGCGCGATCGCGGGCAGGTTCAGCAGCCGCGCCCAGCTCGTCACCGGCTCCCTGCTGGCCACCGCGGCGTGCGTCGCGTTCGCCTTCGCCCACTCGTCCCGCTTCGAGGTCGCAGCGGCCGGCGCGGTCTTCGGCGCCGGCGGCGGCCTGGCCTACGCCGCGATGACGAGCCTCATCGTGCACAGCGTCCCGATGGCCCAGACCGGCGCGGCGAGCGGCATGAACGCGAACATCCGCACCATCGGCGCATCCATCGGCACGGCGCTGATCAGCTCCATCCTGACCAGCGGCCTGCGCCCGGACGGCCTGCCGACGGAGTCCGCCTTCACCACCACCTTCGCGGCCCTGGCCGTGTCCGTGGCGCTGGCCGTCGCGGTGGCCCTGCTCGTGCCGCGCCGCCACACGCGCCGCGGCGCGACGGCGACCGCGAGCCCGGCCGTGCAGACCGCCGAGGCGACGCTGATCCCGGCCGCCCGCCGGACCGCACCGGCCTGACGCGAGCGGATGCTAGGGCGGGCACGACCAGATCTGCAGGGTCGGGCCGTCGGCGGGTAGTTCGCCGGTGAGCGGGGCGCCGCCGTAGAGGTTCGTGGCCTCCGCGACGCCGCTCAGCGCGACGGGCGTGCCGGGCGCTCGGCGGGCCAGGATCAGCAGCCGCTCGTCGTGGGTCTCGCGCCAGAACGCGACGGCGTCGGCGTCGACGTGGGCGAAGCGCAGGCCGCCGCCGCGCAGCGCCGCGTGCTTGCGGCGCAGGGAGAGCAGCCGGCCGTACCATGGCAGGGTTTGCAGGCTCTTGCGCCACGGCATCGGCGTGCGCGCCTGCTCGCCGGTGGAGCCGGTGAGGCCGAACTCGTCGCCGGCGAACATCATCGGCACGCCGGGCAGGGTGGCCAGCAGGCCGGCCGCGACCTCCATCCGGCCCAGGTCGCCGACCACGGTGCGGATGCGGGCGGTGTCGTGGCTGCCGAGCAGGTTCCACGAGTGCGTCCACGCGCGCCAGGACATGGTGGCCATCATCACCAGCATGGTGCGGACCAGCGCGTGGCCGTCGCGGCGCGGCACGCCGCCGGGGACGCCGAGGAAGTCGGGCAGGTCGAGGTCGTCGGCGCGCAGCCAGCTCCACAGCGGACGCAGGAAGCCGGCGTAGTTCATCGTGCCCTGCCAGCCGCCGGCGTCGAGGTCCGCGCCGGCGCCGTGGGCGTGCTCGGCGACGAGCAGCGCGTCGGGGCGTGCGGCGCGGACCGCCTCGGCGATGAGCCGGGAGACCTCGTGGGTGAGGTCGTCGGCGGCCCGCCGGCCGGTCATGTTGGCCACGTCGACGCGCCAGCCATCGAGGTAGCGCAGCCACCGCCGCACGATCGAGTCCGCGTCGGTGACGAAGCGCTGGCGCAGGCGGGCCGAGTGCCAGTTCAGCTTCGGCAGCGACGGGACGCCGAGCCAGGACTCGTACCCGCCGTCGGCGCTCATGTAGTACAGGTCGGGCTGGTCGAACCACGGGTGCTCGACGCCGGTGTGGTTGGTGGTGAGGTCGCCGACGAGGCGCATGCCGCGGGTGTGCAGGGCGTCGGCGAGGCGGCGCAGGGCCCGGTCACCGCCGAGGAGCGGGTCGACGCGGTCGAAGGCGACGGCGTCGTAGCGGTGGTTGGAGCGCGCCGGGAAGAAGGGGGTCAGGTAGACGGTGTCGGCGCCGAGGTCCTGGATGTGGTCCAGGCGCCGGGCGATGCCGTCGAGGTCGCCGCCGTACCACTGCCTCGAGGCCAGCGGCCCGCGGCCCGTGACCGGCTCGTCCCAGTCGCAGCGCACCGCCCAGTCGGGGGTGGCCGGCGCGGTGGCGGAGCGGGCGAAGCGGTCGGGGAAGATCTGGTAGACGATCGCCTCGCGGGTCCAGGGCGCCGGGCCGTGGTGGGCGACGAGCCGGAAGTCGGTGTCGTCGGGGACGTCGTGGGCGAAGCGGCCGAGCACGGTGTACCAGTCGCCGTCGACGTGGAAGCGGTACCGGGTGACCGGGTTGCGCACGAGGATGCCGGCGCGCCACCACAGCTCGCCGCCGCGCCGCTCGGCGGTGGCCGGGGTGAAGCGGGGCTCGCCGTCCTCGATCGAGCGCACGTGCACGGCGCGCACGCCGGGGCCGGTGCGCAGCCACACGTCCGCGGCCGCGCCGAGCCGCGGGTTCTGGTCCGGCACGTACAGCGCCGAGCCGTCGTGATGGATCCGTTCTCGCCACTGCCGGTCGACGCCTTCGGCGCTGGACCTCATCCTTTCACCGCCCCGGCGGTGAGGCCCGACACGATGTAGCGCTGCAGCACCTGGAAGACCACCACGGTCGGGATCGCGGTGAGCAGCGAGCCGGCGCAGAACATGCCGAAGTTGGCGTTGCGCTTCTCGGCGACGAGGCCGTAGAGGCCGACCGCGAGGGTCTTGGCGCCGTCGCTGCGCAGGAAGACGTTGGCCAGCAGCACCTCGTTGATGGTGGTGATGAAACCGAGCAGGGCGGTGACGGCCAGGATCGGCGCGACGAGCGGCAGGGTCACCCGGAAGAAGATCTGGGCGTGGCTGGCCCCGTCGATGACCGCGGACTCGTCGAGCTCCTTGGGCACGGTGTCGAGGAAGCCCTTCATCAGCCAGGTGTTCACGCCCAGGGCGCCGCCGAGGTACAGCAGCATGAGCCCCCACGGGCTGTCCAGGCCCAGCGCCGGGTAGTAGTCGCCGAGCCCGGCGAAGATCAGGTAGATCGTCACGACGGACAGGAACTGCGGGAACATCTGGATGAGCAGCAGCGAGACGAGCCCGGCCCGGCGGCCGCGGAAGCGCATGCGGGAGAACGCGTAGGCGGCCAGGATCGACAGGAAGACGCCGGCGGCCGCGGCGATGCCGGCGATGAGCACCGAGTTGAGGTACCAGTGCGCGAAGTCGGTCTCGCGGAACAGGCCGGCGAAGTTGCCAAGCCCCGCCGAGTCCGGGATCAGCCCGGTCGAGCTCAGCGAGCCCAGCGGGTTGAGGGCGGCGGAGACCACGAAGACGATCGGGAAGAGCGAGAAGGCGACGGCGAGCACGCCCACGCTGTGGCGCCAGCCGGTGTGCCGGACCCAGGCGATGGTTCGGGCGCTCACGCGTAGACCTCCTCCTGCTTGCGGCTGCGGCGGAAGCCGATGACCGAGATGACGGCGACGATGGCGAAGATGTAGACCGACAGCGCCGCGGCGAAGCCGAACTGGGCGCCGGAGCCGCCGAACGCGACCCGGTAGGTGTAGGTGATGAGCAGGTCGGTCGCGCCGATGCTGGAGTTGCCGGCCGGGAACGGCGCGCCGTCGGTGGTGAGGTAGATGGCGTTGAAGTTGTTGAAGTTGAACGCGAACGACGAGATGAGCAGCGGGGTGAGCGCGACGAGCAGCAGCGGCAGCGTGACCCGGCGCAGGCGCTGGCCGGCGGTGGCGCCGTCGATGGCCGCGGCCTCGGCCATCTCGCGCGGGATGGCCTGCAGCGCGCCGGTGGCGACGAGGAACATGTACGGGTAGCCGAGCCACAGCTGCACGAGAATGACTGCCAGCCGCGCGGTCCACGGGCTGCCGAACCAGTCCACGTGCAGCCCGGTGACCCGGTTGATGAGGCCGAAGTCCTGGTTGAACAGGTCGCGCCAGACCAGCAGCATGGCGAAGGACGGCATGGCGTAGGGCAGCACGAGCAGGACCCGGTAGATACCGCGCCCGCGCAGCCGGTCGGCGTGCAGGGCCAGCGCGCAGGCCAGGCCCAGCGCGAAGGTCGCCAGCACGGAGCCGACCGCGAAGGCGAGGTTCCAGACCAGGGTCTGCAGGAACGGCCCGGCGATGCGCCCGTCCGTGACCACCCGGGCGAAGTTGCGCAGCCCGACGCCCACCTTCCAGCCCTGCGCGAGGTGCTCGCCGTCAGTGCCGCCCCTGCCGACGAACTCGCCGGTCCGTTCGTCGGCGAACCACTGCGCGCCGGTGCCGCGGTCGGTGACGCAGTCGCAGCCGGCGTCGTAGAAGCGGGTGGCCTGGCCGGTGTAGGCGCGGGTGAGGCCGGTGGCACGGATCGCACCGTCCGGTGTGGGCACCGTGAAGGCGAGCACCTCGTCGTTGCGCTGGGTCGCCTGGCCGAGGTCGAGCAGTTGGTAGCCGTCGGCGGCGGCGATGCGGCCGGCGGTGACGGTGACCGCGCCGGCGCCGAGTTCGTGCAGGCCCTGGGCGTCGCCGGCGTACGCCTTGCCGTCCGGGGACAGCAGCAGGAACTTCAGGCCGCCGTCGTCCAGCGCGACCGACAGCGCGTACTCGGCCGCGCCGGGCACCTGCCGCACGGAGGAGCTCTGGATGGCGGTGATGGCGTCCTGCTTGGTGCCGCGGTGCCCGTCGCCGTAGTTGGTGAACGCGGTGGCGACCGTGTAGAGGACCGGGATCACCTGGAAGGCCAGGAGGAACAGCACCCCCGGGACGAGGTACTTCGCCGGGACCGGCCGCGGCGACAGGTAGATCGCGAAGATCAGCCCGGTGACGACGACGAGGACGGCGAGCCATCCCCAGGCGTGGGCGTCGGCGAGCGGAAAGGCGGCGTAGACCGCCAGCGCCAGGGCGAGCCCCAGGACCGCGATCTTCACGACCATGCCCCGGAGGTACGTGTTCGTCATGGCGTGCTACTTGCTGATCGCGTCGGTGATGGTCTTCGACGCGCCGCTCAGCGTCGCGGGCACGTCGGCGCCGCCGACGATGGCCGACTCCGCCTTGCCGAACGGGTCCCACACCGCGGCCATCGCCGGGATGGCCGGCAGCACGGCGCCGCCCTTGCCCGCGGTGAGCCACTTCTCGATGTCGGGGTCGCTGCCCTTGACCTGGTCCATGGCCGCGGTCAGCGCCGGCGGGCGCGGGTTGGCCTGGTACAGCGCCACCTGCAGGTCCGGCTTGGTGAGGTAGTTGGTGATGAACTCGTTGGCCAGGGCCTTGCTCTTGCCCTTGCTGGCCACGTAGAACGCCTGCACGCCGACGAACGGCTGCGCGGGCTTGCCTCCGGCGAAGGGCGGGATGGGCGTGATGTCGTACTTGAGGCCGGCCTTCTTGATGTCGGCGACGGCCCACGGCCCGGAGATGAGGAACGGCGTCTTGCCGCCGGTGAAGGTAGGGATGGAGTTGTCGCTGTTGACCGAGCGGGTCAGGGCACCTGCGCCCTTCTCGCCCAGCGCGGCGATCTTCTTGAACGCCTCGACCGACGCGGGCTTGCCGACGCCGAGGTCGGCCGGGTCGTAGTCGCCGTTGGGCTTGGTGCCGAACAGGTAGCCGCCGGCCGAGCTGAACAGCGGGTAGATGTGGTACGCGTCGCCGTTCTGGCCGACCTGCAGCGACAGGATGTTGCTGACCTTGCCCGAGTCCTTGAGCGCCTTGCCGGCCGCGACGAGGTCCTCGATGGTGGCCGGCGCGGTGGGCGCCAGGTCGGTGTTGCGGATGAGGGCGAGGTTCTCGATCGCGTACGGCACGCCGTAGAGCTGGCCGTTGAACGTGACGGCCTTGACCGCGACGTCGGCGAACGCGGACTTCTGCGAGTCCGACAGCTGGATCGGGTCGATGGTGCCGTTCTGGACCAGGTTGCCGATCCAGTCGTGCGCGCCGACGACGATGTCCGGGCCCTTGCCGGACTGCGCGGCGGTCACGTAGTTGGTCTGCAGGTCCTTGGAGACCGCCTGGACCTGCACCTCGACGTGGTTGGCCTTGCCGAAGGCCTCGGCGAAGGGCTTGAGGGCCGCCGAGCGCTGGTCGTCCGCCCAGATGGTGAGCGTCGCGGCCGGCTGCGTGGAAGTGCTTTCGGGGGTTTTCGACGACCCACAGGCCGTGAGGGTTAACGCGGCGAGGGCGAACACGCCGACGGCGCGCAGCGGGATGCGCATGGAAGCTCCTGTTCAGGGGCTGGCCCGCGGCGGCGGTAGAGGCCGCCACGCAGCCAGGGGAGGTTTGCCGACATCGATACCAGGGGTGTCGATCGAATACCGGTGGCGCAGACCGTAGCAAGGAGTTGCAGAGAATGAAAGCCCTTCCACCCGACTTTCAATTTCGCCGTGTGGCCGCTTACTCTCGACCCATGGCCATGGACGCTCCACGAGCTCGTCTCGCTGACATCGCCCGGCAGGCGGAGGTCAGCGAGGCCACCGTCTCGCGGGTGCTCAACGACCGGCCCGGGGTCAGCGCGGACACCCGGCACGCCGTGCTCACCGCGCTCGACGTGCTCGGTTACGAACGCCCCGAACGGCTGCGCAAGCGCAGCGCCGGCCTCGTCGGCCTGGTGACGCCCGAGTTGGACAACCCGATCTTCCCGCTGTTCGCGCAGGTCATCGAGTCCGCGCTGGCCCGGCACGGCTACACGCCCGTGCTGTGCACGCAGACGCCCGGCGGCGTGACCGAGGACGAGTACGTCGAGATGCTGCTGGAGCGCGCGGTCGCCGGCATCATCTTCGTCTCCGGCCTGCACGCGGACACCACCGCCGACCACGACCGGTATCGCAAGCTCATCGACCGCCCGCTGCCGATCGTCATGGTCACCGGGCTGGTGCCCGGCCTCGGGGCGGCGTGCATCTCCTGCGACGACGCGCGGGCCAGTGAGCTGGCGGTGGACCACCTCGCCTCGCTCGGCCACACGCGCATCGGGCTCATCTCGGGCCCCGAGCGGTATCTGCCGGTGCAGCGCAAGATCCTCGGATACCGCGAGGCGATGCTGCGCCGCGGCCTGGCCGACAACATCGAGCTGTCGCTGTTCGGCGTCGAGGGCGGGCACGCCGCCGCCGACCGGCTGCTCGAGCGCGGCGTCACCGGCCTGGTGTGCGGCTCCGACCTGATGGCGCTCGGCGCGGTGCGGGCGGCGCGCTCGCGGGGCCTGTCGGTGCCGCGCGACGTGTCCGTCGTGGGCTACGACGACTCGCCGCTGATCGCGTTCACCGACCCGCCGCTGACGACGCTTCGCCAGCCGGTGCGGGCCATGTCCAACGCGGCGGCGCAGTCGCTGGTCGACGCGATCAACGGGCAGCCGACCCCGCATTCGGAGTACCTCTTCGCGCCCGAGCTCGTCGTGCGCGGCTCCACGGGCATCGCGCCCCGCTGACTTCCCCCACCCAGATCCGGCGCGGTTGGCGGCCCGCGCCCGGACGATCACGCCTCACGAAGGGACCACCATGTCCGACGCTCTCGACATATCCGATATTTCCGATACATCGTCACAGCTGGCCGATGCCCTGGCGGACCTGGGCACGGACGCGGCGCAGCAGTGGTGGCGCACGGCCGTCATCTACGAGATCTACGTGCGCAGCTTCGCCGACGGCGACGGCGACGGCGTCGGCGACCTGATCGGGCTGCGCGAGCGCCTTCCCCACCTGCGCGACCTCGGCGTCGACGCGATCTGGCTCACCCCGTTCTTCCGCTCCCCCATGGTCGACGGCGGCTACGACGTGTCCGACTACCGCGACGTCGACCCCGCCTTCGGCACCCTCGCCGACTTCGACGCGATGCTGGCCACCGCCCACGACCTGGGCCTGCGCGTCATCATCGACCTGGTGCCCAACCACACCTCCAGCGAGCACCCGTGGTTTGCGCAAGCCCTGCAAGCCGATCCGGGCGATGCGGCCCGGGCGCGGTATCACTTTCACCCGGCGACATCGGACGGTCACCCGCCCAACGACTGGGAGTCGGTGTTCGGCGGCCCGGCGTGGACGCGGGTGGCCGACGGCGAGTGGTACCTGCACCTGTTCGACCCCGCCCAGCCGGACCTGAACTGGGAAAACCCCGACGTGCGGCTGGAGTTCGAGTCGGTGCTGCGGTTCTGGCTGGACCGCGGCGTCGACGGCTTCCGGGTCGACGTGGCGCACGGGATGGTGAAGGCCCCCGGCTACCCGGCGGCCGGCGCGACCGGCCAGATCGGCCTGCTCGGCCGGCGCGAGCTGCCGTACTTCGACCAGGACGGCGTGCACGAGATCTACCGCGCCTGGCGCAAGATCCTCGACTCGTACCCCGGGCAGCGCATGGCCGTCGCCGAGGCGTGGGCGTCCACGCCGCAGCGGCTGGCCCGCTACACCGCGCCCGACGAGTTGCACCAGGCGTTCAACTTCGAGTTCCTGCAGGCGGACTGGGCGGACCCGGCGGCGGTGCGGGCGAGCATCGACTCGTGCGTCGAGGCGGCCGAGTCGGTCGGCGCGCCGACGACCTGGGTGCTGTCCAACCACGACGTGCGCCGGCACCCGACGCGGCTGGGCTCGCCGCGCCGGGCCAACGCCGCGGCGCTGCTCATGCTCGCGCTGCCCGGCTCGGCGTACGTGTACCAGGGCGACGAGCTCGGCCTGCCCGAGGTGCTCGACCTGCCCGCTGACGCGCGCCAGGACCCGGTCTGGTTCCGCTCCGGCGGCACCGATCCGGGCCGCGACGGCTGCCGGGTGCCGCTGCCGTGGACCGCCGCGGCGCCGGCGTACGGGTTCTCCGCCACCGGCCGGTCCTGGCTGCCGCAGCCGGACTGGTCCGCGCTCGCCGCGGACGCGCAGGCCGGGGACCCGTCGTCCACATTGGAGCTCTACCGCGCCGCGCTCGCCCTGCGCCGCACGGTGACCGGCCCGGTGCGCTGGCACGCGAGCCCGCCCGGCGTGCTGGACTTCTCCCGGGGCGACCTGCGCTGCGTCGTGAACCTCTCCGACTCCCCCGTCGCGCTGCCCGATCCGCCCGGTTCGCACGTGGCCCTGGCCAGCGGCACCGTCGCCGCCGGCACGCTCCCGGAGGACACCGCAGTGTGGATCTTTGCAAGAACTGCCAGGTCTTCCTGAGCGTTTCGGCAGTTCAAAGGCCTTTCTGGAGGTGCCTGCGGGCAATTTCTTGCAAGGTTCTTGACTTTCGGTTTCCACGAGGAACAGGCTCAGCGTCATCGATCCGGCCGCCACCGGATCGCCATCGCCCACCCCACTCCGCTACCGCCATTTCGGAGGGCACCCGTGCACATACCCCGCCTGTCCAGACGTCTCACCAGGACCCTCACCGTCGCCGCCGCGCTGCTGCTGGGCGCGGCGCTCACCGTGCCGCTGCTGTCCGGCAGCCGCAAGGCCGAGGCCGCCACCGGCGGCAACGACGTCATCGCCAACCTGTGGCTGTGGCCGTGGAACTCCATCGCCACCGAGTGCACGAACGTGCTCGGCCCGGCCGGCTACGGCGCGGTGCAGGTCGCCCCGCCGCAGGACTCGATCAGCGTCGCCGGCCACCCGTGGTGGGACATCTACCAGCCCGCCGCCTACGACCTCAACAGCCGCATGGGCACCCGGGCGCAGTTCCAGAGCATGGTGAACGCCTGCCACGCCGCCGGGGTCAAGGTGTACGCCGACGCGGTCATCAACCACATGACGGGCGCGAACCAGTCGAGCACCACGGCGTACGGCGGGGCGAGCTTCACCAACAACTACAGCTACCCGAGCGCCGGGTACAGCTCCTCGGACTTCCACTTCCACCCCGCCGACTGCCCCCAGCCGGACAACCAGATCCATGACTGGAACAACCCGGCCGAGGTCTGGAACTGCCAGCTGCTCAGCCTGTCGGACCTCAAGACCGGCACCGACTACGTGCGCACGAAGATCGCCGGCTACCTCAACGACCTCATCTCGGTCGGCGTGGACGGCTTCCGGATCGACGCGGCCAAGCACATGGCCCAGGCGGACCTGTCGGCCATCAAGGGCAAGCTCACCAAGCAGGACGTGTACTGGACGCAGGAGGTCATGCCGGGCGGCTCGGGCAGCCTCGCGCCGTCGGCCTACGAGGGCATCGGCGGCATCCTCGAATTCAACTACGCCAGCAGTCTCAGGAACCAGTTCAACGGCAGCATCGCCAACCTGCAGACGTTCGGGCCCAGCTGGGGCTTCGAGCCCAGCGCGAAGTCCACGGTGTTCGTCTCCAACCACGACACCGAGCGCAACGGCTCGACGCTCAACTACAAGGCCGGCGCGACCGACACCCTCGCCAACGTGTTCATGCTGGCCTGGAACTTCGGCACGCCGAACGTGATGAGCTCGTTCACCTTCAGCAACAACGACGCGTCGCCGCCGGCCGACGCGAACGGCTACGTGACCGCGGTGACCTGCGGCAGCGGCTGGGAGTGCCAGCACCGCCAGCGCGCGATCAAGAACATGGTGGGCTTCCACAACGCCACCCGCGCCGACACGAGCGTGGGCAACTGGTGGTCGGACGGCTCGAACGCGATCGCCTTCAGCCGCGGTACCACTGGATGGATCGCGATCGACAACGGCGGCGGCGCGGTGTCGTCGCGCACCTTCAGCACCGGCCTGCCCGCGGGCGTCTACTGCGACGTCATCCACGGCGACTACAACGCCGCCGCGCAGACCTGCTCCGGCCCGACGGTCACGGTCGACGGCGGCGGCCAGGCCACCCTCGGCGTGGCGGCCAAGGACGCCGTCGCCCTGCACGTCAACGCCCGCCTCGGCGCCGGCCCGACCACCTCGCCGACCTCGTCGGCCTCGCCCAGCGCGTCGGCCAGCCCGTCCACGACCCCATCGACGACCCCGTCGGTAGGCGGCGTCTCCTTCACCGTCACCGGCGCCCCGAGCGGCAACCCGATCTACCTCGTCGGCTCCGTCGCCGCGCTCGGCTCGTGGAACACCTCGGCCGCGCTGCCGATGACGGCGAGCGGCTCGTCGTGGAGCACGACGGTGCCGCTGCCGGCGAACACGGCGATCGAGTACAAGTTCATCGCCAAGGACGCCGGCGGTAACGTGACGTGGGAGCCCGGCTCGAACCACACGTACACGGTCCCGGCCTCGGGCACCGGCAGCATCAACACGACGTGGAACGGCTCGTCCACGTCCGCCCCCGCGCCCGCGGTCACCTTCAACGCCAACGTGAGCACCATCTGGGGGCAGAACGTGTTCGTGGTCGGCTCGATCCCGGCGCTCGGCTCGTGGAACACCGGCAGCGCGATCGCCCTGTCCTCGGCGAACTACCCGATCTGGTCGGCGACGGTGACCCTGCCGGCGAACACCGCGGTGGAGTACAAGTTCATCAAGAAGAACCCCGACGGCTCGGTGACCTGGGAGAGCGGCGCGAACCGCACCCTGAACACCGGCACCGCCGCGCAGACGGTCAACGCGACCTGGAAGTAGCACCGCCGAGTGGCGCGGCGGGCCCCGCCCTCGGCCCGGCCCCGCACCCCGGGCGCGGCGCGGGGTTGAGGGCGACCGGCGGCCGCCGGGCGCCGAACACCAGGCTCACCACGCGG
>NZ_JBFAZX010000063.1:0-13044 GCF_040689395.1 Dactylosporangium sp. NPDC051484 | reverse complement strand
ACCGCCCGCAACTCCGCGGTCTGGGCATCGGTCAGCATCACACCAGGATCAACGACAACCCGACATAACACAACCAGGATCACGCGACACTAGGGGCTGGAATCTGGTCATTCGTTCGCCTGACGCGAGTCATGCACGATAAAGAGTGTCTGGGCTAAGGTGTCCAGCAATGACTGGGTGATGTTGGCAAGCTCTGCATGGACGCGCACCTGGGCGGTAATGGCCTCCAGCGCGATACTCAGGCGTTCCTGTTCCTCCAGGGAGGGCACTGCGACCGGGAGTTTCGCCAGAGTGGTGATCGTGATGGCGGTCACCACCGTTCCGGTCGCGTGTCGCTTCATCCACTCACGGGATACCGGAGACGCCAGCGCGTGCGCAAGGTAAGAGGGGAGAATCCCGTCCTTAGTTCGTAGCCGGATCAGTCCGGCCGAGAAGAGCCAGCCTTGTTGTTCCGGGCTGACTCGCGCCACCCGCCCGAACTCGACAGTCCGGGCAACGACGAGATCGTCCACCTCAAGGCGATACCCGGGGAGCCTCCGGGCGAGCTCCTCCGACACGGCGGTAGGGGCAGTATCGGCGATGAACCCGTTCCTTAGGTGTTTCGGCAAGACGATACGAATGCCGTTCTGCCGCTGAACGTCCGCCCGAAGCTCGCTGCCCGATGGACCTGCCTTTAGGACACACAGCTCCCCCAGCGGCAGCGTACGCCAGCTGGTTTCCAGCCGTCGGGTGGCGTCGAGCGGTGCTGTCAGCTGCCGGACCTCGTCGTCGAGCAGATGCAGGCGTTTCATGAGCGCTGATGAGTGCTGCAGGAGTTCGGCGGTTCGCGCATGCTCAGATAGCTGGTCCGAGACTGATAGGGATGGTCCGACGTACGCGGCGGGGTTCAGCGCATGATCACTCACGCGGAGTTCCGCGATGGAAACGGAGCGCGCGAAGCCGAGTTCGCTCACCGGCTCCCCGCGCCGCCAGCGATCGTGGACAGCGATGATGCGGCCGGCGTCGTTGGCGGGGAGTGTCCGGACGCCCCGCGCAGCGTTCGTTCCCAGTTCGGTTGCATCGATGAAGAGAACATTGCCTGGCGTGCCGGACGGCTTCCGGAGCAACCACAGACTGACGGATATGCTTGTTCCCGCGAACAGCCGCGACGGTAGCCCGATCACACACTCCACCGCGCCGTCCTCGATCATCGCCGCTCGAATGGTGTGTTCTCGGATGTTCGTCGACAAACCGGCGTTATTTGGCATGATCACACCGGCTCGGCCGCCCGGTCCAAGCCGGGAGACGACGTGCTGCAGCCAGGCAAAGTTGCCGTTGTGCGTGGGCGGCGGTCCGTAGAGCCAGGAACGCGTTTCGACCACCCCTTCAGGCAGTCGCATGTTAAACGGTGGATTGGTGAAGATCAGGTCGTATTGCTGGTCCTGCGTCTGTGCGTCCCACCAGTAGCCGTCGTCGACGAGAGCGTCAAGGCCGTGCAGGCGCAGGTTCATCTGCGCGAGTGAGCGCAGACTGCGGTTAGGGTTCTGGCCAAGGATGAGCGACTCGTGCGGAGCGCTCGCCAGGCGCGTGGCCGCCTCGTCTAGAAACTCGCCGGTGCGGCAGAACGGGTCGTACATCCGCGTCGTCGCGGCGGAAGGCGCCAGCACGTCCACCGTCAGTTTGACGATCCCACGTGGCGTGAAGTACTCCTGCGCCCTGCGGCCTTGCGCCTGTGCATACTTCTCCATGAGATTCACCAACAGTTCGGCCGACGGTGGCCGGCCAGACGTCGGTCGTGACTCGTTTTCCAGTAGGCAGTGGGCTTCGTCGATGATGTGCATGATCGTCTTGGCGGGCCCCAACCGATCGATGGTGATGTCCCCGGGTGGGTCTGTCGGCGCCGACATGTCTCGGCTGCTCGCTTCTGCGGCCATCGTCCGCCGCCAGACGTCCTCAAGCAGGTGCCAACCCTGTTTGTCGCCAGCGCGAGTCTTGACGTCGGACCAGATCTGGGGACGCTGGGTACGGAGGTAGATCAGGAACGCCAGCCATGTGACGTCGTTGGGCTGGATCGGACCGTCCAGACGGTCCAACAGCCACTGGGCAGCTCTCGAGGCTGCAGGCATAGGCTGAGGCGGCGGTGTGGAGTCGGTAGGCCTGCTGAGGCCGAGAGTTCGGCGGAAACGAGTGCCGTAGTCCTGTCCGTCGGACTCGTCGTTCCGCAGCAGGTTCGTTGGAATCCGGCGTCCATCGAGCCAGGCGGCCACGGCCACCGCATTGAACAACTGCCGATCGCGGTCTAGTACCGGGCGGGGAAAGTCGTCGTACCGCCTCTCCCAGTTCGTCACTGCCGCACGTCCTACTCCAGCACAGCGCGCCACGTCGGCACGGCTGATCAGGATGGCGTCGCTGTATGACATAAACGCCTCAGAACCTGGGCGGCCGGGAGCCGTCACACACCGCTTGGCGGTGGCCGAGCACGGTAGGTACCCGATCCATCGCGAGGGACTCCTTCGCGGCGGTCGTATTGATAAAATTGATCAACCGGTAGATCTTTCGGTGGTCTGCTGCCAGATCCCGGTGATGAATGGGCTCATGATGCATGATCCGGTTGCGCAGCAGCCGCATCGCCTCGAGGTTGTCGTGGAGATCCCCGCGTCGGCCGTGGTAGTACGGGAACGCCCGGTGTAGGGTCGGTACCCACAGTTGGCGGTCGTACCGAGAGCCCCTGCTGTTGCTTAGTAGAGAGGTCCAGAATCCGAACGGCAGTTCGGCGATGATGTCGTCTGCAGCAACGTGGCGGGCGCCCCGCCGTCGGCACTTTTCGTGGGCATCTGTGACCATGCGCATGCCGCTGGCAGTCAGCGGCGCGTTGTCCCACCACGTGTCACGGGCGTAGGCCGAGCGGAGCTGGACGTCGAGCGCGTTGCGGAGGACGAGCTCGAGGCAGTGCAAGGGACCGTAGAAGGCCGCGGAGATCTCGATGTTCCACCAGTACAGCCGCTCGGCGGTGTTGGCGTCCTGGTTCGCGGCGGCTGTGTAGGCCTCGAGGCGAGGCTCCGAGAATGCGCTTCGCATCCACTCGGAGAACGAAGCGCTCATCGAGACCTTCTCTCAAGAGGTGCCAGCGGGGATGGGTTCGTGTTATCTTTGCTGCGTACGCCCCGGGTTCGCCTCTGCTCTGCATGCCACCCGGGGCACGGCTTTTTATCGTGCCCTTGCCTCAGCACCCGGCACTTGGGGCAAGGTTGTACTCCTAGCGTCGTCTGACAATAGACGTCAATGTTCCCGGGACGCAACTCCGTACTTTGTTGCGGGAAGATCTGTGTACAGCTCCGCGCCCTGCCGGGACGCGGGGTGGGGTAAGTGGATTAGAGTTTCCGTCGCCTCTTGAGAGATTTCTGAGTCCTCTAGAGTTTTCCACGTGCTCAACGGTTTATGCAAGCGTCAATCGGTAAGGACGTGCGCACCCGAGTGAACCCGGCGGCTCGCCGGGAGAGCACCGGACCTCAGACGGCCCGGACAACGTGCCGGGAGTGCCCATACCCTGCGCGAACGCGTCGCAGGTGGCTTCAGCTGCGGGTGGCGCCGATACCCATCAGGACCGCGAGGCCGAGAGCGCTACGGGCGGAGTACGGCTGGCGCCACAGCCCGCCGTGGGCCGCGGCGTAAGCCTCGTCCTGCCACGGGTGGTCGTGCACCGGACGACCGGCGTTGAGATCGTGGACGAGCAGCGCGGCCATGAGCGTGTTGCTGGTCGCCGGCTCGAAGATCTCAATGCCGAATCGGTGGGCGCCGGCGAACGCGGCGGCGAGGAGGCGGTTCTTCACCACACTGCGCGTGCGGGTGGCCGGTGCGACGGCGAATGACACCGGCACACCCGCGGCCCGTGCCTCGGCCGCCCGCCAGCGCTGCAGCCGTTTCCCGAGCGCGTAGTTCGGGCCCTGCTGCGGTACCAGACTGTCGTTGATCCCCGGATAGAGGCCGGGCGGATAGTTGCGGGTGAGCAGCCGGCCGGCGCTGAGCACTCGCAGCGGACGGCGGAACCGCCCGATGCCGGTCGCCGCCGCGTAGCGCTGGTTCGCCTCGTCGACGGCGCCGTCGGGCACGACGTACACGTCGGTCGGTGTCGCCAGGAACGCGAGCCCGAGGTCGGGTCGGCGCTCCCGCAGGCGGACGGTGAGCGCATCGACGGCCATCGCGACCCGGACATTGAGTGCCCCGTCGGCGTAGACGTAGTTGCCGAGCACGAGCCGCCCGTCGAGGCCCTCGATCCATTCGGCGACCCGACCGAGATCGTGCAGCAGGTCGGCGCCCCGTTCCTCGCCGGCCACCGGTAGGTGGAGGCGGCCCGCGTGCCGCTCGGCCAGGGCGGTCAGCCGCTGCCAGATCGCGGGCCGGGGCAGGTCGACGGCGACCACGTCGGCGCCCCAGCGCAGCAGCGCCCACAGCGGGCCCATCTCCGCGCCGGCGCCGAGGACGACGACGCGCTGCCCTGGCAGGGACAGCCACCCGGGGTTCGCGGCAACGGTCCTGACCGTGTCGGCGCAGGAGGGCTCGATCGCGCCGGCGGCGACCCAATGCCCGAGCTGCCGGTCGAGGTCTTCGCCGGCGAGGTGACGGCCACGGTACGGCACGATCAGCTCACGTTCCGGCTCCCCCCGCCCCGTGACGGTCACCGTCGCCAGCGGCGGACCACCCGCAGTGAACGCAGCGTCGAGGGATTCCTCGCCACCGTCCGGTTTTCCCCGGTACCGCATGCGCTCGTGCAGCGACGCGAGCCCGTCGCGGGCGATCCTCAGCGCCGCGTCGCGGGACGGCAGCCCCGCCTCGACAAGTCGCCGGAAGTGCACCAGGTAGTCGTGGCGCCAGTCGGTCGACGCCTCGGCACCTCGGGCCCCGACCGGATCGACACCGCGCAGCGCGTCGGCCACCACCGTGCGCCCCAGCGCCGAAGTGCTGGGCCTGCCATCGACGCTCGGGACGACCACACCGGTCGGGTACACATTCGGCACGTCGGCCAGTCTGCCAGCCGACGGCCCGCCGGGTCCGTCGGCTTGGGACAACCCGCCGCCACCGACTGGACCAGTGGCTGACGGGGGTTCAACGCAGCGGGGGCGCTCTCACGCCTCACTCCACTCGTAATCCAGGGCGCTCGCGCGCCTCAAGCACCCATTCGGGCTCGCGTACCATGCCGAGGTCGATGCCTTGCCGGCGCTCGACGTAGAAGAAACCATCGTCAGTGTCCGGTTCGTAGTGCACAACGGTGTTGTCCTCCCGCCGACTGCGCAGCCAGCCGTCCAGCCGCCGGGTATCGAGATCCGGGATCGGCTCGCCCGCAAGGCGGCGACCGTAGCGCCGGAGCATCTGGATAGCGTTCTTGTAACGGTGCTCGGGGAGCACCTCCCACGGGATGACCACCGTGTCGCGGACGATGCGAGGCTCGATCCGGTGGCGACGCCGGAAGTTCCCGAAGGTGCTCGGGACAACCTCGATGCCGCGTGCGGCCTTGAACAGCTCGACCATCTCGTCGTACGTCTTACCTTCGCGGAACCAGCCCATGACCATGGGTTCGTCCTCGGGCTGAATCTTCTTCGCTACCATCGTCATCCCTTATTCACCGGTTCGCGCAGGCTCCATGCTTTCGCCTCGTCTCCTGCCGCCTGGCGTATGTGAAAGTAACTGACTGCCTTATGTCTGTTAGCCTTCACGTTATACCGTTAGTAACACGTAACGGACAAATTCACACCGATCATAGGGTTGATCATGAAGATCGAGCACGTAGTTTGCGACGTCTGTCACGACATGCCGGTCAAGACCTACAGGGTCACGCACGCGGGGCGGGTCCGCTCGACAGATCTCTGTGAGGAGCACGGCAAGCCGTTCGCCGAGCTGTTCAACGACGGCTACGAGGAGGCGAGGCCGCCAAGGGCGGCCAGGACGCGCGGCGGCCCCCGCGTCCCCCGCGTAACGACCATGGAAGAGATCGAGAAGCTCAAGCAGGACAGAAGAAAGCCGTAAGACCCGCAGGCACGGCGAACGCAACCTGTTGGGGCTACCCGTCCACGGCCTGCCCGGTGGCTGCGCTGCCGGCGGACGCCACTGTCCGGTGCTACGGTGGGCCGCCCTTTGGCAGACGAATGGAGTCACGCGAATGGCAGTGACCGACGATCGGCTGTCCGTCCGGGCGCGGTGGGCCGACGCCGTGGCCGTTCTCGCCGTGGTTGTCGCCGTGATCCTCGGCGCTCGCCAGCTTCGTCCGCTTGCCGCGGCGGGAGCCTTCCTCGCGCGCACGGGCGAGATGGTGGTAGCCGTGCCGGCATCCACCTGGGTCCGTGCCGCCGTCTGGGCCGCGATCAGCGGTGCGGTCCTTCTGCGGTGGCGGATCGCTGCGGTACTGGGCGCCTGGGCAGCCGTGTCGTACGAGATCGTGGTGGCCGCACTGCGCATCAACGGCGGCCGGCGCTACGGCTTGCCGCTTGACCTGCTGGCGTGGCCGCTGCTGCTGGCGGTCACCGCCGCGCTGCTGTTGAGCGTGTCCACTCCGGTCCGTCACGGCCTAGACCTGCTGGGGCGCCGTGGGCGTTGGCTGCTTGCCGGCGCGGCCACGGTCACCACGCTCACGGCGACGGCGATTCCCCTTCTGGGTGAGTATCACCGGCCGCCACCTGAGGATTCCATCGACCCGGGATTCAACATCGTCTTCTCCGTAGCGTCGCGGCTCGCCAGCGCTGTCGCCGGCGTGACGTTCACCGTCGTGCTGATCCTCGTCGTGGCCACGGTCAGTTGGCTCGACCGGTCCGTCCGGGCCCGGGTGTACACCCTTATCGCAACGGGTGCGGCAGTGTTCACCGGCATCCAGTCCGGCCTGCCGTTGCCGTTCGGTATGTCAACCGTGCCGGCGTTGTCGCGACCCGCCCAGGCCGTGCTGCTCGTGGTGGGGCCGTGCCTCGTCTTCGGCGCCGGCCTGTTGTTGATCCGGTTCAGCCGGCGGCCCGCGTTTCAAACCTGGTCGGGATGATCCACTACGATTCGCCCATGGCCGCATCGGCTCACAGTGCACGTAATCTGCCCAGCCAGGCTGACGAAGACCGGTTCTGGACGCTGATCGAATCCGCCTGGAGCCGCGTAGGTTCGGCGGCGGCGAATGTCCGGCAGGTACTGACCAACCGGAACCCCGACGATGATGACCTGGACCTGTACATCTTCGATCCCTGGCTCGACGCGTTCCTGGACAGCCTGCGCGGCGAATGCGCGAGCCTGACGAGTCAGGACCTCACCGATCTGGACCGTGTGCTCGAACGGAAGTTGTACGACATCGACCGGGCCGACATCCAGGAGGTGACCGACGGTTCGGATGACGGGTTCCTGTACTGCCGAGGTTTTATCGTCGCACTCGGCCGGGCGTTTTACGAAGCGGTGGCAGCCGACTCGGCGATGGCGGTACCCGATGCGGAGTGCGAGGGGATGGGCTATTTCTTCGCTCGCCTGCACCACGAACGATTCGGCACGTTTCCAGACACCGGATCGGGCATCTCGCGGGAGTCTTGCAGCAACCCCGTTGGCTGGCCCGACTGAATTGTTGCGTTCGTCGGCCCGGACCATTTATGCCGGCCTGGTCGAACCGTACCCCGGCCCGAGCGCAGATCCCTCGGTCGCCCGTGCCCTACCGGAACCCGGAATGGGTCGGCCGGAGTGATGGGATGACGACCTCTTCGGCCAGCGATGTTGCCCCCGTGCCGTGCGGTGTCCGTTCGTTCGGATGGTGACCCTCCAAGCGCGCACCGGCACGATGCCTACGGTTGTGTCACGGGATGCGTCGAGGGGTTCGGAGGTCAACTTGGGAATCGTCATTTCCCTGATTTCGGGTATTTTCAGCCTGACGATCGCCATCATCAAGGGATTCATATCGATCATGGTCGCGTTGATTCGCGCCGTTTCCAGGTAGGCGGTCGACGGACCAAGGGCTCGTCAGGCGTTCGCTGAACACTTGTCCTGAGGCTGCGATCGTGCGGTCGCTGCTGCCGGGATGTCGCTCGGCCTGATCGGCAAGTGCGCAGAGCTGGCCGTTCACCTGGTCATCGGTCACAGCCCGGGCGGGCCAAGGCTGATCCACTCGCTCGCGCCGGGAATGCCGATCTCCGTGATCGCGGTGACGAGGACCTGAGTTCGGGTGCCCGTGACGACCCAGCTGTCAGCGAGTCCGGTTGATCCCGGGTCGCGCGCGACGCCGGAGGTCGCGGTGCTGTGATCGTCGGCGGGCCGTCCGGCCGGGAGATGACTGCCCAGGACGGGGCGATCGCGGCGGCGCTCCGTGATGAAGGCCGCGAACGCGGCCTCCTGGGATGTTTCCACCGCGAGCACTCCTACGCCCTACCTAGGGCGGCAAGCAGATTACCCTCCGTGTCGACCGGCGCGCCGATCGTGTCAATGATCGTGTGCCTGGCACTATCCTTGGTAGTGTCGGCGGTATGACCATGAGCATCTCGATCACGCTCGACGACGAACTCGGTGCGGCGCTGAACGCGGCTGCGGCTGGCGGCAACCGGTCGTCGGTGGTGGCTGAGGCTGTTCGTGAGTACCTGGACCGCAAGGCTGTGGCTGCCGCGGCAGTCTGGCATGCGTCCCTTGAGGGCGAGGACGCTGCTGCGTTCGCCGAGTTCAACGCCGCGTGGTAGTCCGGACCGCGCCACTGTCGCGAGGCGACGTTGTCGACTACGCCCTCGGCAGCAGGCGGATTCGTGTGCTTGTTGTCAGCGCCAATGTGTATTCGGAGGCGTATCCGGTTGTGGTGCTGATCCACGACCGAGCCGATGGTGATGTGCCTGGCATTCTGTTGCCCTTGCCGGCGGAGCTTGCGGGTGGTGGCACAATCGACCTGTCGCGCATCCGTTTCGGGGACCCGGCCGCGTTCGGTCACCGCCACGGTCGGATTTCAGCCACCCTGGCGAGCCAGGTCGACCGTGGGCTCCGTCGGCTGCTTGCGCTTTAGCGGCCAACCGCAGCGATACCACAACACACCGCACCAGATCACATCATTCGGGAATCCGCACCGGCGGTCCATGGGGACAGCGGTTGCTTGTTCCCGCCGTGCCGAACATTCGGCGGACATGCCGCCGGGCCGTGCGCGGCATTGCCGAAAGACGGCCGCGATACACCGGCGGCCGTGCATTGCCGCCGACCATTCGACGCGTTGCCGGGCCGGCGGGCCGGCGCAGCTGTGGCGGGTGCGGCTTTCCCCGGACGAGCGTGGATGCGCGACGACGCTTCCGGACAGGGCCAGGCCGCCCGTCGCCGTCCACCTGGCGCGGCGCGGGACCGCAGTCGCTTGCCGCAGGGCTGCCCGTGGAACGTCGTGCCTCGTCAGGTCGTTCCTGGTCAGGCGGCGTGACCGGCGGAGGCGGCGAGGGCGGCACCGGCCCATCCACCGATCCGCCGCGCTGGTCGCTGAGCACCGGCGGGGCGTCACCACGCAGACGGCGCAGCTTCTCGGCGGCCGCCTGGCCAGGCCCCATTCCCGATGCCGAGCATGCTCCCGGCGGAACTGCTCATTCGCCGGACAATAACGACGCGACCTGGTCCGGTCACGCATGGCAGCCAACTCCGTCTTCGAAAACAACTGCAGCTGCCCCATGGATATGATTATCCCAGAATGCGACCGAAACCGCCGCCACGAATGGCAGTCCATCATGAGGTGATCTCAACGAGAATGGCTGCGAAATCGGGATGACACGCCCGGATCATCCGCACTGGACAATGATGGGTGGGGCGTGGAACCCTCGGCGAGACCTACGCGGTTCTCGCCGAGATCACCTCACTGACCGGTGCCGGGAAACGCGCCGGCGGACTGGTTCCAGCCGGGGCGGCGACGACCAGCGTCTGGGTAGAGGTTCAACCGTCGCGGCGGATTCGTGCCGCATCGGTGCGATCATGGGCGTATGACGGCGTGGCGGGACGTCGAACGGGCGGTGCCTGAGTTCGCGCACCGGGTGCGGACGCTGTTCGACGCGCACAGACACAAGACCATTGCCACCCTGCGTTCCGACGGGTCGCCGCGGATCTGCGGGATCGAGGCGGGCTTCGAGGACGGCGAACTGGTCTTCGGCTCGATGCCGAACGCGCGCAAGGGCGCGGATCTCCGCCGAGATCCGCGGTTCGCCCTGCACAGCGCCACGGTCGACCCGATCGAGGGCGGCGAGGCGCTGTGGCCGGGCGAGGCGAAGATCTCCGGCCGTGCGGTCGCCGCCGCGGCGATCACCGAGGGACCGGACGGCGACATGTTCCGTGCCGACATCGCCGAGGTCGTGCACACGCACCTCAACGACGAGGCCACGCGGCTCGTCGTCGAGTGGTGGACGCCCACCCACGGGCTGCGAAGGGTCGAGCGCGAGTAACCGTCGGCGTAGGACCGCTCCTGCGGCGAAAGCGCGGGACGGTCAGGAAAGCACGACGACCATCTTGCCGCCGGCCTCGCCGGCCTCCATAACCCGATGTGCCTTGCGGATCTCGGCGAAGCCGAACACGTGTGACGGCTTCGCCTGCAGCCGGCCCGCCGCGACGTCCGCCGCGATCGCCTGCAACGGTACGTCAGACAGCGGGAATCCGGGTTTGCCGAACACGAAGCTGCCGAAGAAGGTCAGGTAGACCCCGCTGGCCATCTGCAGCAGGGGGTTGAAGTCGGCGATCGGGTCGAGACCACCCAGCCAGCCGGCCAGGCAAGCCCGGCCGCCACGGCGCAGCATGTCCAGCGAGTCGAGGATGGTGCTGTTGCCGACCAGGTCGAGCACCGCGTCGAGCCGCTTGGCCTCGGCGATCCGCGCGGAAAGATCCGGCCGCTCCAGCTCGACGCGATCCGCGCCGAGTTCCTCCAGCATGGCGAAGCGCTCGCGCTTGCGCGTGGTCGCGATCACTCGCACGCCGGCGTTCACCGCGAGGTTGATGGCGGCCTGGCCGAGCGAGGACGTACCGCCGCGGATGACCAGCGTCTGCCCTCGGGCGATCTCCAGGTTGCGGAACAGGCAGGTCCACGCGGTCGCGTAGGTCTGCGGAATCGCGGCGAGGTCGGCCCAGGCAAGATCCGACTCGATGAGCGCGACGTTGGACGCCGGCGCCCGGGTGTACTCGGCGTAGCTTCCGTTGATGGTGCGACCGAGGCCGCCCATCAGCGCCGCGACCTTGGCGCCGACCGGAAACTCGCCGCCGGGGCAGGCCTTCACCAGCCCGACGCACTCGATGCCGCTCACCGGCGCGGCCTCGGCCCATTCGCCCCGGCGCATGTGCATCTCGGCGTGGTTGATGCCGAACGCCTTGATCTCGATGACGACCTGACCGGGCATCGGCTCGGGCTCCGGCAGGTCCCTGTACACCAGGCAGTCGGGTCCACCGAACTTGTCGATGACGATGGCACGCATCACGGCACTTCCGGGAGCGGGGCGACGGGCTCAGCCGCGCTTCCCGTGAACGCCCGGGCCAAACGCCGCTTGGCGGGTGAGGCGCAGCCGGGTCAGCGCGGTGCCGTGCCGAGCGCGATCTGCACGGCACTCACCAGCACGGCGACCACGAGCGCGACCGCCGGGCGGATGGAGGACTCCTCCATGCTCACCGAGCCGGTGAAGCCGGCACGGTCGCCGATCTGCCCCAAGCGCTGGTGGGCCGCCGCGGCGTCGGCGCCGGTCAGGCCGAGCGCGGGCGTCATCCGCACCGCCGCGACGAGCGTCGCCAGCGCCGCCGTCCGCTCGTCGGGCAGCTCGTCCCCGATCAGCGCCCGGCTCAGGCGGGCCCGGACATCGGCCTCCACCGTCGGGTCGACGGTGGGGTACCGGTGGACATGGATGAAGCCCATCGTGGTCTCGTCGACGTCGCGGACCACGCCGCGGTCGCAAAGGTCGGCAAGGACCCGGTCGCGCAGCCCGTGGCGCAGCCGCTGGACCCAGGAGGCGGGCGAATGCGGCGTGTCGGCTGCGACGCGGGCCAGCACCTCGTCGGCGATCGGTTCGCCGATCGGCGACGGCTCGGTGACGACGATCGTTCCGTCGACATAGACGATCCTGCCGGCCAGCGCCAGCTCGACCAGCACGGCGGCGGCCATGCCCAGGTCAAGACCGATGTGGGAGCCGGTGGCCTTCCCCGACTCGTCATCGTAGGCGAGCAGGAGCAGCTCCTCGGCCAACGCAATGGAACCCATGGCCTGGAACGTTAGCGCACGCCCGCCCGAATCGAGTCCGCCTCCGAATCCCGCACCACACGTGCGCCGCGTCGACGCCAATGCGGACCCCGGCGGCCTCTGCTCGGGCTGCCGTTGAGCAGCGACGAGATCCGGTGCATGCTCGGCAAAGTTGTCTTTATCGGACGGATCGCGCCGGGCACGTGCTGCACTGGTCCGGTTGGCGCCGCAACCGTCAAGCGCAAGTGCAGTGAACCACGCTGCTGAACGAGGGGTGCTGGGAGATCGCCCGTCAGCGCGTGGTTGGCGTCGTCGTGGTGGTCATGAAAACGATGACCATGACGATCGACGAGACTATCCCGAGACAGCCAAATACGAGTCCCGTCATCGCCTTGCCGTGTTCATTTGCGTTGCGCAATCCAGGCAAACTCAGCACGACCGCGGCGATGCCAAAGAGACCTCCAATACCAAAACACAGCGCCAGAGGAATGGATGCGATAGCCAGTGTCAGTGACGCGATGGTGGTCGTGCGCGCATTATTATGAGGCGCGGTCGTCAGTGCGGTCACTGGCGCGGTCATTGGCGCGGATGGGAGCGGTGACGTCCTGGGATCCCAGTGGAACCGCGCTGGAAGATCCGTAAGCTGGCCCAGTAGCTCGTGTGCCGTCTTCGCGGAGGTCACGATGTTCATTCGCTGGTCGAACTCGGACAGGTCGATATAGCCCTCCTGAACGGCCTTGCTCAGGAGGTCGAGGACATGAGTCCGTTGTGCGTTCCCGACCCGTTCGTTCATCCATCCGGTATCCCCTAGGGCCTGTCTGACGGATCTTGTTGGGCGGTAGTGTTCTCCCTCATGGCGGTTGATCTCTCTGATGCGGAGTGGTCTCGGCTGGCGCCGTTGT
>NZ_JBFAZX010000062.1:0-14528 GCF_040689395.1 Dactylosporangium sp. NPDC051484 | reverse complement strand
GTTTGGTGTGGTGCCGGATGCGGTGGTGGGGCACAGTCAGGGTGAGATCGCGGCGGCGGTGGTGGCTGGTGGGTTGTCGCTGCAGGACGGGGCGAGGATCGTCGCACTGCGCAGCCAGGCGCTGCTGCCTCTGGTCGGTCACGGCGGGATGCTGTTCATCGCGGCCTCCGTCGAGAAGGTCAGCGAGCAGCTGCGGCCCTGGGCGGACCGGGTCTCGGTAGCCGCCGTCAACGGCCCCAGCTCGGTGACGGTCTCCGGCGACCAGGCCGCCCTGCACGAGATCAGCGAGCGTCTCGCCGACGCGGGCGTCATGTCCTGGCCCCTTCCCGGCGTCGAGTTCGCCGGGCACTCGCCGCAGGTCGAGCGGCTGCAGGCCGAACTGCAGGCGGCCTTCGCCGAGGTCGTGCCCCAGTCCTCGCAGGTCGCGTTCTACTCCACGGTCGCCGGCGAGCGCGTGGACACCACCTTGCTGGACGCCAAGTACTGGTACCGCAACCTGCGGGAGCCCGTCGCCTTCTCTTCGGCCGTCACCGCGTTGCTTCGTGCCGAGCACACCGTCTTCGTCGAGATCAGCGTGGATCCGGTGCTGTCGCTGTGGCTGCAGCAGGCGGTGGAATCGGCGGGTGTCGCCGGGTGCGTGACCGGCACCCTCCGCGAGGCCGACGGCGGGCTGGAGCGCTTCCTCGCCTCGCTCGGCACGCTGCACGCACACGGCGTACGCATCGACTGGGACGCCGTGCTGGCCGGCACCGGTGCCCGCCGGGTCGAACTGCCGACGTACGCCTTCCAGGGCTCGCGGTACTGGCTGGCGGCGCCGGCCGCGGATTCGGCCGAGGCCGGTCCGGCCGGTGTGGATCCCGCCGACGCCGGCTTCTGGACGGCGGTGGAACAGGGTGACCACGCGACCGTGGCGAGCACGTTGCGGATGGCGGACGAGGAGGCACAAGCCTCCCTGCGGGCGGTTCTGCCCGCGTTGTCGTCCTGGCACCGTGAACGTCGCGACCGATCCATCGTGGACAACTGGCGCTACCGGGTGACCTGGAAGCCCCTCACCACCGGCGGGGACACCCCCGTCCTGGCCGGCACCTGGTGGCTGCTCGTACCGGCCGCAGCGGCGGCGGATCCGGCCGTCACCGCCTGCGCGGGCGTGCTGCACGGGCACGGCGCCACCGTCGTCACCGTGCCGATCGGCGACGACGACCGCGCGGCCGTCGCCGAGGACCTGCGCAGCCGTCTCACCGAGGGCGCGCCCGACGGGGTGCTGGCACTGCTCGCCCTCGCGTACGACACCTCCGACGAGGAGCCCGCCGTGCCGGCCGGCCTGGCGCTCACGACCACCCTGGTACAAGCGCTTGGCGATGCCGGTGTCACCGCGCCGCTGTGGGCCGCCACCGCCGGCGCGGTCCGGGTCGGGCGTGCCGACACCGTCACCGCCGCGCACCAGGCGATGATCTGGGGCCTCGGCGCCGTCGCCGGCATGGAGTACCCGCAGCGGTGGGCCGGCCTGATCGACCTTCCCGGGCAGTGGGACGAGCGGGTGCTCGGCCGGCTGGCACGCGTCCTCGCGGGCCTGGACGGCGAGGACCAGCTCGCCATCCGTGGCTCCGGCGTCTTCGCCCGGCGCCTGGTGCGGGCCGCACCGGCCGAGCCGGGCTCGGACACCGAATGGGCCACCTCCGGTACCGCGTTGATCACCGGCGGCACGGGCGCGCTCGGCGCGCACGTCGCCCGCTGGCTGGCGCGTGCCGGTGCGCGGCGTATCGTGCTCGCCAGCCGCAAGGGACCGGCCGCTCCCGGCGTCGACGCCCTGGTCACCTCGCTGACCGAGGTGGGCGTGGAGGCGGTCGCGGTGGCCTGCGACGTCGCCGACCGCGACGCCCTCGCCGCTCTGCTCGCCTCGATCCCGGCCGACCGCCCGCTGCGCACCGTCGTGCACGCGGCCGGTGTCCTGGATGACGGTGTCCTCGACAGCCTCACCCCGCAGCGCACCGCGGCTGTGCTGCGCCCCAAGGTCCAGGCCGCGGTGCACCTCGACGCGCTCACCCGGGATCTGGAACTGGACGCCTTCGTCCTGTTCTCCTCGCTGGCCGCCACCCTGCCGGGTACGGGCCAGGGAAGCTATGCCGCCGCGAACGCGTTCCTGGACGCCCTGGCGGAGCGGCGGCAAGCCCGTGCGCTGCCCGCCACCTCGGTGGCCTGGGGTCTGTGGTCCGGCAACAGCGCGGCCGCGTCCGAGGCGGATCGTCTGGTCCGGGCCGGCCTGGAGCCGATGGAGCCGGAACTGGCCCTCGCCGCGCTGGGTGCCGCCCTGGCGCGGCGCGAGGCCCGGCTGATCGTCTCCGGCTTCCACTGGGAGCGGTTCACCCGCGTCTCGGTGACGCTGCGGCCCAACACCACGCTGCGTGACCTGCCGGAGGCGGTGCCGTTTCTCGGCGAGGGCACGGGTGCCGGTGGTGCCCGCGACGGCGACTCGTTCGTCGCCCGGCTCGCGCGACTGTCCCCGGCCGAGCGCGAGGAGGAGCTGCTCGCCGTGGTCCGCGTGCAGGTCGCGGAGACGCTCGGCCACGCCGACCCGGCCGCCCTCGAGGCCGGCCGCGTCTTCCGGGACCTCGGCTTCGACTCGCTGACGGCGGTGGACCTGCGCAACCGGCTGGCCGCGGCCACCGGACTGCGGCTGTCCGTGACGCTGGTCTTCGACCATCCCACGATGACCGTCCTGGTGCGGCACCTGGCGGAGCTGGTCGAGGCCGAGGCCGGTCTCCAGCCGGCGTCCGTGGCCCCGGCGGCCCCCGCCGCCCCGGTGGCGCAGCCGGCCGACGACCCGATCGCCATCGTGGCCATGAGCTGCCGTTTCCCCGGCGACGTCGAGTCGCCCGAGGATCTGTGGAAGCTCGTGGTCGACGGCACCGACGCGATCACCCCGTTCCCCAGCACCCGCGGCTGGGACCTGGAGGAGCTGTATTCGGCCGACCCCGCGCAGGCGGGCACGTCCTACACGCGGCACGGCGGATTCCTGCACCGTGCCGACGAGTTCGACCCGGCCTTCTTCGGCATCTCGCCCCGGGAGGCGCTGGCGATCGATCCCCAGCAGCGGCTCCTGCTCGAGATCACGTGGGAGGCGTTCGAGCGGGCCGGCATCGACCCGCTGACGCTCAAGGGCAGCCAGGCCGGCGTCTTCGTCGGCTCCAGTTACCACGACTACGGTGCCCGCGCCCAGCAGCCACCCAAGGAGATCGAAGGCTATCTGGGCCTGGGCAGCGCCGGCAGTGTCGTCTCAGGCCGCATCGCCTACACCCTCGGCCTGGAGGGCCCGGCGGTGACCGTGGATACCGCCTGTTCCTCGTCGCTCGTGGCCATCCACCTCGCCGCCCAGGCCCTGCGCGGCGGCGAGTGCCCGATCGCGGTGGCCGGCGGCGTCGCCGTCATGGCCACCCCCGCTTCGTTCGTCGAGTTCAGCCGGCAGGGCGGACTCGCCGCGGACGGCCGCTGCAAGCCGTTCGCCGCCGCGGCCGACGGCACCGCCTGGTCCGAGGGCGCCGGCGTCGTGGTCCTCGAACGACTCTCCGACGCACGGCGCCACGGCCACCCCGTACTGGCGCTGGTCATCGGCTCGGCCATCAACCAGGACGGTGCCAGCAACGGGCTCACCGCGCCGAACGGCCCGTCCCAGCAGCGCGTCATCACGCAGGCACTCGCCAACGCCGGGGTCAGCGCCGCCGACATCGACGCGGTCGAGTCACACGGCACCGGCACCCGGCTCGGCGACCCCATCGAGGCCCAGGCGCTGCTGGCCACGTACGGCCAGCGCCGCCCTGCCGACCAGCCGCTGCTGATCGGCTCGCTGAAGTCCAACATCGGCCACCCCCAGGCCGCCGCCGGCATGGCCGGGGTCATCAAGATGGTGCAGGCCATGCAGCACGGTCTGCTGCCCCGGACGCTGCACGTGGACCGGCCCACGCCGCTGGTCGACTGGTCCTCGGGCGCGGTGTCGCTGCTGACCGAGAACACGTCGTGGCCCGAGACCGGCCGCCCCCGCCGTTGCGCGGTGTCGTCCTTCGGCGTCAGCGGCACCAACGCGCACACCGTCCTGGAGCACGTTCCGGCCGGCGATGCCCCGCTCCTCGATGCCCCAGCCGACCATGCCCCGTTTGTCGATGCCCCGGCCGCCCAGGCCCCGGATGTCGATGCCCGGACCGGCCGTGCCGTGCCCTGGCTCGTCTCGGCCCGCAGCGCGCCGGCCCTGCGGGCGCAGGCCGAGCGGCTACTGGCATACGTGCAGGCCCGCCCCGCGCTGAGCATCCCCGATGTCGGCCGAGCGCTCGCGACGAGTCGCAGCGCCTTCGGGCACCGCGGCGCCGTCGTGGGGGACAGCCGGGACGCGCTGCTCGCCGGCCTGCGCGCGCTGGCTTCCGACGCGACCGCGCCCGGTGTGGTGCGCGGCACCTCCGGCGAGGGCAAGACGGCCTTCCTCTTCTCCGGACAGGGCAGCCAGCGTCTCGGCATGGGTGCCGAGCTGCGCCGCGCCTACCCGGTCTTCGCCGACGCGTTCGACGCGGTGTGCGCGGAGCTGGACGCGGCGCTCGACCGGCCGCTGCAGGAGGTGATGTTCGCGCCGGCCGGCTCGGCCGAGGCCGCGCTGCTGGACACCACCGCATACACCCAGCCGGCACTGTTCGCGCTCGAGGTCGCGCTGTTCCGCCTGCTGGAGTACTGGAACATCATCCCGGCCATGCTGCTCGGCCACTCGATCGGCGAGCTCGCCGCGGCACACGTCGCCGGCGTCCTGTCGTTGCCCGACGCGGCCCGGCTGGTCGCGGCCCGCGGGCGACTCATGCAGGCGCTGCCCGAGGGGGGCACGATGGTCGCGCTGACCGCCTCGCTGGATCAGGTCGAGCCGTTGCTGGGCGGCCTGTCGGACCGGGTCTCGGTCGCGGCGATCAACGGTCCGGCCTCGACGGTGATCTCCGGCGACGAGGAGGTGGTGCTGGACGTCGCCGCCCGCTGGCAGTCGCTGGGCGGCAAGGCTCGGCGGCTGACGGTCAGCCATGCCTTCCACTCGCCGCACATGGACGGGATGCTCGACGAGTTCCGCCGAGTGGCCGAGACCATGGACTTCCAGCCGCCACAGATCCCGGTGGTGTCGAACCTGACGGGCCGGGTGGCGAGCGCCGACGAGATCTGCGGGGCCGACTACTGGGTGGCCCATGTGCGCGAGGCCGTCCGCTTCCACGACGGCATCTGCCGGCTGGCCGAGGAAGGGGTCACCCGCTTCCTCGAACTGGGACCGGACCAGTCGCTGACCGCGATGGGCCGCGACTGCCTGGCGGACCGGGGCGTCGACCCCGAGGCCCTCGTGTCGGTGCTGCGCAGAGACCGTGCTGAGACCTGGTCGGTGACCGCGGCGCTGGCTCACGTGCACACCCGCGGCATGCCGGTCGACTGGGCGCGGTTCTTCACCGGCCCGCGGGACCGGCACGTGGACCTGCCCACGTACGCCTTCCAGCGTGAGCGCTACTGGCTCGAGGCCACCACCGCCACCGGCGACGTGGCATCGGCCGGCCTGCGAGCGGCCCAGCATCCGCTGCTGGGCGCGGCGGTGCAGCTCGCGGACTCGGACGGGTTCCTGTTCACCACCCGGCTGTCCACCCGCAGCCACCCCTGGCTGGCCGACCACAGCATCCTGGGCTCGGCGCTCTTCCCAGCCACGGCGTTGCTCGAGCTGGCGATGCGGGCCGGCGACGAGGCCGGCTGCGACGAGGTCGAGGAGCTGCTGCTCGAGGCGCCCCTGGTGATCGGGCCGCAGGAAGCGGTGATGCTGCAGGTGTCGGTCGGCGCCGCCGGTGACGGGGCAAGCCGCACGATCGCCGTGCACTCCCGGCCGGAACACGCGCCGTCCGGGCAGCCGTGGACCCGCCACGTGAGCGGCCTGCTCACGGTCGCCGGGCGGGACGTCGTGCCGGACCTGGCCGAATGGCCGCCGGCGGGCGCCGAGCCGATCGAGACGGACGGCCTCTACGAGCGGTTCGAGCTGGGTGGCTTCGCCTACGGCCCAGCCTTCCAGGGGCTGCGGGCGGCCTGGCGGCTCGGCGACGACGTGTACGTCGAGGCGGCACTGCCGCAAGGGCAGCAGCCCGACGCCGCCCGGTACGGGCTGCACCCCGCCCTGCTGGACAGCGCGCTGCACGGCTTGACCTTCGGGGTGCTGCAGGGGTCCGCGCAGAGCTGGCTGCCGTTCGCCTGGAACGGCGTGCGCCTGTACGCCTCCGGGGCCTCGTCGCTGCGCCTGCGGCTGCGGCCGGTGGGTCGCGAAGCCGTGGAGGTTCTCGCGGCCGACGCGGCCGGCGTACCCGTCGCTTCGGTGCGCTCGCTGGTCCTTCGACCGGTCACCGCCGACCAGGTACGCGCTACCCGCCCGGCCGGGCAGCACGACGAGCTGTTCCGGGTGGAGTGGCCCGTCCTGCCGCTGCGCGCGACGCCGGCCGCGGCGTTCGCGGACTGGGTCGTCCTCGGCGACGAGGAGCCGCGGTGGGCCGCGGCCGGCGTCACCCGCGCGGTGGGTGACCTCGCCGCGCTGACGGCCGGTGACGCGGATCTTCCCCGCGTGGTGGTGGCCCCGATCCCGGTCGAGGCCGCCCCAGGGCGGGACGAGGCGTCGGCGGTCCGGACCGCCACCGAGTACGCCCTCGCGCTCCTGCGGGACTGGCTCGCGCAGGAGCGGTTCCGTGGCGCCACACTGCTGCTGGTGACCCGTGGCGGCGCGGCGGTGAGCCCGGACGCCGACGTGACGGACCTGGCCCACGCGGCGGTGTGGGGACTGGTGCGAACCGCGCAGACCGAGAACCCCGGCCAGTTCGTCATCGTGGACCTGGACGGCGACCCCGCGTCGCTGGCGTCCCTGCCGGCCGCGGTCGGCTCGGGTGAGCCGCAACTGGTGCTGCGCGCCGGGGTGGCGCATCAGGCGCGCCTCGCGCGGGTCGCGCGTATCGACACGCCGGCGTCCCCCGACTGGGGACGCGAGGGCACCGTGCTGATCACCGGCGGTACCGGCGCGATCGCCCGGCACATCGCCCGGCATCTGGTGTCCCAGCACGGTGTCCGGCGGCTGCTGCTGACCAGCCGGCGCGGGCCTGACGCCGACGGCTGCGCCGAGCTGTGCGCCGAACTGGGCGAGCTGGGCGCGCACGCCGAGGTCATGGCGTGCGACGTGGCCGACCGGGACCAGCTCGCGACGCTGATCGCCGGGCTGCCCGCGGCGTATCCACTCACCGCCGTGGTGCACGCCGCCGGTGTGCTGTCCGACGGCGTCCTCGACGCGCTGACCCCGCAGCGGATGCGCGAGGTGCTGCGCCCGAAGGTGGACGCCGCCCTGCACCTGCACGAGCTCACCCGCGGGATGGATCTGTCGGCGTTCGTGATGTTCTCCTCGATCGCCGGCGTCTTCGGCGGCATGGGCCAGGGCAACTACGCCGCGGCCAACGCCTTCCTCGATGCGCTGGCGCAACGCCGTCGCGCGGCGGGGCTCCCGGCGGTGTCCCTCGACTGGGGTCTGTGGGCCACCGAGGGCGGCATGAGCGGCGGCCTCGACGAGGCGGACCTGCGGCGCATCGCACGCGGCGGCATCCTCGCCTTCACACCCGAGGAGGGCGTACGCCTCTTCGACGTGGCGGTCGCCGCAGGCGAGCCGGCGGTACTTCCGCTGCGGCTGGATCTGGACGCGATGGCGAGCGCCGGTCACCCCAGCCTGCTTCGCGGACTGGTGCGGACCCCGGTGCGTCGAGCCGTCGGCACCACCGCCGCGCCGGACGCCGCGGCGTCGCTGATCCGGCGGCTGCGTGGCCAGTCCGAGGTCCAGCGGGAGCGCCTGCTGCTGGAGCTCGTCCGGCAGCAGGCGGCCACGTCGCTCGGGTTCGCGGACCCGGCCGCGGTCGACGGCGATCGCGGCCTGATGGAGCTCGGCTTCGACTCGCTGACGGCGGTCGAGCTGCGCAACCGGCTCAATGCCGGGACCGGCCTGCGGCTGCCCGCGACCTTGCTGTTCGACTACCCGACCTCGGCGGCGATCGCCCGCCATCTCGCCGCCGAACTGGTGCCGGACGATGCCGAACCGGAGCCGGCGGGAGTGGCCGCGATCGACCTCCTGGAAAGCGCGCTCGACGGTGGCCAGGCCGGCCCCGAGGTGCTGAACCGCCTGCAGATCCTGCTCGCCAAGCTGCGCGCGGGCTCCGGCTCGGCGGATGTCCTGGTCGAGGAGCGCATGGACGAGGCGAGCGATGACGAGCTCTTCGACTTCATCGACAACGAGCTTGGGATGTCATGACCGGCCGTCCATCCCGTCCCGCCCTGGCTGAAGGTGACGATTCCTGTGAACGATGACAAGCTTCGCGATTACCTCAAGCGGGTGGCCACGGACCTGCACCACACCCGTAAGCGCCTCAGCGAGGTGGAGGCAAGAGACCAGGAGCCCATCGCCATCATCGGCATGAGCTGCCGGTACCCGGGCGGCGTCCGCACCCCGGAGGACCTCTGGCGCCTGGTCCTATCCGGCACGGACGCGGTGAGCGCGTTCCCCGACGACCGCGGCTGGGACCTGGACTCCCTGTACGACCCGAGCCGGCAGAGGCCGGGCAGCACCTATTCGGCCGAGGGCGGCTTCCTCGACGCGGTCGGTGACTTCGACGCGGCGTTCTTCAACATCTCGCCGCGTGAGGCCCTGGCCATGGACCCGCAGCAGCGGCTGATGCTCGAGACGGCGTGGGAGGCGTTCGAGCGGGCCGGCATCGACGCGAGCACGTTGCGCGGGAGCGACACCGGTGTGTTCGCGGGCGTCATGTACCAGGATTACGCCCTCCGGCTGAACCGGATTCCGGAGGATGTGCAGGGATACATCGGCAACGGCATGTCCGACAGCGTCGCCTCGGGCCGGATCTCCTACACCCTCGGCCTGGAGGGCCCGGCGATCACCGTGGACACCGCGTGCTCCTCGTCGCTGGTGGCCATCCACCTGGCGGCGCACTCGCTGCGACGGCAGGAGTGCTCGCTGGCCCTCGCCGGCGGTGCCATGGTGATGTCGACGCCCGTGCCCTTCACCGAGATGAGCCGGCAGGGCGGGCTGGCCGGCGACGGGCGGTGCAAGTCCTTCGCCGACGAGGCCGACGGCACCGGCTGGGGTGAGGGCGTCGGCATGGTCCTGCTGGAACGGCTCTCGCAGGCCCGGCGCAACGGTCACCCGGTCCTCGCCGTGGTCCGCGGCAGCGCCGTCAACCAGGACGGCGCGAGCAGCCGGCTGACCGCACCCAACGGTCCGGCGCAGCAGCGGGTCATCCGCAGCGCCCTGAACGACGCGCGGCTGAAGCCCGACGCGGTGGACGTCGTCGAGGCGCACGGCACCGGCACGGCCCTCGGCGACCCGATCGAGGCCCAGGCGCTGCTGGCGACCTACGGCCGGGACCGTACCCCGGATCGAGCGCTGCTGCTCGGCTCGCTGAAGTCCAACATCGGCCACACCCAGGCCGCCGCCGGGGTCGGTGGAGTCATCAAGATGGTCATGGCGATGCGCCACGGCACCGTACCGCCGACCCTGCACGCCGAGCACCCCACCTCCCAGGTGGACTGGTCCCGTGGCACCGTGCGGCTCGTGACCGAGCCCGTGCCGTGGCCGGATACGGACCATGCGCGCCGGGCCGCGGTCTCCTCCTTCGGCATCAGCGGCACCAACGCGCACGTCATCATCGAGCGGCCCGATCCGGTCGAGGCTGAGCAGTCTGAGCAGTCCCAGCAGCCCGATGCCACGGCCCGGCGCACGCCTGCCGTCCCGGTGCCGTGGCTGGTTTCCGCGCGCGACCGGGACGGGCTGCGCGCCCAGGCGCGGCAGCTTCGGGCGTACCTCGCCGGGCACCCGGACCTCGACCTCGACGCGGCCGGGCGGGCCCTGGCCACCACCCGGGCCGCCTTCGAGCACCGCGCCGTCGTGATCGCGGCGGACCGCGCCGCGCTCGCCACCGACCTGGACGCCCTTGCCGACGATCGGCCGTCGGCCACCCTGGTGCGCGGCGGTGACATCCGCACCAACCGCGCCGTCTTCGTGTTTCCGGGTCAGGGTTCGCAGTGGGTGGGTATGGCGCGGCAGTTGTGGGAGCAGTCTGCTGTGTTCGCCCAGCGGATGGTGGAGTGTGAGGCGGCGTTGTCGCCGTTTGTGGGTTGGTCGTTGCGGGATCGGGTGTTTGGGGGTGATGTGTGGGAGCGGGTTGATGTGGTGCAGCCGGTGTTGTTTTCGGTGATGGTGTCGTTGGCGCAGCTGTGGCGGTCGTTTGGTGTGGTGCCGGATGCGGTGGTTGGGCACAGTCAGGGTGAGATCGCGGCGGCGGTGGTGGCTGGTGGGTTGTCGCTGGATGACGGGGCGAGGGTCGTCGCGTTGCGGAGTCAGGCGATCGCGGCGTTGGCCGGGCGGGGTGGTATGGCGTCTGTGCCGTTGCCGGTCGCTGATGTCACTGAACGTCTGAGCGGCCGGTCGGGCGGGCTGTCTGTCGCCGCGGTCAACGGTCCGTCGTCGACTGTTCTGGCCGGTGATCCCGCCGACATCGAGGCGTTCGTCGCGGAGCTCGTCGCGGATGACGTGCGGGCGCGGGTCATCCCGGTCGACTACGCCTCGCACTCGGTCCAGGTCGAGCAGATCCGCGACGAGTTGCTGGGCCTGCTGGCCGGCGTCACCCCGCGCTCGGCCGAGATCCCCTTCTACTCCACGGTGACCGGTGCGGCAATGGACACGGCGGGCCTCGACGCCGGTTACTGGTACCGGAACCTGCGCCAGACCGTCGAGCTGGAGAAGGCCGTCCGCGCCGCGGTGGACGACGGGCTGCGCGCCTTCGTCGAGGTCAGCCCGCACCCGGTGCTCACCGTCGCGCTGGAGGACACCGCACGCGCCGCCGGCTCCGACGCCCTGGTGTGCGCCACCGTGCGCCGCGACGACGCCGGCCTGGACCGGTTCCACGGGTCGCTGGCCGAGCTGTGGGCCGCCGGTTTCGGCGTGGACTGGCGGCCGGCGCACGCCTCCGTGCCCGCCAGCCACGTCGACCTGCCCACCTACCCGTTCACCCGGGAGCGGTACTGGCTCGAGGACTCCGGCCCGATCACCGGGGACGTGGCCGCCGCCGGGCTCGCCCCCGCCGACCACCCGCTGCTCGGGGCCGTCGTCACGCTCGCGGCCGGCGAAGGGCTGGTGCTGACCGGGCGGCTGTCCACCCGCATCCAGCCGTGGCTCGGCGAACACGGGGTGCAGGGCTCCGTGCTGCTGCCCGGCACCGCCTTCCTGGAGCTCGCCGCCCGCGCCGCGGAACGGGTGGGCTGCCGCCGGGTGGAGGAGCTCACGATCGAGGTCCCGCTCACCCTCGCGGGCTCGGGCGCCGTGGACGTACAGCTGACCGTCGGCGCACCCGACGGTCACGGGCACCGGCCGATCAGCGTGCACGCCCGGCCCGCGGACGCCGGACCGGACGACCCCTGGACCAGGCACGCCCAGGGCATGCTGTCCCCGGACGTGTCCGCGACCGGGGACATCGTGGCCGCCTGGCCGCCGCCGGGCGCGGTGCCGATCGACCTGACCGGGCTGTACGAGCGTTTCGCGTCCGGTGGATTCGAGTACGGGCCGGTGTTCCAGGGGTTGCGCGCCGCCTGGCAGCTCGGCGACGAGATCTACGCCGAGGCGAGCCTGCCGCCGCAGCATCAGGCCGAGGCCGCGTTCTACGGGTTGCACCCCGCCCTGCTCGACGCCGTGCTGCACGTCACCGGTCTGTCCGGCGCCGAGACCGGCCGGATGCCGTTCTCCTGGACGGGGGCGGCCATGCACGCCCACGGTGCCTCGTCGGTGCGGGCCCGGGTGGCACCCGCCGGCGAGAACGCCGTGTCGGTGTGGGCGTGGGACACCGCCGGTCAACCGGTGGCGTCCGTCGACGCCTTGCTGCTGCGCCCGGCCACCGCGCCCCGCGCGGCGGCCGTCCGGCGCGAGTCGCTGTTCCGCCTCGACTGGACCCCGGTACGGGTCGCCGGCCGCTCAGCTGGCACTGCCGGCGCTGCCGAACCGGTCGTGCTGGGCGCCGGCGGCTACCCGGACGTGGACGCGGTGCGCGCCGCCGTCGCCGCCGGTGCGACGGCGCCCGAGCTCGTCGTGATGCCGCTGGAGGGATACGCGCCCGATCCGGCGGACGGCGCCGCCGCCGTCCATCGCGCCGTGCGCGAAGTCGCGGCGCTCCTGCAGGGCTGGATCGCCGACGAGCGGCTCGCCGGCTCCCGGCTGGTCCTGCTGACCCGAGGCACGGTGGCGGTCACGGCCGCTGACGAGGTCACGGATCTCGCGCTCAGCGGGGTCTGGGGCCTGGTCCGCTCGGCGCAGTCGGAACACCCCGGACGCTTCGTGCTGGCCGACGTCCACGATCCGAACGATCCGGGGGAGATCGCCGCGCTCGCCGCGGTCCTCGCCGCGACCGAAGAGGACCAGGTGGCGATCCGCGCCGGTGAGGCGCACGCGCCCCGCCTGAGCCGGGTAGCCGCGGCCGAGGGCGGCGGGATCGCGTTCGATCCGGCCGGCACGGTCCTGATCACCGGCGGCACCGGCCTGCTCGGCTCCCGGGTCGCCCGGCACCTGGTCACGCTCGGGGCACGCCACCTGGTGCTCACCAGCCGCAGCGGTCTCGCCGCGCCGGGTGCGACCGCCCTCGTCGACGAGCTCGCCGGACTGGGGGCTCGGGCCACCGTCGTCGCCTGCGACGTCGCCGACCGTGCGGCGCTGCGTGAGCTCCTCGACGCCATCCCGGCCGAGCATCCACTCACCTCGGTGGTGCACACGGCGGGAGTGCTCGACGACGGGATCATCACGTCGCTCACCCCCGAGCGGATCGCCGCGGTCCTGCGGCCCAAGGTGGACGCCGCGCTGCACCTGCACGAGCTCACGGCCGACCGGCAGCTGCGCTCGTTCGTGCTCTTCTCCTCCGCCGCCGGTGTCTTCGGCGGCCCGGGCCAGGGCAACTACGCCGCCGCCAACGCGTTCCTGGACGCGCTCGCCCAGCACCGCCGGGCCCGCGGACTCGCGGGCCAGTCGATCGCCTGGACGCTGTGGGAGCAGCGCAGTGCGATGACCGGGCACCTCGACGAGGACGAGGGCCGCCGCATCGCCCGCTCCGGCATGCCGGCGTTGACCGACCAGCAGGGCCTCGAACTGTTCGACGCGGCCACGGCCACCGAGGAGCCGCTGCTGGTCGCCATGCTGCTCGACGTGGCGGCGCTGCGGGCCCGCGCGGAGACGGAACCGGTGCCGAGGCTGCTGCACGGCGTCGTCCGCCCGGTCACCCGCCGGGCCGCCTCGGGCCCGCTCGCCGGTGACGTCGCGGCCGGTGCGCCCGCGAGCCGGCTGGTCGCCCTGCCCGCCGCCGAGCGCCGACGCGAGCTGGGGGAGCTGGTGCGCACCCAGGTCGCCGCGGTGCTGGGCCACGGCTCGGCGAGCGCGGTGGAGCCGGGGCGCGCGTTCCGGGATCTCGGCTTCGACTCGCTCGCGGCGGTCGACCTGCGCAACCGCCTCAACCTCGCCACCGGCCTGAGGTTGCCGGCCACCCTCGTGTTCGACCACCCGACCCCCGAGGTGCTGGCCGCCTTCCTCGACGCCCGGCTGGCCGGCGACACCGAGCGCATTCCCGCGGTTCCCGCCCGGCGCAGCGCTGTCGCGGGCGCCGACGAGCCGATCGCGATCGTCGCGATGGGCTGCCGCTTCCCCGGCGGTGTGAGCTCGCCGGAGCAGCTGTGGGACCTGGTCGCCAGCGGCACCGACGCGATCTCCGAGTTCCCGGCGGACCGCGGCTGGGACGTCGAGGACATCTATGACCCCGACGCGTCGCGCCCCGGCACCTCGTACGCCCGGGAAGGCGGTTTCCTCTACGACGCCGCCGAGTTCGACGCGGGCTTCTTCGGGATCTCGCCGCGCGAGGCGCTGGCCATGGACCCGCAGCAGCGGCTGCTGCTGGAGACCAGCTGGGAGGTGTTCGAGCGCGCCGGGATCGACCCGGGCACCCTGCGCGGAAGCCGCACCGGCGTGTTCGCCGGCGTCATGCACCACGACTACGCCGTGCGCCTGATCGGCAACGTGCCCGAGGAGGTGGAGGGCTTCCTCGGCTCGGGCAACTCCCCGAGCGTGATTTCCGGCCGCCTGTCCTACGTCTTCGGCCTGGAGGGCCCGTCGGTGACGGTGGACACGGCGTGCTCGTCGTCGCTGGTCGCGCTGCATCTGGCGGTGCGGTCGCTGCGCTCGGGCGAGTGCGATCTGGCCCTCGCCGGTGGTGTCACGGTGATGAACAGCCCTGAGCTGTTCATCGTGTTCAGCCGGCAGCGCGGGCTCGCCCCGGACGGCCGGTGCAAGGCGTTCGCGGGCGCGGCTGACGGCACCGGGTTCGGCGAGGGTGTCGGGGTGTTGTTGGTGGAGCGGTTGTCGGATGCGGTGGCGAATGGTCATCCGGTGTTGGCGGTGGTTCGTGGTTCGGCGGTGAATC
>NZ_JBFAZX010000061.1:0-14832 GCF_040689395.1 Dactylosporangium sp. NPDC051484 | reverse complement strand
GGCAGACCCCGGTACTGCGGCACCGGTTCTCCTGGACCCGCATGTCCATGGCCGGCGTGCTGGCGTACCGGCCCGACCGCAGCCGAGCCAAGCTGATCTTCAGACCAAACCCGGCAGCTACAACACCGGTGGTGGCACAGCTGCCCGGCTACGCCCACGACCTCAACCCCCATGGAACTGGTCTGGGGCAACCTCAAAGCCACCGAACTGGCCAACCTCTGCCCCGAACACATCAGCGAAGCCGACACCGCTGCCCACAACGGCCTGCACCGCATCGACGGCGGCTACGACCTGTGTTTCAACTTCCTCGACCACACCGGCCTTCGTCTCTGACGGTTCGTCACCGCTGCGCATAAGGTCGTCAATCGCTCCGGCGTCGGCCCCGGCGAACTTCCGTTCGGTATCGGCCACGTGAAGGAGGTCGGGTCCGAGCGGACCGCCTGCGGACTGCCGTCCCGGCATTGGGAGGTCCTCTGGGAGATCGACCCGCGCGCCTTTCGGGACATGTGGTCCGATTGCCGATGGGCGGCGTGCCTCGACCTTGTCTAGGAGGCCCGCGGCGGGATAGGCCCCGGCTGATCGTCGACGGCCGGGCACGGTGCGTGCTCAGGTGATCGAGGTCGCCGCTGCCGCCGCGGGGTCGTCGGCGGCGTCCGCCGGATGGGCCGGCTTCTTGGAGAGGGTCGTCAGGGCGGCCAACCCGGCGACACCGGCGGCGGCCGCGGCTGCCAGGAACAGGCCCACGATGGCGCGCTCGCTCGGTCCGGAGTGCACCGACGTCGCGCTCGCGGCGGTGACCGCGGCGACGACCGCGCTCGACGTCGAGGTCCCTAGGTATCGGATCAGGGTGTTCAAGCCGTTGGCGGAGGCCGACTGGGTCACCGGCATCGACCACATGATGAGGATCGGCATCGCCGCGTAGGTCATGGACGTGCCCACTGCGGCCGCGGTGGCCCCCACCAGGACCTGCCACAGTTCCTGGTGGAAGAAGCAGCGGAGGACGAAGGCGGTCACGATCACGGCTGCCCCGGCCACCAGTGAGAAGCCCGGTCCTCGAGCCTTCGTCATGGCCGCGGCGAAGGGGGCGGCCGCGCCAAACGCCAGCGCGACGGGGGCCATCCAGAGCCCCGTCTCCATGACGCTCAGGCCGAAGCCCATCTCGGCGCTCGTCGGAAGATGCAGGAGGAGCGACGTCATCAGCAAGTTGAGGAACTGGCCGAAGCCGAGCAGAAGTGAGGCCAGGTTCACGACCAGCACGGTCGGTCGGGCTGCCACGCGGACGTCGATGAGCGGACCGTCGATGCGCGTCTCCCAGCATACCCATATGACGAGTGTGACCACGCCGAAGGCCGCCAGCACGAGCGTGGTCGTGGAGGTCCAACCCCAGGTCTCGCCCTTCGAGAGTGCCAGCATGCAGGCCAGCAGGGCTATCGAGAGAACCACTGCGCCGGTGTAGTCGAACCGGCCG
Organism: Dactylosporangium sp. NPDC051484; assembly: GCF_040689395.1. Lineage (NCBI taxonomy): Bacteria > Bacillati > Actinomycetota > Actinomycetes > Micromonosporales > Micromonosporaceae > Dactylosporangium > Dactylosporangium sp. NPDC051484. The sequence goes on along the minus strand of NZ_JBFAZX010000061.1, from coordinate 13,364 downwards.
CCTGCTCGCACGGGCGACTCGTCGACCACGAACCAGATCGCCGCGAACAGCAGCACGCCGATGACCGCGGTCACGTAGAAGACCGTGTGCCAGTCGAAGTGCTCGGAGATCACGCCGGAGAGCGGCAGGCCGACGCCGGCACCGATGGCGATCGATGCCCCCAAGAGCGCCACTCCCATCGACACGCGGTCGTGGGGGAGCTCGTCGCGCATGACCGCGATCCCGACCGGCACCAAGGCCAGTCCCACGCCTTGGAGCGAGCGCGCGCAGATGAGGAGCGGAACGCTGGACGTCACGGCGCCCAGCGCGGAGCCGAGGGCGAGGACTCCCAAGGTCACGAGCAGCAGGCGCTTCTTGCCGTACATGTCGGCCAGACGCGAGACAATGGGGATCGCCACCGTCCCGGTCAGCAGTGTCGCTGTGATGATCCAGGACGCGTCGTCCACCGAGGTGTCGAGCAGGCGCGGAAGATCGCTCACCAGGGGGAGCAGCAGGGACTGCTGGAGGGAGACGGAGATGCCGCACAGTGCGAGCGTCGTGGTGAGCAGGCAGACAGACCGGCGAGAGCGCTGTGGACGGATGCTCGCATCGAGGTCTCGACCTTCAGGGGCGGTGTCTCTCGGGCTGCGCGAGAGGGTCATCGGCGCCGCGCGGCCGTCGGCGAGGTGGCGTCGAGTGCCGAGGTCAGCACGCTGTCTCCGACGTCGCATTCGGCGACAGCGGCGGGAAGGCGGGGGGGCGCTTGGCGCGGTAGGCGGCCACGCCCTCGCGGAAGTCCTCCGATAGCAGCGACCGGTAGGCTAGGTCCATCGCCATCGCGAAGGATTCCTCGCGCCCGACCGCGAATCCGTGGGCCAGCTGGCCCTTGATGATGTCCCAGCTCCGCGGGCTGCAGTGGCGGGCCATCTCGTCGGCGTACGCCGTCGCGGCCGCGAGCAACTCGTCCGGCGGTGCGCAGTAGTTGGCGAGTCCCAGCGACCGGGCCTCCTCGCCGAGCACGACACGGCCGGTCAGCAGGAGATCGGTCGCCGTGGCGATGCCGACCAGCCGCGGTAGGAGCCACGCCGTGCCGTGCTCGGCGATCAGGCCTCGGCGCGCGAAGCTGGTCGTCAGCTTCGCGGTGGTGGCGACGAAGCGAAGGTCGCAGTGCAGCGCGAGCGCCAGTCCGATGCCGGCGGCCGGACCGTTGACGACCGCGATGGTCGGCTTGGGGAAGGCGGAGATCTCTGTCATACGGGGGCGGTTCTCGGCCGGCGGAGCGACCTGCCGGGCGCGGCCGGCGGCGCTGAGCGCCGTCATCGACATGCCGGCGCAGAACGCACGGCCCCGACCGGTGATCAGCACGACGCGGGTCTCTGGGTCGTGGCGCAGGTTGTTCAGCGCCGCGAAGAACCTCTCCTCGAGGTCGTACGTCCAGGCGTTCAGCTCCTGCGGCCTGTTCAGCGACAGGCAGGTCACCCCCGGTGTGGGACGGGTGATGATCAGCTCCTCGAGGTCCATGGGGCGACGGTACGACGAGAGGAGGCTCTGATTCAACGTTCTTGTTGGAAATTCCTGCGGATCGGCGTAACGTCGCGATGCGCCCGCTGAGTGGCCTTGCCGTCTCACCGGCCCCGGTCGCGGCCAGCCGACTCCCAGGAGGTCTCCATGGAGCTTGACCGCGTCGCTGTGCGTGGCGCCGGCACGATAGGCACCGGAATCGCCCAGCTCGCCGCCAGCTGCGGGCACCAGGTGGTGGTCGCGGAGCCCTCGCGCGATGGTCGACGCACCGCCCAGGCGACTACTGCGGGCGTGTCGTGACCGCGGCCCTGGATGTGCGCGAGGTCGGCCGCGTGCTGGTGGTCACCATCGACCGCCCTGTTGTGAAGAACGCGATCAACGGCGAGATCGCCGACGGCATCGCGCGGGCGATGGATCGTCTCGACGAGGCCTCCCACCTCAGCGTCGGCATCGTTCACGGCGCCGGTGGATGCTTCTCAGCCGGGATGGACCTCGTCGCCTTCCTTGCCGGAGAGCGCCCCGACGTACCCGGCCGAGGGTTTGCCGGCTTGACACGACGACCACCGGCGAAGCCGCTGATCGCAAGCGTCGAGGGCTGGGCACTGGCTGGCGGGTTCGAGATGGTGCTGGCGTGTGACCTCGTCGTGGCCGCCGAGTCGGCCCGATTCGGATTGCCGGAGGTCAAGCGGTCGCTGGTCGCGGCTGGAGGAGGCGCGTTGCGGCTGGCCGGCCGAGTGCCGCGCGCGATCGCGATGGAGATCCTCCTCACTGGGGCGCCCATTGGAGCGGCGCGCGCGGCCGAGTTCGGCTTGGTCAACCGCATTGTCCCTGATGGAGGCGCGCTCGCCGGAGCTCTGGAGCTCGGTGAACAGATCGCAGCGAACGGTCCGTTGGCGGTGCGTGCGACCAAGCGTGTGGTGACGGAGTCGCGTTACTGGACTGCGGAGAACGAGTGGGCCGAGCAGGAGCTCATCGTGAGTGACGTGAGGTCGTCCCAGGACGCCCAGGAAGGTGCGCGAGCATTCAAGGAACGCCGCGAACCCGTTTGGAGCGGGTCATAGAACTGAGGCCGGTCCGAAAAGTTAACATCGGCGTTGTGCTCGGGCATCAGCGACGCCCAAAAGAGATTCACCCGCAACCAGACCGTGATCAAAAACGCCGGCCTCCGGCCGCCCCACCCGCTCGACCAGCCACGATGCCGAAAGCCCCATCAGTCACACGACTTTGAAGTCGCCATGGTGTCCGAGGCGATCACGATGTCACTGACGGCGGCGAGACCCGCACCGATAGCGGCTCCGTTGACCGCGAAGATGACCGGCACAGCGCAGTGCCGGAAACCCCGGAACGCCTCGCGCGTCGCCCGGCAGGGATCGTCGATGTCGACCATCGGTGGCTCGGACCGCTCGACGGCAAGGTCCTTGATGTCTCACCCGCAGCAGTAGGCGCCGGCTGCCCCGCGCCGGCGAATACGACGACCGACACGTCGTCGCGTTCTCGGCAGGAGCCGAAGGCCTCGGCGATCTGCAGTTCGGTCGTGCGTGGCAGCGTGTTCGCTGGCGGCCGGTCGAGAGCCACCTCGGCCACGCCATCTCGCACCTCGATCCGCAGGTCTCCTGTCATGCCACCCGCGCCTCGCCGCTCGTGCCGATCCGGTGGCCCCGCATGAGACGGCGGCCGCCCTGCGTTGTCGCTCGTCGTTCCGGGCCAACTTATCCGTTGAGCGCTAATCCGGCCGACTGCCCGTGACCCGGACGCCTTCCCGCCCTGAGAGCAGAGCCGAGACGTTGTTTCAACGAGTGCGTTGACGCCTATTGCCGTGATGTGATGCACTCGCACTGCGCGCCGGGGCGCCGCCTGGCTCTAGGAGGTTCCGTGTACGTCCATCGGGCCATGGCCGCCGCCCTCGTCGACGCGGGGGTCGACACGATGTTCGGACTGATCGGCGACTTGAACCTGTCCATGGCCAACGAATTCGTCGAGGAGCACGGCTGCCGGCACGTCTCGCCGTGCACGAAGCGGGTGCGATCATGATGGCGCAGGGGTACGCCGCGCGTAGCGGCTGGCTTGGCGTGGTCGCCGTCACCGAGGAGCCGGGCCTGACCAACACCGCCACCGCACTCGTCGAGCTGGTCCGCAGCAGCGCCCCCGCCCCCGTCCTGTTGCTCGGCGGCGACACCGCCCCGAACAACACGATCAACCTGCAGAGCCTCGACCAGGAGGCGTTCGGGCGGGGCGCCGGAGCGGACTTGCTGACTGTCGACAAGCCCCAGGATGCCCCGCCCTCGTCCGGGAGTGGGCGAGCCGCGGCGCTGCCAGCGCCCGGAACGCCGTGCGTGCCTTCGCCAGTCGGCTGGGGGCTCCGCTGATGACCACGTTGCGGGCCCGCAACGTGGTCACTGCGGAGGAGGGCTCGCTCGGGGTCCTGGGCACCCTGGCCACCGCGCGCGGCACCCAGGCTATCGCCGACGCCGACTGCGTCGTCGCCTTCGATGCGTCGATGAACACCTGGACGACCGGCCGCAACGAGCTCGTTGAGGGCAAGACGATCATCCACATCGACCGCGAGGCGGATCGGATCGGTCGCAGTGCGCCCGTGGACGCCGCGGTGCACGCCGACGCCGCTGAGGCTGCGGCCGTCTTCGTGGAATGGCTTGATCTGGGCGGAGTCGCGCTGTCGTGCTTCCAGGGCCGGGTGGTCGCCGGGCTCACCTCGGCCGACCTGCGCTGGTCGGCCCCGCTCGGTGAGCGGCTAACCTCGCGGATGTGCTCAGCGCCCTCGAACGGGTATTACCGGCGGACCGCACGGTCGTTTTCGACGGCGGGCGCTTCCTCGGCGAGGCGTTCAAGTACCTCGAGGTTGCCGGCTCCGCGCACCAGGTGCTCTCCACCTCGTTCGGCGCGGTCGGGCTCGGGATGGGGGCGGCGACCAGCGCGGCCGTGGCTGCACCCGACGCACCGGCGACCCTGGTCACCGGAGACGGTGGCTACCTGATGAGCGGGCTCGCCGAGCTGCATTTGGCGCGGCGGCACGACCGGCCGCTTGTCGTGCTCGTCTGCAACGACGGCAGCTACCGGTCGGAGTACAACCAGTACGTCGCCAAGCAGGTCCGGCCGGGCCTGCCGCTGTTCGAATGGCCGTCCTTCGCCGATGCCGCGCGCGCGTTCGGGGTCCCGGGGTTCCGGGTGGTGTACCCGGCCGACCTCGGACCCGCGCTCGAGGCAGTGGAGGCCGGTTGCTCGGTCGTCATCGATCTCGTACTCGGCATCACGGATATCCCGGAGGTTCCCCAATGATGAGCACCGGCAGCACCGGAGCCCGGCCGCGGCCCGTCCTCGCGCCCGCGTACGGAGCGACTATCACCTCCCTGCTCGACGCCTCGGCCGCCCGGTTTTGCGACCGCGTCGCGCTGGTCGACGGCAACGAGCGGATCACCTACACCGAGTTGCGGGACCGCTCGCTGCGCGCTGCGGCAGGGCTGCGGCGGCTCGGCGTCCGGCCAGGCGACCGGGTGGCCGTGTGGATGCCGAACCGCGCCGAGTGGGCGATCGCGTTCTTCGCGGCCGTGCGGGCGGGCGCGGTCGTGGTTCCGGTGAACACCGGCCTGCGGACCGCCGAAGCGGAATACCAGATCGGTCAGTCCGGAGCGTCCCTCGTGATCACAGTGGCAGAGCACCGCTCGCGCGACCTCGCAGCCGACGCCCTCGAAATCGCGCGCCAGCTGCCTGGCACGCCCAGCGTCGTCACGGTCGACCAGCCGGTCGACGGCGCTATCGCATGGAGCGCCTTGATCGAGATGGCCAGCCCCGAAGACACCGCGGACCTGCCCACCATCGATCCGGACAACCCGGTGATCGTGCTCTACACATCCGGCACCACCGGGCTGCCCAAGGGCGCTGTGCACACCCACCGCTTCCTGCCCACCCTCCTCGACGCGGTGGTGCGGCTGCGGCTCGGCCCCGACGACGTCGTGGTGCTCTACCTGCCGCTGTTCCACGTCTATGCCCTCCTCGCGGGCCTGGTCCTGATGACGGCGGTGGGCGCACGGATCGTGCTCATGCCCCGGTTCGACGCCGCAGAATCGCTGGCGCTGATGGCGGCCGAGCACGCCACTGTGGTTTACGGCGTTCCCACGACCTACATCGACCAACTCGACCACCCGGGGATCGCGAGTGCTGACCTGAGCCACGTGCGGGTGTGCGTGACGCCGTTCTCCAGGGACCTGGCCGACCGCATCCGGGCCCGCTTCGGACCGTGCGTCAACTGCTTCGGTATGACCGAGACGGCGTCGATGGCCTTTCTGCCCACGCTGGATGATCCGCCGGACGTCGCGCTGGACACGGTCGGAACGCCGCTGACCGGGCTCGGGGCACGCATCGTCGACGAGGCGACCGGCGAGGTGCTGCCCGCGGGTAGCACCGGACTGCTGCAGCTGCGTGGCCCGCTGGTGACGATCGGCTACCACGACAAACCGGAGGAGACGGCTCGCGCGCTCGGTGCCGACGGGTGGTTCCGCACCGGTGACATCGCCTCGATCGACGACGCGGGCCGGCTGCGGTTCGTCGGGCGCAGCGGCGACCACTTCAAGGTCGGCGGCGAGATCGTGGACCCGGTCGAGGTGGAGACGGCCTTGCAGAGCTATCCGGGCGTGGCCCGCGCGGCCGTCGTCGGGGTGCCGGACGAGCGGCTCGGCCGCGTCGGGCACGCGTGGGTCCTGCCTCGTCCCGGCGTCGAGATGGACGTGGCCATTCTGCTCCAGCACGCGTCCAGCCTGCTGGCCCGGTACAAGGTGCCGCGGGCGGTCGCAGTCGTCGACGAACTGCCGACAACGCCGAGCGGCAAGATCCAGAAGTTCCGGCTCCTGGAGGCGATGACGGCCACGCCCGCCGACGTCGGGGGTGGACCGGACCAATCGCCCATCGGCCCGCCGGGGAAGGCACGTTGAGCAGCGGCACGGTGGAAGGTCAGGACCTTGGTCCTCGGGATGGACAGGCTGGCCACACACCGGCCCAGTCGCTGCGGATGCTGGGCGACAGTACCTCGGTCGCCCGGCTGGTCTGCCGGTCGGTCTCCTTCGTCGCTGCCAGGTGCTCGCTGCCCACCGACGGCGGGCGTCACCGTGCGGCTCACGCTGTGGTCGCGGCGTTCTACTCAGACCCGGCGACGGGGGCCGCTCCACGGAGTCCGGCTGGCTTCGGGCGAGATTGTGGCCGTTGACGTCGCCGTCGTCGGAGTCGGTCTGACCGCGGACGTCAGCCTGGCCGCGCAGCCTGGGGGCGCCCGCGGACCCGCGTGTCGACGACTCGGCTCGAACCACGAATCCTCTGTTCTGCGGGGACGGGGACTGCACCGTGCCGCCCGTGCCGGGAACGGGCGTGCCGAGCCAGCTGGAGAGCCTTGCAGTACGCCGTCGACCAGGCGCGGACCGCAGCGGCGTCGCTGCTCGGGCTGGAGGCGCATCACGACGGCGCGCCGTGGTTCTGGTCGGACCAGGACACACTCAAGCCGCACATGGCGGGGATCGGCGCCGACCACGATGACCGGCTGGTCCTCGGTGATGCCGAGACGGAAGGCTTGCGGTGCTGATCTTCCCGGGAGGGGTCTGGTCGTCGCGGCTTAGACCGTGAATCGCCCACACGCAATCCGTGCCGCACCCAGCGCTCTCCCGTCCTGGGCGGAGTTAGGCGGTCCAATCTGGACGGGTCTGCCGACGTCACCACCCTCCTCGCCCACGCTCCCTGACCTCACCTGCGTCCGGGCTTGGTGACTCACGGAAATGGGCCGAACACGTAAGTCGTGGCCCGCGACAGGTATGCGGCCGCGACGCCTGTCGGTCAGAGGCGCTGGAGGCGTTGCTTGATCCGGGCCGCGGCGGCCGCGTCGGCGCTGCCCAGGACCTCGACCAACGCGGTCGCCGTTTTTATCGCTTCGCCGCGGCCGCAGTAGATGATCCCGGAGCCGGCCAGGCTCATGTCCGCCACCCGATGCATCTCGCCGCCAAGGCAGATGCGGCGCACCCAGGCCGGCGGAAGGTGCCGGCGGAGCGGGCCGGGCTCGCTGACCATCCCGTGTCGAACCTCCGGCATGCCGATACGGGCGGCCTCGGAAACCACCAGCACATCAGCCATCGCAGCGAGCAGCAGTCCGAACCCGACGGCTGCGCGTTCGACGGCAGCGACGACCGGCGCCGGATGCGACTCGACGGCGGTGAGGCAGCGGACGGCAGCCCGAGTGACCGTCTCGAGCTCCGAGCCTACATCCGGCTCGCCGCTCGAACCCGCGATGTTCCCCGTGTCGAAGCCGGCCGAAAAGATGTCGTTGGCGCCCAGCACCAGCAGCGGGCGCGGATCGTCGCAGTGGGCGCCGATGAGTTCGGTGAGCAGGTCGTACATCGGCACGGTGAACGCGTTGACCGGCGGCCTGTCGACGACCAGGCGCAAATGCCTGGCGTGTTCCTCGATCCGGACGCCCGCGTCGGGCGGGGCGCTCACCGCGGCCCGGCCGGCAGCTGGGCCGTACCCGGCGCGCACTGCAGGGCGGCCACGTTCGGGAGGCGCCGGTGCCGGGCGAGTTCGTCGCGGTCGGCCCGGCTAAGCCGGTCCGCCAGCTCCGCGGCCCCGGGGAAGACGAACCCCACCGATTGCACGACGCAGGCGTGCGCGGCGTGCCGCAGCGCGGCGAGTGTCCCCGGCCGGACCTGGTCCACCGCCTCGACGTCGATCAGAACCACCTGGGTGTGACAGCCCCTGGCGGCCCACAGGTACAGCCCGGGGTCGACCGGCCGCAGCGGCCGTGCCCCGGTCACCCAGCCCGACAACACTGGCTGCACAGTCCCCCCCGAGGTCATTCCGGCCATCATCGCGACGATGGCCAGCCCTTCAATTCTATCAACATAGCTGTTGATCAGTCCATCGTGCAATGAGGCCTGATCAACCCTGTGTGCAGGAACCGCAGAAACTCTTGATGGCGGTGCCGGCGCTGATGATGACCGATCACCTTGCCGGTGGCGATGTCCAACGCGGAGCGAACAGGCTGGTGGCGCCGTGCCGCGCATAGTCGTGGGTGCGGCGTTCGGGGGTGCCCGGCATCATCGGCAGCACCGGCGCGGTACGGTCGAGGGCCTGCATCTGGGACTTCTCGTCGACCGCGAGGACCATCGCCTTGTCCGGCGGATCCAGATACAACCCGACTACGTCACTGACTTTGTCGATGAAAAAGCGGGTCGGCGGACAGCTTCCAGGTGTGGACCAGGTGCGGTTTGAGCCCGAACGCCCGCCAGATCCGTGACACGGCCGTCTGGTTGAGCCCGGTCGCCCGTGCCATCGACCGAGTTGACCAGTGGCTGTGCTCATTGGACGGAGCCGCTTCGAGGGTCTTGACGATCACCGCCTCGACCTGCGCGTCGGTGATGCCGCCGGCCTGCCCGCAAGCCGGTCCCGCAGACTTGCACCGCAAGGAAAACCCCGCCAACGATGCCTGGGACCGGATGAACTACGCCTCATCCGTTGCCAAAATCACGCGATCATGGACCCACGGATGCGTCAGGGGAGCCGTTTCATACCTCCTGGTCAGCCTCCCTGCCCGGTACGAAAGCCGAACGCAATCTTCAACAATAGTGTTGCCATTCTGGGAGTGCCGCGGGTACGCTCGTCCCCACTCGACGGGTGTCTGCTCGACGACGCGGAGGTCAACCAATGGCAATGCCCCTCGGATCGCCCACGGGCGTCACGCCACGAGGGTGCGACGGTCGTCTTCGTCACGCTGTTCGCACAGTTGCACGAGCACATCTGGTCCTTGATCCGAAGCCAGGTGGAGGACCAGCTCGACCGGCCGGTGCACTGCTGGGCCCGGGGCAGCGGCTCTGCCTGCCCCGGGACCGATGAGCGCCGCGGGAGCGGGGCCGGTCGGCGCGGTGCTCGGCCTCGACGGAAAAGCGGCGCTCGTCGTCGGGGGCGGGTTCGGTATCGGGCGCGCCGTTGCCCGGATGCTCTCCGGTCTCGGTGTCCGGCTCGCCCTGATCGACCTCGACGGCGTGCGGGCCGCCGCCACGGCCGCGGAGCTCGGCGCCCTTGCGATCCAGGCCGACGTGCGAGAGCCGGGAGCGGCGCGGGCCGCCCTGCTGCGCTCCGATGAGCAGCTGGGCGGGCTCGACATCCTCGTCAACGTCGTCGGACGGGGAGCCGCCGCACCGGCGGCAGAGGTCTCGGCCGAGCTGCAGCGCGAGGCCCTGGAGACCAACTTTCTGCACCACGTCGAGTTCTGTTCGGCCTTCGCCGCCGCAGCCCGGACGCGGGGCCGCGGCGGCGCGATCACGCTCGTCTCCTCGTTGGCGGGCGTGGTCCCGTTCCCGGGCCAGGCCGCCTACGGCGCGGCCAAAGCCGCGCTGAACTCGTACACGGCGAACCTCGCGGTCGAGCTCGGCCCGCACGGCATCCGGGTAAACACCGTCGCTCCCGGGATCGTCCGAACCGACCGCAATGCCCGCGACGGCGACACCGACCACGAGCTCGCCGCCGTGATCCCGCTCGGGCGGTTCGCCGAGCAGGACGAGGTTGCCACAATGGTGGTCGTCGTCAGCTCGGCGGCTGCCTCCTACCTGACCGGTCAGACGGTCGTGCTCGACGGCGGTGCGGGCATGACCACTGGTTTCTGGCGGCCGCCGCCGGACAGTCCCTGATCGACGGGTAGAGAAATGGGGCGCTCCTGACTGATGTGTGGGTCAGTTGCGGCCAGGTAGTTCAACGCTTACGTTAACACCTGCGCTAGACTGCGGATGTGTCGACTGACCCTGAGACGAATCGCGTCGCCGTCCCGGGTGGCGACACCACGGGGGTCGGGAATTGCGCAGCTGCCGGTCACGGTCGGCTACGATGTAGTGCTGACCGGTCAGTCGCCGGCGCGGTTCGAGCGGGTCGGTGCCGCGAGGCGGGCGAGCCTCGGCCGGCTGGCGGGCAAGAGCCGACTGACCGCCGAGGCGGCGGAGCATGCGCGGGTCCGGATCTGCGCCGGCCGCGGGGAGGCGGTGCAGAGGGCCGCGGTTGTTGTCGAGGCGGGCGACCTGGACCTCGGGTGAGGCGGGCGGTGCTGGGTGGTGCGCCGGTGGCCGCTCCGCCCGATCTGCTTTTCGGGGCCAACACCTCGTAGCTGTCCAGCACCGCCGTCGCCGGCACGGCTGAGGGCGTCGACCACGTGCTCCGGCAGGGCTGAATTTCCCCGATCGGCCCGCTCGAGCTCGGGACTGCAACGGCCTCGACGCCTCCCTCCTCGTCCTCGACCCGCCGTCGGGCTCCCTCGGCGAGCGACTTCGGCCCACGGGTGGCCTGCGCAAACCTGCTCGCGGCGGGTCGGCCCGGTTGGAAGGGGGTCGCGGGATCTACGAGTAAGACGAGGCCGGCACCCGCCGGACCGCGGGGCGAGTCGTGAACGCGGTCGTCTCCTGGCTGTGCCTCACCTCCTATTTTCAACAATATTGTTGACGTACGAAGGGCGGCCTCCCTACCGTGGAATGATGCCGTTCGCCGCCCGACGCAGGCCAGTTGCGATGGCAATGCCGCCAGAGGGGAGTCGTCGTGATCGATGAGCCGGAGCCGCATCGCCAGACACCACAGGAGCTTCGGCGGCTAGTGAGATCGGCAAACATTCCGACCCTGCTCATGGTGATCTACCAGGTGACCGGCGACGAACGCTGGCTCCGGCCGCCCTATCTCCCGACCAGGAGCAAGGGTCTAGGCGACCACGACTCGGGTGGTCTAACTGAGCCTGTGCAAGAGGAGATCCGCGCCGCCGGCGTCCGTGCGCTCTTGGACCTGCAAGACGGGCGCGCCCCAGCCGTCGCGCTGCCGGACCCAGAGCAGACCCGCCGCATGCTCGAGGTGTGCGTGGGAGAGCCGGTGGACCGGAGCTACGGCGAGATGTTCGCGCGGGAGTTCCGCCGCCGCGCGAGTGTGGACGACGGGTCGGCCCGCCCGGTGCGCGACGGTTCGGGCCTCCGCGTACTCGTCATCGGCGCGGGGGTGTCCGGCATCATCGCGGCCCACCGTCTGGAGCGCATGGGTATCTCCTATCTCGTCGTCGACCGGCACGACGCGCCCGGTGGGAACTGGCTGGATAACCGCTACCCCGGTGCGGGGGTTGACACACCCAGCCACCTCTATTCGTTCTCCTTCGCGCCGCGCGACTGGGCGCAGCACTTCGAGCTTCGGGGTGAGCTCGAGCGGTACTTCGCGGACACGTTCGACAGGATCGGCGCGCGCCCGCGGACCCGCTTCGGCACCGAGGTCGTGCGGGCGGAGTTCGACGAGGGCCGGCGGCTCTGGGACGTGGAACTGCGCGACGCCAACGGCTTGCACGATTCGATCTCGGTCAACGCGATCGTCAGCGCGGTCGGCATTCTGAACCGACCGTTCGTTCCAGCGCTGCCGGGTCTGGACCTTTTCGGCGGGCGGTCGTTCCACTCCTCGCAGTGGCCCGACGACCTCGACGTCACCGGCCAGCGGGTCGCGGTGGTCGGGAGTGGTGCGAGCGCGATGCAGATCGTTCCGGCGATCGCCCCGTCGGTGCGTAGCTTGACCGTGTTCCAGCGGACCCCACCATGGATCGCGCCTTTCGAGAAGTTCCAGCAGCCGATCGACCCGGGGTCCCGCTACCTTCTGCGCGCCTTTCCGCTCTACCGAACGTGGTACTGGTTGAAGCTTTACTGGCAGTTCGGCGACAAGGTCCTCGACGCGCTGCGCAAGGACCCCGACTGGCCCCATCCTGAGCGGGCGGTCAACGCCCGCAACGACGGCCACCGCGAGTTCTTCACGCAATATATCCGTGACGAGCTGGCCGGCCGGGAGGACCTGCTCGGCAAGGTCGTCCCCGGGTATCCACCCTTCGGCAAGCGCATCCTGCTCGACAACGGCTGGTACCGGGCGCTGCGCCGGCCGAACGTGGAACTGGTGGAAGAGGCCGTCACCGGCGTCGTCGAGGGCGGGGTGGTGAGCAGCTCCGGAGCCGTCCGTGAAGCTGACGTCCTTGTGTGGGCCACAGGCTTCACAGCATCGCGGTTCGTGTCGTCGCTGGAGATCATCGGCCGGGACGGGCAGTCCCTCCGCGAGGCCTGGGACGACGACGACGCGCGTGCCTACCTCGGGGTGACGGTGCCCGGCTTCCCCAATCTCTTCCTGCTGGGCGGGCCGAACTCGTTCCCGGGCAGCGGCAGCTTCATGCACTTCATGGAGGTGCAGATGCGCCACGTCGGCCGGCTGCTCACGGGCATGCTCGACCTCGGTATCCGGGCGATCGACGTCCGGCGGGACGTCTTCGACGAGTACGCGGATCTCGTCGACCGGACCAGCGCCACGACCGTGTGGACCCACCCCGGGACGGACACGTTCTTCCGAAACTCGCGCGGCCGGCTCGTCTTCGTTTCGCCCTTCCGCAACGTTGAGTACTGGAGGCGGGCGCAGAGCGCCGGGCTCGAGGACTACGAGATCGTCGCGGAGCCGCATCCAGTCCCGTCCCCGACCTCGCCTCGCCTGCGACACACGCATTCTTATTGATGCGTAACGCAAACATGTTGTGATCGTTGGCTGTGTATGGGTGTTGTGGTGCGTGACGCGCGTCGGCTTTCCCCGCAGGCGCAAGAGGATCTGCGTCGCCGGGCGGTTGCGGCGGTCAAGGCGGGCCATACTCAGGCGGCGGTGTCCACTATGCTCGGTGTCTCACCTCAGGCAGTGTCACGGTGGGTCAACGCCTTTGACCGTAAGGGCGTGTCTCAGATGGTGAGGTGCTGACCTCGGGCATGATCTTCGTTTCGTGGCCGATGTGGTTGATGACATGGTGGGAACGTGGGCGCCGGACGACTTCTGGGAGATTGCCGGGC
>NZ_JBFAZX010000060.1:0-14892 GCF_040689395.1 Dactylosporangium sp. NPDC051484 | reverse complement strand
GGTAGTGCTTATTCACCATCGTGTTCCAGGACTCCTGATCTCCCGGGACCATCAACATCCCAGGTTCAAGTGTCCAAGATCAGGGGGCAACTCCCGGGCGCTGTGGCCGCCTTCGTTGTCCCACACGGTGGCCGGGTCGACGCCTTCGCCGCGTGCCGCGGTCCGTGCGGTGCGGGATGCGGCGAGGATGGCCGGAGCGTGCAGTTGATTGCTCGGGTCGGCGGCCGTGGCCATGGCGATGTCTGCGGTAGCGGCGGGGACCTCGGGTGGCACGACGAGCAGGTCGAGCTGGTCGCCGCGCTCGGTGGTGGCGATCAACATGGCGGGGTCGACGGTGCTGAACCATCCGGCCCGCACCACGCGGCTGCCGACCGCGAGGCGCCGGAAGTGGCAATCCCAGCTGTGGCTGTTGAGCATCAGCTGACGGACCGGTCCGTACCGTTCGTTCAGGGCCAGGATCAAGCCCGGAAGTTCCGCCACCGGGTCCCTGGAGCGGGGCCACCACCCGCCGTCGAGGACAGCTCGTGTGGCCCGTACAGCGGTGAGCGACAGCCTCGGCTGGGTCGGTGGTTCTGGCGGAACGACGGTGGCGCGCTGGGCGGCGGTGAACATGACTCGCCCCTCTCCTGACCTGCGGCTGCCACCGGGACGATGACCGGTACGGGAGCCTGCAGTTGCGTCGGCACGGCTCGGTCCGTGCCGAGCGGACTGTGGTCCGACGGCGGTGTACGTATCGGTCACCGGGCTCTGGAGTGCCGAAGCCAACTCTACGCCTGCAACGCGGCCCGGGAATGACGCGCTGACCTGTCGACGCTCCTGACGGCCTCTGCGGTCTCATCGTATGGGGTCGACCGGGGGACCGAACCGAAGGTGCTGCGTCCCGATCGCCGACCCGCGCTCGGCTTACCTGGTGGGCCTGCCCCGACCTGGAACTGTTCCACAAGCTGGAGATTCAGCATTTCTCCGAGGCCGAGGCGGAGCTCATCCGATCCCGCCGTCGTACTGTCCACGCCGCAGGCGGCCTGCAGACAGGATCGGCACCGGACCAGGCGCGCCGCGGAGGACGTGTCCGCGGGGCCGTCGCTCTCCTTGGCTGCGCTCTCGGCCTCTTGGACCGTTCTCGAAGCTCATTGCACCGCGGAAACGACCCGCTCCCCGCCGACACCGGGTTAACAACCGACGTGCGGGTAGGACGGAGAGTCGGACGATTCGCTTTAGGGGGCCTGATGTTCATCCTCGGCGTGATCCTGTTCTTGCTTGGATTTTTCCTGCACATCACGATCCTGACGATCATTGGCGTGATCCTGCTCGTGATCGGGGCGGTGCTGTTCCTCCTGGGCGCGGTGGGGCGGCCGGTCGCCGGGCGACGGCACTACTGGTAGCTGGCCTCCACCTGGGGCACGTTCGTGAAGAACCGGTGCCCGCCGACATCGAAGCGCCAGCCCTCGCGCTCGACGGTACGGCTGAACCGCCCGCGATGTCGTCGGCCTCCAGAACGCGAACCGGTACACCGCGTTGGGCCAGTTTGTACGCGGCGGTCAGTCCCGCCGGACCGGCCCCGATGACGATGATCGGTCGTTGCACGAGGTGTGACATGTCGGTCCCTTGCGACGGAATCGGCAGGCCCGGCGATCACGCACGGTGCCCGCCGCGGACTCCTGCTGGCCGGGTGGTGCGCGTGCTGGCCGGGTGGTGCGCGCGGGCACGATCCCGTCCCGATCTGACACGCCGTCAACGGCGACGTCCTTCTCCACACGGACAGGCACCGCGAGGAAGACAAGGTCGCAATCATCACCCGCAGGCGGCTGTTCGACTACCCGCTACCTGCCCGACCGGTGGTGTACCCGCCAGCGGCGGGATGCCGGTTTTGTTGGTCGCCGGGCTCTCGGACGGCACGCTCGCTCAACGCCGGTTCGCGGCCGAGGGCGATGACGCCAACCCGCCGCGGTGAGGCTTTGTTGCTGGCACTCGGCAGGACGAGTGTTCCACCGTAGGTTGCACTCAGATGCCCACGGGGAATCCGCTCAGGTGACCCGGGCGGAGCGCTGCCTCGTGACGGTGATGTCGAGCCGGATGGGCAGGTCGGGGACGCCGAGGGCGTGGCGCGCGTGGGCGAGCGCGTTGGTTTCGATGTGCCGGCGCAGCGCGGCCAGGTCGGCGTTTTGTTGAGTGTTGACGGTGACGGCCAGCTGTGGTTTGGTCGGGTCGCCTTCGAGGTGGGTCCGGGCGGAGTGCACGCCCCGGTAGCTTTCGATCTCGCCGGACAGTGCGTCGCCCAGCGCAGTGGAGGTGAGGGTGGTGCGCCCGGCGGAGTGGTCTCCTGCCACGGTGATGTCGGCGAGCCGGCCGGTGGAGAACAGGACGGTGAGCAGCCAACGCAGACTCAACAGTGCGATGACGACCGCGATCACGGCCACGGCTGGCCACACCCAGCCGCCGTGCGCGCCGATGAAATGGCTGATGCTGTTGTCCAGCAGGTTCCGGTGCGCTGCATCTTCGCCGAAGACGCCGGCGCCGAGGAGCATGCCGGAGACGCCGAGGGCCAGCAGGAGCAGCCCGAGGAGGGCCAGTGCGGCGCGGTTGACACGGTCGGCGTGCATCAGCGCCCCCTGGTGGAGATCCGGACGGCCAACTTCGGTGGACGACGCAGGTCAAGGGCGTCGAGGCGGGCCCGCGCGGCGCGGGTGACGCTGTCGTCGATCGAGGAGGCCAGCGACGGCTCGTGTGCGACGGCGTGCGCGTGGACGCGGATGCGCCGGCGCCGGACGGTGACCGTGGTGCGCTCGACTCCGTCGACTTCGGTGACCGCGGTGCGGACGGCTTGCGCGACGCCGCGGCGGGTGTAGGCGGCGTCGATGGCCGGGTCGTCGCCGTCGGTGACCAACCTGGTCGGTCGGCGTGGCTTGAGCTCTGCGGTCAGGAGGGCCAGCCCCAGTAGGCACAGCAGCAGGCAGATGAGTCGGACGCTGCCGGCGTCCCAGGTGGTGCGCTGGGCCCACCGGTAGGTGGCGTGCCAGTCGATGACGGCGGGCGGGCGCCCGGTCCAGGCGGCGATGAGGTCCGCGACGAGCACTATTGCGGCTGCGATGAAGGTGAGGCTGACGAGCAGGGCGAGCAGGCGGTTGAGCAGTTTCACGGCGGCGCGTCCCTTCGCCTCTACCGCGCCCGCGGTGGCGGTGGGATCTCGGTGACCAGGTCGGTTACCGCGATGCGTGCCTCGGCGATGGTCAGCCCGGTCAGGGCGGTCAGCCGTTCACGTACGTGCTGGCGGACGGCGGCGGTGACCTGCGGCACCGATGCCGGCCAGCGCACGCTGATCGCCAGATCGATGAAGGCGACGTTCCCGTTGACCTGGGCGGACGCCTTGGGAAGGCCGGTGAGGTTCGTCTGCCGGAAACCGAGGTGCCCGGCACCGGGTATGACCTGACCGAGCAGGCGGGCCGCCGCGGCGCCGGCGTCAGCTGTTTCCAGCACCGCGCGGGAGGCCAGCTTCGCCACGACCGTGTCGGCGATGGTGATCGACCCGGGGACGGTGTCGTCGGCCTGGTCGGGGACTTCTTCTACCGTCGGGGGTTGGGGGGCGGCGGTCATCGTCTACCGCTCCGATTGGCGGAGTAGGCACTCAGGTCCACTTCGCCGCTGAGCACCTTGGCGGCGCCGAAGCCGAGCGCGGCGAACAGCGCCACGATCAACATTTGACCGAAGCTGCCGAAGGCCAGCGCGAATCCCAGCGCCATGCCCACCGCAGTGCCGAAGACGATATGGTTCATGTCTGTCACATCCTTGTGCGACGGCGGGGCGGCTATCGGACCCGCGCCGGTCGGCGGCATCGTCGCGACAGCGCCCGGATCAATCGGACCATCAACGGCCGACGACGCATGACGATCACCCGCACCCGGTCGGATGCCTCCGGCGGACCGGCGTGGTCGAGCCGTGCCAGGCCGGCGATGAAGACAGCGGTGTCGCCGCCGCGGTCGGGATGATGGGCCCGGATGAACGCGCGGCGCGCCCGCCACTGCTGTTCCTCGTTCATTGATCCTGGCCGCTGACTGTGATCGGAACTTCCCTAGCCGAACGGTCCATTGCGGGTGCAGCCGGGTCAGTCAGGTCGGCGATGATCACGTCGACGCGTCGAGCGGGCGCGAGGGCTCGCAGCGCGTGGCGGATCTGCGCGGCGACCTCGACGGCGGGCACGGCCCATCGCGCGCGGACCTGAACCTCCAGCATGTGCGGGTCGACCCGCACGCCGTAGACCTGCCGGCCAGGCAGATACGTGGCCGGTCCACCCGGTCGGCCGCTGTACAGGTCGTCCACACCGGGGCAGGCCCGCACCGTAACGGCCACCGCGTCGATGTCGACACCGTCGACCACCACTGCCGTCTGCCCGGCGAGGACGGAGGTGCTCATGACACCCGCGACTCGTCCCGGGCTTCGCCAGACTCCGGTAGGTGGACGTCGTCGACGTTGATATTGACCTCTACGACCTCCAGGCCGGTCATCCGCTCGACAGTCTGTTTGACGTTGCGCTGGATGCCACGTCCGAGATCGGCGATGCTGACCCCGTACTCCACGACAATGTCCAGGTCGACGGCTGCCTCGGTCTCACCGACCTCGACGCCGACGCCTTGGGCGACGTTGGGCCCGTGGCTACCCGGGACCCGTTCCCGGATCGCGCCGAACGCGCGGCTGCCGCCGGCGCCCATGGCGTGCACGCCACCGATTTCCCGGCAGGCGATGCCAGCGATTTTCTGTACCACACCCTCGGCAACGCTGATCTTTCCTTCCTCGGTGGTCAGCCGGTTCTGCCGGGCCGGACCGGTGACTTCCGTGCTGCGGGGTGCCGGGCTCGTCTCGGCGGTGGTGTCGGTTCGTGCCACGGTCTGGGTCATGGAACTGCGCTCCTCGGTGATCGAGTTCGACGAAGACGCCGGCCAACGCGGCGGCCGCCCCAGGCCAGCCACGGCATCGGCGCCGCTGGCCCCTCAACTGCTTAGACACCCCGGGCGTCGAAACGTCGCGCCCCTGACCACCGGTTTCTTTGCCGACTACGGGGCATAACGTGCTCATGGACCGCCGTTGCAGCACCGCTGGATGGTGAGCGCCAGGCGTTACCGGGTTTATCGCCAGGCCTACCCGCCACATTTCACTTCGCCACCGTGCAGCACCCGAAAGTATGGAACCCGCGATCGACGACGCCTACCTGGTTCGGCGCGCACGCGAGGGCTACCTCGACGCCTACCAGGTACTCGTCGAACGCCACGGCCCGCGCGCCTACCGGGTCGCCTTGAGGCTGCTGGGGAACCGCGAGGACGCCGAGGACGTCACCCAGGACGCGCTCCTGGCCGCGTGGCAAGCCCTGCCCACCTTCCGCGCCGAAGCCAGCTTCGCCACCTGGCTGTGCCGCATCGTCACCACCCGCGCCCTGAATAAGAGCACCCGAACGGCGCGGACCGAAACGCTCAACGAAACGCCCGACCCTGCACGCGGACCGGCAGAACAAGCCGAACAGGACCTGATCGCCACCGCGGTCGCCGAAGCCATCGACGCGCTGCCCGCCGCGCAGCGCCTCGCACTGATCCTGCACCAGTTCGAGGGGCTCAGCTACAACGAGATCGCCGAGATCACCGACAGCACAGTCGCGGCGGTCCGTAGCCACCTCTACCGCGCACGGCGCACACTTGCCACAACGCTGCAGGACTGGAGGTGACGACACCCCCGATGAGCATCGAAGTACCGTACGGCGATCCCGGCGCCGACCCGGCGTCGCTGCTGCGAACCCCCGACGGTCGGCTGGCCTGCGGAGCCGACATCGACGACCTCCTCGAGCACGTCGCCGACCGCAACGCCACCGAGTTCGACGCACACCAGGCAGACTGTCCCCACTGCAGGGCTGCCCTGACCGAGCTCGGCGACCTGTGGACCCCAATCCTCGCCCTCGCCGCCATCCCGATCACCGCGCCGCCGGCCATGACCGCCACCGTCATGCGCCGCCTCGCCCAACTGCTCCACGACGTCTGGTACACCCTGGAGCCGACCGGAGCCGGCAGCATCCGGGTGGCCGCCCGCGCCGTGGCGGTCCTGGCCCGTAACGCCGCCATGCGCGTACCAGGCGTACGCATCGCCTCCGGTCGCAGCACTCATGAGCCACTGGCGACCCTGACCGACACCGCCACACGGCATCACCGCTATCCCCACACGGCCGTCGGCCTCCTCGGACAGACCGCCGCCATCGAACTCGCCCTCGCCGTCACCTACGGCGAACCCATCAACGACGTCGCTCGGGAGGTACAACGCCGCGTCATCAACGAACTCCGCGACACCATCGGCCTGCACCACATCACGATCAACGTAACCGTAGACAACGTGGTCCAGCCATCATGAGGCGTAACGCTACCCCCCGCCGCGGACTCGCACAGCTCGCGCCCAGGCGGGCAACGGGATGCCGTCGCGGGACCCGGCCACCGCCGGCCGTCCTCGCCGACGGCGGGTGCGACGAGCGCGCGGAGCGAGGTGTACACGCGTGGCCTGCCGATCCCGCCGGTCGTGGATGAGCAGGTCGTCGGGTGTCCCGAGTGGACGGTCGAGGTCAAGCTCGGTCACCAGCGCCGCGATGGTTGTCGACTCGCTGCCGACACCACGGGCCTCGGGCCCGTCTCGACATCCGCCGGCACGGTGCCGTGGACGCGGGTGCCCGATAGGTGGCCGAACCTGTGTGAGGGTGCTGTCCGGCGCCATGTGCGGTGCCCTTCGGGCCCGCCCTCATCGATGTCGGATGCCGGCCACCGTTGTGGTCACGAGGTGCGGCGGTTCCGTAGGCACAGGAGCCGCTCCGCGGTGAGATAGCCGGCAGCACCAGCCGAGACGGCGAGCGTAACTGTGATCATCGCGCCGGTGACGCAGAGCGGCCACGTCGGCCGCGCCGGCGTGCAGGCCAGGAGTCGCGGCGACGCCGTGCTGTGTTTCGGACCGAGCCGAGCAGGCGGCGGCCAAGGCCGAAACTCGGCCTTGGCCGCCGCTGTTGCGGGTTCAGCCGATGCCGGCGCGCTCGGCGGTGAGCCTGCCCAGCAGTTCGTGGGCGCGCACGGCGCGGTCGGCGTCTTCGCGGCGGACCTGTTCGATGAACGCTTGGACGTCGTCGTGGCCCTTGGCGTCGGCGGCGTACTTCGCGCACACCTGGCTGCCTTTGAGGGCGTGGTACTGGATACTGACGAGGTCGTAGACGATGTCGTCGGCAGGGGTATGAGACTCGGCCATTTGCATAACTCCTTGTCGTCTTCTGCCGTCGCTGGTTACCTGACGCCTACCCGCAGGTCGCCGACGAACCCGTCTGCAGACGCCGGGGCAGCGTGTACGGCGACCTCGGGCAAGACCTGTCGCGGCGCGGGATGTCGCCACGCCACGCGCCCGTGCGTCGCCGCGCTGCTCGATGAACTCTTTGAAGCGCCGGGTGTCCGCTTTTCACCTGGAGCTCGTCGCCCCACGCAGCAGCAACGGGCAGTCCTCACAGAGCCCATGAGCGGGCGTAGAACCCGACCCATGGGGCATCGAGTGCGTCAGGACCTGATGTCTGCAACGCACACATCACCCGAACGCGTGAGGAGATTGCCATGAACGAGGAACACACTCTGGTCCGGACCCTGCACGACGTCGGTGCCGCGGTTTGGCTGGGCGGATCGCTCATGGGCGCGGTCGGTCTCAACGGTGCGTCGAAGGACGTCACCGACCCCGACGACCGGACCCGGACCGCCGCCCGTGGCTGGGCCCGGTGGGCACCGGTGTCCGCGGCGGCGATCGGCGCGCACCTGCTCGGCGGACTCGGACTGCTCATCGCCAACCGCGGCCGCGTCCTCAGCCAGTCCGGCGTCACCGCGAACACCGCGGTCAAGACCGCGCTGACCCTCGCCGCGATTGGGACCACCGCCTACAGCGGCGTACTCGGCGTCAGGCTGGCCCGCGCCGGGAAGGTCCCCGCTGAAGGCGGTACCGTCCCTTCGGACGCCACCCCGCACGACGTCGCCGTCACACTGCAGCAGCTGCGGGCATTGCAGTGGGTCACCCCCGCCCTCACCACCGCGATCGTCGCGCTCGGCGCGCAGCAGGGCGAACAGCAACGCCCCAGCCGGATGCTCGCCGGCGTGGGCGCCAAACTCGCGCACGCCGCCGGCCGATAACAGGTTCCCGCCGCCGCCCTGCGGGCGGCGGCGGTTCAATCAGTTCCATCGGCAGGAGGACGCTGAATCGACGCACGCACGTACGGCGTGGCCGCGTCCCGGTTGATCAGACGGTCGCCGAGATCGGCGGGGTGTCCGTCGGCCGGGGTTTCGGCCCAGGCAGCGCTAGACGGAAAATGTTCTTCCAGACGTTGGCGGTCTGGCGGACCAAAGAGCCGGTGTTGTACCGCAGGCCGTAGCGCTGGCACAGGTCACGGACCTTGGGAGCGATCTCGGCGTACCGATTGCTGGGCAGATCTGGGAACAGATGATGTTCGATCTGATGGCTGAGGTTGCCGGTCATGATGTGCAGCAGCGGGCCGCCGTCGATGTTGGACGAACCGAGCAGTTGGCGGATGTACCATTCGCCGCGGCTTTCGTTCTCGAGCTGGTCTTCGTTGAAGACCTCAGAGCCGTCCGGGAAGTGGCCGCAGAAGATGACCGCGTGTGACCAGATATTGCGGGTGACATTCGCGGTGAGGTTGCCGAGCAGGGTGGGCAGGAAGGCCGGACCCGCGAGCAGCGGGAACGCTATGTAGTCTTTGACGACCTGGCGGGTGGCCTTGCGTAGGACGTCGCGGAGCTGGGTCAGCGCTTCGGCCCAGCTCTTCTCGCCGCGCCAGGCCCGTTCGAGCTCGACGTCGTAGATCGCGATGCCCCATTCGAAGCCGGCCGCCAGGATTGCGTTGGAGACGGGTTGGGTCAGGTCGACCGGGCGCCACGGCTGCTCGGGGCTGACCCGTAGGAAGGCGTAGCCGATGTCCCGGTCCTTGCCCAGGACGTTGGTGTAGGTGTGGTGCACGAAGTTGTGCGAGTGTTTCCACATGTCGGCCGGCGACGCGAAGTCCCATTCCCAGGTGCTGGAGTGGATCTGCGGGTCGCGCATCCAGTCCCACTGCCCGTGCAGGACGTTGTGGCCGATCTCCATGTTCTCCAGGATCTTCGCGACGGCCAGACACGTGGTGCCGGCCAGCCACGCCGGCGGCAACAGCGAGGCCATCAGCAGTGACCGGCCGCCGGCTTCCAGGCCCCGCTGGACCGTGATGACCCGGCGGATGTACCGGGCGTCGCCGTCGCCGAGGTCGGCGATCACCTCGTCCCGGATCCGGTCCAGTTCGCGGCCGATCTCCTTGATGTCGACATCGGACAGATGGGCGGCCGGGCCGGCGGACACGGGTGCGGTATCTGTCATTGAAAGGTCTCCCAACTGGTCGCTACAGGTCGATCTCGACGGGGCCTGCGGCCGCCGACACACAGGTTTGAATCAGCTCTCCCTCGTCGCCGTGCTCCCGACCGGTGCGCAGGTCACGTACCCGGCCGGCCCGCAGCCGGGCCACGCAGGTGTAGCAGATGCCCATGCGGCAGCCGCTGGGCATCAGCACACCGGCGTTCTCGCCGGCGACGAGCAGCGGGGTGGCGCCGTCGGCGTCGGCGTGCCGCCCGCTGACGGTGAACGTGACCCGGCCGCCGCGGCCGCCGGACGTCACGTCGGGCCGGAATCGCTCCACATGCAGCCGGTCACCGAGCCCAGTGCGTCGCCAGTGCCGCTCGGCCTGCTCGAGCAGACCGGCCGGCCCGCAGGCCCAGACATCGCGGTGATGCCAGTCCCGGCAGATCCCGCGCAGCTGCGCCATCGTCAGCCGGCCGCCGTCACGGGTGTACCACTCGTGCAACCGCAGCCGCGGAAACCGGGCGGCCAGGGCCCGCAGCTCCACACCGAAGATGACGTCCTGCGCGGTCGGTGCCGAGTGCACCAGCACCACGTCCGGCATCTCGCCCTGCGCGGCCAGGCTGCGCAGCATCGCCGCCACCGGCGTGATCCCGCTACCGGCCGTCAGGAACAGCAACCGGGCCGGCAAAGGCTCCGGCAGTACGAACTCACCCTGCGCCGGCGTGAGGTGGACGATGGTTCCCGGCGCCGTCCGACGCGCCAGGTAGGGTGAGATCAGCCCGTCCGGGGCCGCTTTCACCGTGATCGTGATACACCCGTCGGCCCGTTCCGGCGGCGAGGACACCGAGTAGCTGCGCGCATGCCGCACCCCGCCGACGTCCACGCCGACCCGTACGAAC
The DNA here is from genome assembly GCF_040689395.1 of Dactylosporangium sp. NPDC051484. Lineage (NCBI taxonomy): Bacteria > Bacillati > Actinomycetota > Actinomycetes > Micromonosporales > Micromonosporaceae > Dactylosporangium > Dactylosporangium sp. NPDC051484. Next base: position 4,612 of record NZ_JBFAZX010000060.1, on the reverse strand, counting down.
TGCCCGGCCCGGTGCCGCCCCCAGCCACGCCCGGGACGGATCACCAGGCTGGTCGCGTCCGCGGTCTCCGGCACTACCGCCTCGACCCGTCCGCGCACCTCCCGGGACGACCACAGCGGATTGAGCAACCCGAGATAGTCGTCCGGCAGGAGCGGCGTGGTCAACCACGCGGCGGCCGCGAGCAGGCGGTCGCGAACGCTGAGCCGGCTTGCTCCCCTGACCGTCTCTACCGTGGCCCCGGTCTTGGCTTCGGACGCAAGAGCCAACCCGCGCACCCCCTTCACGTCGGCTGTCACCTGCCCTGCCCCGACCGGCACCTAACCTCGCCCTGTGGCTGAGAGACCGGATGACGCCCCGTTGGTCGGTCCGGCGTCGGCCGTGATCTTGCGGGTCACACCGGACCGGCCAGCGCCGAGCAGAACCAGCCGCGCACTCATCGGCGGCAGCTTCCGCGAGCAGCTACTGGACCTGCAGCACGCCGGAGCGTGATCGGCACGGGCGTTGCAGACGACAGCCACCCATCTGTTTCCCGACCTGCCGAGCAACCGGTACGCCGAGATCGCCCCGAAAGTCCGCGACCTCTTCGAACGGTTCGGGTTCCGGCACAACACCGGCTCCCTCGCCCACCTGACCGCCGGCGTCTGGAAAACCACAGCCCGTCTCGCCCTGCCGGGCCAGAAATCAGCCGACGGGACGGCAGCAGCCATGGCACCCCGTTACGGATCCCGGACCGGCAACCGAGCGACCCGCGCCCCATAGGCGCGGGTCGGCGTTGTTCAACAGCTTTGCTCCGCAGGTCCGTCCGATGGCCGGGTAGCCCGTCCTCAGCGATCGAGACCGGCCTTGTCGACGTTGCGGTGGAACCGCATGCCGGCCATGCCACCGAGCACCGCGCCGACCAGAGCTGCGACGATGGCCACGACCAGGGCGATGATGCCGCCGGTCGTCAGGTCGCCCTCGTTGATCGGGATTCGGGGAAAGCCGTTGAGTTTGCTGAGGATATCGTACTTACTGCCCAGCAGCGCCCCGATGACGGCAATGATCACGGCGATCGCGATCGACCACACCCAGACGGCGATGCCCTGCTTAATACCGTTGAAGCGCGCCATCCGGCCGGCGACATAGCCGCCGCAGAAGTAGGCGACCAACAGGATCACCAGCAGCGCGATACCCCCGACGATACCGATCGTGGTCGTCTGCTGGCCGGCCTTGCCGGCGGCGTTCGTGGCGTTGGTACCGGTGGCCACGCCGACAGCGGTGCCGGCGGCGGCGAGCAACGCCGTGAGGATGACGGCGGTGCCGATGGCGGTGAGCCAGCCGAAGAATGCCGAACCCCATTTGATCCCGCCGTAGCGCTCCTGCTCACGGTCGAGGACCGTGTGCCGGTCCGAGGGCACCGAGCGGGCACCGTCGTCCGGCTCTGCACCATCGAAGCGCGGATCGCGGTCACGGGCGCGACCTGTGTCACGCCGGGGCGGCATGGGCTCGTCCCTCCGCCCGGCACCGGCTCCGTATGCGTCCCGTTCGTGGTTCATCAGTCCTCCAACAGATGGTGGATGATCGCTTGGTCCGGCGGCCGCCCACGTACCAACGTCCACCTCGGCTGTTGTACAGAAAGCCACGATCGGCAGGGACGCCTCATCCCGGACACCACACCGGCATCCGTGGTCCGCGGTGTCTTCACCGTTGCGGGCATCCGGACCGGATCCGTCGGCGTACGCGCCAGGGCCCGTACCAGCTCATGCCCGGCCACGGGGGTACCGGCGGCCGCGGACGCCAGGTTCGCCACGACGCACCGCATGGCGCCGACGCGCAACTCCCGCACTTCCCGCGTGTGCGGAAGTAAACATCAACGCCGGCTACACGCAGACACACTCGTCCGCACGCTGCACGACGTCGGTGCCGCAGTCTGGCTGGGCGGATCGCTCATGGGCGCGATCGCTCTCAACGGTGCGTCGAACGACGTCACCGACCCCGACGACCGGACCCGCACCGCCGCCCGTGGCTGGGCCCGGTGGGCACCGGTGTCCGCCGCCGCGATCGGCGCACACCTGCTCGGAGGCTCGGACTGCTCATCGCCAACTGGTCCACGCCTGACCCGGCGGGCAGCCGACTCGACCGGCAGGACGCCGATCTTCTCATGAGCGGTGACGCAAGGTGCTGCCGTCAGGGCCTCGCCCTCGGTACCGGCGTCAGGCCCGAATGGCGTCAAGCGCCTTGCGAAGGGCCTCGTCGGTGCGTGCGGGCGCAGGTCCAGCATCTTCGCGCCGATCTCCTGCAACTGGTTGCGGTGACTGGGTGCTCATCCGCCGGCTGTGTGGGCCGTTGCGGCGGCAGTTGCGGGTGCGGTGGCCAGGACGGCGGCTGCGGCGGTGGCCAGGACCGCGACCACAGCGTAAGGCGCCCAGCCGGCCCGTACGGTGTCGTGCAGGACCGCGATCCCGATGGCGGACGGTGCGATGACCTCGACGATCCACAGCACCGCGGTGACCGGCCCGACCTGCCCGTGCTGTAGCGCGTGCGCGTAGAGCAGCATCCCGGTCACCCCGAACCCCGCCAGTGCCCAGGTGAGGGGTTCGGCGGCGAGCGCGCCCAGGACGGCTGGCACGTCCCGCATCGCGGGTGCGGACAACGGCAGCGCACGGGCACACAGCGCTGCCCCGCCGAACGCCAGCCCGGCCAGTGCCGCGCTCGCACCCGGCGAACCCGCCCGTGCGGCGACCCATCCGCAGACCGCGACCAGGACCGTCGCCGCGACCAGGCCGAACCGGATCATGGCCGAGGGCCGGACCTGGTCCTGCGGGCCTGCGGACAAGGCCAGGACCGTGAGCGCGAGGACGGTGACCGCGACGGCGGCGCAGTCGCGGCGCCGGATCCGGGCGGCCAGCAGCAGGCGGGCGGCGAGGACGGTGACCGCGAGGGAGCCGGCGAGGACGGCCTGGACCTGGTAGACCGCCAGGGTGCGCAGTGCCACGAGGGACGCCAGCCAGGCCAGCAGGTCACAGCCGAGGCCGGCAATGTACAGCGGGTGGCGCAGGGCGTGCAGGGTGCCGGTGCTGCGGCGGGCGGCGAGGGCCTGGGTCACCGAGCCGGCGCCGTAGCTGACCGCCGCGGCCACCGCGAACGCCAACGCCGCCACGGGCGCGACGGTCATGGCCGACCACTCTCCGGTGACGGTGTTCCGACGGGCGATGCGTGCCGGCCGAAGAGCGGCACTTCCGCCAGGCCTGCATGTCTCTCGGCTGCTGAAACGGTCCTTTCACCAGCTCCAAGTCGGCATCCTGGTCTCGGCCGATGAGTTCACCCTCGTCGCAGTGCTCACGGCCGGTGCCCGCCCGATAGGACGGATCATCAGGCTCGCCGCGGAGGCCGGTCTCCGGCTATTCAACCCACGGCTCCACACGCCCGCGGCGGCAAGGGCGGCAGATGACGACAACCGGTGCCCCCCAACTTCGCGCCACCTACCCGAGTGCCCGCGGCGCTAACCTCCGCAACGCAACGCGACCGGCCACAGCGCTGCGCTCGACAACCATGGCCGAGGGCGACGAGCGACACTCCCGCGGTGCGGCATCGTCTACGCACGGTTGAATCCGCCTGTGCTGGGTAGCCCATCGCGTGTACCGGCCACCGCTTTCAGCGTCGGCGTTGCGGGAGCGGCCGCGCGACCGTGAAGGGCGAAACAGCAACGGTCGGCTCCGGAACCCGGGCGACGCATCATCGGCACGATCACGATGCGCACCTGAAAGGTCCACCATGACAACACCGGCGGCATCGACCAACCAACCCCGTCGCGGCAGTGCCGTACAACGTGTCGCGGCACCCGGCAGCGACTACGCCGACCTGCTGCACCAGGTCAAGGCAGCCGGCCTGCTGCAGCGGCGGCACGGCTACTACCTGACGAAGATCGCGGTGACCGGCGGACTCTTCGTCGCGGCATGGACCTGCTTCGCCGTGCTGGGCGACTCGTGGTGGCAGCTCACCGTCGCCGCGTTCCTCGCCGTGATATTCACCCAGATCGGCTTCCTCGGCCACGACGCCGGACACCGGCAGATCTTCCGCTCGAAACGGGTCAACGACCTCGTCGGCCTGCTGCACGCCAACCTGGCTATCGGGCTGAGCTACGGCTGGTGGGTCGACAAACACCAACGCCACCACACCCACCCCAACCAGGAGGACCGCGACCCGGACCTCGACATCGGCGCACTGGCCTTCACCACGCGGCAGGCCCGCGCCAAACGGGGTCCGGTGACCCGGTTCATCGCCCGCCATCAGCGCTGTCTGCTTTTCCCGCTGCTGCTGCTGGAGGCGGTACAACTCCACGCGTCCAGCGTCCGGGCCCTGACCGCCCGTGGGCTGCACCACCGCTGGTGGGAGACGCTGCTGCTCCTCCTGCACACCGCCGGCTACCTGACCGCGGTGCTGCTGGTGCTCTCCCCGCTCAAGGCGGTCGCGTTCATCGTCGTGCAGCAGGCGTTGTTCGGTCTGTATCTGGGGTGCTCGTTCGCGCCCAATCACAAGGGCATGCCGATCAACGCCACTGACGACCGGACCGACTTCCTGCGCCGGCAGGTGCTCACCGCCCGTAACGTCCGCGGCGGCCGGCTCGTCGACT
>NZ_JBFAZX010000059.1:0-14977 GCF_040689395.1 Dactylosporangium sp. NPDC051484 | reverse complement strand
ACCCGTGCCAGCTGAACCCTGGCTGAGAACACGGCGCGGGAGCGGCCCGGCCCGCTTCCTGCGGGTCATGGAACAACTGGCGATGAAAGTCGGCGTTGGCCCGGACCGGACCCGCCGGTGCGGGGGCATGATGGCGCCGTGATCGATTTCTCGGACCTTTCGACCCCGCTCGTCGCCGACGCCTGCGTCCGGGCCGGCGTGCCGCTGAGGGTCGCGCCCGCCGGTGTCCGGCCCGTCGTCGCCGGGGCCCGGCTGGCCGGGCGCGTGCTGCCGGCCCGGCACTACGGCAGCGTGGACGTGTTCCTGGAGGCGTACCGTGACGCGCGCCCCGGCGACGTGCTCGTCGTGGACAACGGCGGGCGCACCGACGAGGCCTGCGTCGGCGACCTGACCGTGCTCGAGGCGGCCGCGGCCGGCGTCGCCGGGCTGGTCGTGTGGGGGCTGCACCGCGACACCGCCGAACTGGTCGAGATCGGTCTCCCGGTGTTCAGCTACGGCGCGCTGCCGCTCGGCCCGCTGCGCGCCGGCCCGCGTGAGGACGAGGCGCTGCGCAGCGCGCGGCTCGGGGCGCATCTGGCCACCGCCGGCGATGTGGTGCTGGCCGATGACGACGGGGTGCTGCTGCTGGAGGCGGCGCGGGCCGAGGAGGTTCTCGGCATCGCGCGGGCGATCCGCGGCACCGAGCGCGACCAGGCGCGCCGGATCGCGGCAGGGGAGACGCTCGCGCAGCAGACGGCGTTCGAGGACTACCTGACCCGCCGGGCCGCCGACCCGCGGTACACCTTCCGTCACCACCTGCGCCGCGTCGGCGGCGCGATCGAGGAGTGAACCGCAGGGCAGGGCAAAGGGTCCGGTGCCGTTGACGGGCACGTCCGTCGATGTGATGTTTCCAATCACATTGACGGTTGGCTACGCGTGCGGCCCACGACAGCCGCGCGCAGCCCAACGAAGGGATCCCCCATGCGCACAAGACGCGGCATCGCGGTCGGCGCGGCCATCCTCGCCGTCGCCGCGGGCGTCGTCGCCGGCCCGGCACCCGCCCAGGCGCTCTCCGTCACCGGCCTGACCGCGACGATCGCCCTGAACAACTGCTCGGGCAGCCTGGTCCGCTGGCCGTCGTCGGCCGACACCGACCGGGCCATGCTGCTCACCAACGGCCACTGCTACGAGAACGGCTTCATCAACGCCGGCCAGGTGCTGCAGAACCGCGCCAGCACCCGCTCCGGCACCCTGCTGGGCAACACGGGCAACGCGCTGGGCACGGTGCGCGCCGATCAGCTCATCTACGCCACCATGACGAACACGGACGTCGCGCTGTACCGGCTCAACGAGACGTTCGCGTCGATCAAGACGAAGTACAACGTCACCGCGCTGACCGTCGCCCCCGGCCGTCCGGCCGACGGCAGCGCGATGACGATCCCGTCCAGCTACTGGAAGCAGGTCTGGACCTGCTCCGTCAACGGCTTCGTGCCCACCCTGCGCGAGGACCAGTGGACGTGGCACGACTCGATCCGCTACGACACCGGCTGCCAGACCACCCACGGCACGTCGGGCTCGCCGATCATCCGCTCGGCGGACAATCAGATCATCGGGATCAACAACACCGGTAACGACGACGGGGCCAGCTGCACGCTGAACAATCCGTGCGAGGTCGACGCCGGCGGCACCGTGACCGTCCATAAGGGACAGTCCTACGGCGAGCAGACGTACTGGTTCACCACCTGCCTGAACGCCACGCGGGACATCGACCTGACCGTCTCCGGCTGCCTGCTGACCAAGCCGCCGGGCCAGGGCAACACGGTCACGGTCACCAACCCGGGTGCGCAGGCGGCCACGGTCGGCACGCCGAAGTCGCTGCAGATCACCGCGACCGACTCCGCGCCGGGCCAGACGCTGACGTACTCCGCGACCGGCCTGCCCGCCGGCCTGAGCATCAACCCGGGCACGGGCCTCATCTCCGGTACGCCCACCACCGCGCAGACCGCGGCGGGCACCGTGACCGCCACCGACACCACCGGCGCGAGCGGCAGCGCGACGTTCACCTGGACGGTGAGCGGCGGGGGCGGCGGCGCGTGCGTCGGCCAGCTGCTGGCCAACCCGGGCTTCGAGTCCGGCGCGGCGAGCTGGAGCGGCACCACCGGCGCGATCGGGCAGTGGGCGTCGCAGGGCCAGGCCGCGCACGGCGGAACTTCCAGCGCGTGGCTGCTCGGCTACGGCTCGACGCACACCGAGAGCATCTCGCAGCCGGTGACGATCCCGGCCGGCTGCAACGCGACGCTGACCTTCTGGGTGCACATCGACACCGCCGAGACGAGCACGACCACGGCGTACGACAAGCTGACCGTGACGGCCGGCTCGACGAGCCTGGCGACGCTGTCGAACCTGAACAAGGCAAGCGGGTACGTGCAGCAGTCCTACAGCCTCAGCGCGTTCGCCGGGCAGACGGTGACGCTGAAGTGGAACGGCACCGAGGACTCCTCGCTGCAGACGTCGTTCGTCATCGACGACACCGCGGTGACCCTGTCCTGAAGCCACGGGCGGGGACGCGTCCCCGCGTCCCCGCCCGCCACTGCCGTCTCGGTCTGGTCCTCAGGCTGGCCTCAGCCTGGGCCTCAGTCTTGGGCCTTGCCCGTGGTCAGCCGGGCCAGGATCAGCGCGATCAGGATGATGAGGCCGTACAGCGCCTGGATCCACTGCGCGGAGACGCCCGCCAGGGTCAGGATGTTGCTGATCAGGCCGAGCGCCAGCACCCCGCAGAGCCCGCCGAACAGCGTGCCCTTGCCGCCGTTCATGCTCACGCCGCCGATGACCGCCGCGGCGAACACCTTGAAGATCATCTGCTCGCCCTGGTTGGCGGCGATCGAGCCGAGCCGGCCGGTCATGAGCAGCCCGGCGAGCGCGGCCAGCACCCCGGCGATCATGAAGACCGCCCACATGACGCGGTCGCTGCGGATGCCGGCGGCCCGGGCCGCGTCGACGTTGCCGCCGATCGCGTACACCGCCCGGCCGTGCCGGAACCAGCCCAGTGCCGCGATCCCGGCCGCGAACAGCCCGCCGCACAGCCAGATCGACAGCGGCAGGCCCAGCCAGGTCGCGTTGCCCAGGTACATCACCGACGGCGGCAGGTCGAAGAGGCTCTGCCCGCCGGTGATGCCGATCTGAAGGCCCCGCAGCGTGGTGAGCATGCCGAGCGTCACGATGAACGCCGACAGCCCGAACCGCAGGATCAGCAGCCCGTTGAGCGCCCCGACGAGCAGCCCCACCAGCAGGCAGATCGGCACCGCCAGGGCGGTCGCCCAGTCGGTGCCGAGGCCGTGGCTGGCCGCCGGGATGACCAGCGCGACGCCGAGCGCCGGGGCCAGGCCGACCGTCGACTCCAGCGACAGGTCGAACCGGCCGCCGATGAGGATCAGCGTCTCGGCCAGCACGAGCAGCGACAGCTCGGTCTGCTGCTGCAGCACGTTGACGAGGTTGGTGCGGGACAGGAACACCGGGTCGATGAGCGCGCCGACGACGAGCAGCACGACGATCGCCGGGACCAGCGTCAGGTCCCGCATCCGGGCCAGCCGGGGCACCGTGCGCCGCCGCGCCGGGCCGGGCGCGGCGGCCGTGCTGGGGGCGGTGGTGGTCATCCTGAGACTCCTTCGACGGCGGCGACCACGTCGGTGTCGCTCCAGCCTGCCTGCAGTTCGGTGGTGACGCGGCCGTGGAACATGACGAGCACGCGGTCGCAGTGGCGCAGGTCGTCGAGCTCGTCGGAGATCATGAGCACGCCGGTGCCGGCGTCCGCGGCGGCGCGGACGGCCCCGAGCAGCGACTCCTTCGAGCGCACGTCGACCCCGGCGGTGGGGTTGATGAGCACCAGCACCTTCGGCCCGGTGGACAGCGCCCGGGCCAGCACGACCTTCTGGGCGTTGCCGCCGGACAGGCTGGCGACCGGCGCGTCCGGGCCCTCGGCGCGGATGTCGTACCGCTCGATGAACGCCTCCGCCACCGCCCGCCGCCGCCCCGGCAGGATCGCCCCGGCCGGGCCGAGCCGGTCGGCGATCGGCAGGGTGGCGTTCTCGGCGACGGACAGCAGCGGCACGAGCCCCTCGCGGTGGCGGTCCTGCGGCACCAGCCCGATGCCGGCCTTGAGCGCCGCCGGCACGCTGCCCGGCGCGACGAGGCGGCCGCCGACGCTGAGCGTGCCGGAGCCGGCCCGGCGCAGCCCGCCGACGGTCTCGGCGAGCGACACCTTGCCGCTGCTGCCGGAGCCGGTCACGCCCACGATCTCGCCGGCGCGCACGTCCAGCGTCACCGGCTCGTAGGCGCCGTCGAGGGCCAGGCCCTCCAGGCGCAGGGCGGCCGGCGTGGACGCGCCGACGGGCGGGCGCGCCGCCACGTCGGTGAGGCCGGCCGCCTCGCCGGTCATCGCCGCGACGAGCGCGTCGTGCCCGATGGCGGCGACCGGCTCGGTGAGCACCCAGCGGGCGTCGCGCAGGACGGTGACGGTGTCGCACACGGCGTACACCTCCTGCAGGTGGTGTGAGATGAACAGCATCGTCACGCCGGACTCGGCCAGGGCACGCAGCCGGGTGAACAGCCGCTCGATCGCCGTGGCGTCCAGCCGCGCGGTCGGCTCGTCGAGGATGATGAACCGCGCGCCCTGCGACAGGGCGCGCGCGATCTCCACCAGCTGCCGCTGCTCGACGTCCAGGTCGCCGGCGAGGGCGCCCGGGTCGACGCCGACGGCGTACTCCTCGAGCAGGTCACCGGCCCGCCGCCGCAGCGCCTTCCAGCGGATCGGGCGGGGGATGCGGCTCGGCTCGCTCTGCCGGTTTTCGTTCTGCCGGTTGAGGAACAGGTTCTCCGCGACCGTCAGCGCCGGGATGATCGTGGAGCGCTGGAAGACGCAGGCCACCCGCTGCCGCCAGGCGCCGCGGTCGGCCACCGGCGGGGCCGGCTCGCCGCCGAAGCGGATCTCGCCGCCGTCGGGCTGGTGCAGCCCGGTCAGCAGCGAGACCAGCGTCGACTTGCCGGCGCCGTTGCGCCCGACGAGCGCGTGCGTCTCGCCGGGCGCGATGCGCAGGGTCACGTCCGACAGTGCCGTGGTGGCGCCGAAGCGTTTGCTCACCGCGACGGCCGTCACGGCACTTTCACCGAGAGACATCATTTGCCGATCTGGTTTCCCCACAACGCCGTGTCGTCGACGTTGTCCTTGGTGACCAGCGGCGCGGGCAGCTGGTCCTCGAGCAGCCCGTCGCGGACCTGCACGATCGTGCTGTCGTGGTCGGTCTTGCCGGGCTGGAAGGTCTTGCCGTCCACGGCGGCCTTGGCGTAGTACAGCGCGTACTTCGCGTACAGGTCCGCGGGCTGGGACACGGTCGCGTCGATCTCGCCCTTGCGGATCGCGTCGAACTCCTGCGGGATGCCGTCGTTGGAGACGATGAAGACGTGCTTCGGGTCGCTCGGCGCCACGATGAGGTTCTTGGAGCGCAGCAGCTGCAGCGTCGGGGCCAGGAACACGCCGCCGGCCTGCATGTAGATGCCGTTGATGTCGGGGTGCTGGGTCAGGCGGGTCTGCAACGCCGCCGACGCCTTCGCGCCCTCCCAGTCGGTGGGCTCGGCGAAGACCGTGATGCCGGGGAACTTCTGCTGCATGCACTCGGCGAAGGCCTCGGAGCGGTCCCGGCCGTTGACCGAGGACAGCGAGCCCTGGAACTCAACGACCTTGCCCTTGCCGCCGAGCTTCTGGCCGAGGAACTCGCACGCCTTCTGCCCGTAGGCCCGGTTGTCGGCGCGCACCACCATGTAGACCTTGCCCTTGTCGGGCCGGGTGTCGACGGTGACCACGGGGATCTTCTTCTGCTCCAGGGTGCCGAGCGTGCTGGCGATCGCACCGGTGTCCTGCGGTGCCATCACGATCGCCTTCGCGCCCTGGCTCGTCAATGCCTGCGTGTTGGCCACGAGCTTGGCGATGTCGTTCTGCGAGTTGGTCGGCGTCATCAGGTTGATGCCGCTGTCCTTGGCGAACTGCGGGATGTACTTCGCGTAGGAGTTCCAGAAGTCGGAGTCGGCCCGCGGCAGGTCGACGGCGATCTGGGCGCCGGCACCGCCGGATGCGGTGCCGGCGGGCTCGGCGGTTGCGTCACATGCCGCGAGGGTGACGACGAGCGCGGCGGCGACGAGGGGTGGCAGCAGTCTCATGACCATTCCTCAGGGGGTGTGGGAATTCCAGATGGGACCGTCCGGAAACGCGTAGCGGGCACGGCTGTCGGCCCGCATGGTGGAGCTGAACCCGGGCGCGGTCGGCGCGAGGTAGCGGCCCTCGCGCAGCCGGACCGGGTCGATGAAGTGCTCGTGCAGATGGTCCACGTACTCGATGACGCGGTCGCGCATGCTGCGCGACACCGCCACGTAGTCGAACATCGACAGGTGCTGGACCAGTTCGCACAGGCCGACGCCGCCGGCGTGCGGGCACACCGGGACGCCGAACTTGGCCGCCAGCAGCAGGATCGCCACGTTCTCGTTCACCCCGGCGACGCGGGCGGCGTCGAGCTGGACGAAGGAGACCGCCCGCAGCTGCAGCAGCTGCTTGAACACGACCCGGTTCTGCACGTGCTCGCCGGTGGCGACCGGGATCGGCGCGATGCGGCGGGCGATCTCGGCGTGGCCGACCACGTCGTCGGGCGAGGTGGGCTCCTCGACCCACCACGGGTCGTACGGCGCGAGGGCACGCACCCACTCCACGGCCGTGCCGACGTCCCAGCGCTGGTTGGCGTCGACGGCGATGCGCACGTGGGGGCCGCAGACCTCGCGGGCGACCCGCATCCGGCGCAGGTCGTCGTCGAGGTCGGCGCCGACCTTGAGCTTGATCTGCGTGAACCCGGCGTCGAGGGCCTCGCGGCACAGCCGGGCGAGCTTGTCGTCGTCGTAGCCCAGCCAGCCCGGCGAGGTCGCGTACGCCGGGTAGCCGTCCGCGAGCAGCGTGGCGATGCGCTCCTCGCGGCCCTGCACCCCGGGGCGCAGGATGTCCAGGGCCTCGGAGCGGGTGAGGGCGTCGGTGAGATACCGGAAGTCGACGAGATCGACGAGCTCCTCCGGCGGCATCGAGGACAGCAGCTGCCACAGCGGCAGCCCGGCCCGCTTCGCCTTGAGGTCCCACAGGGCGTTGACCACGGCGGAGATCGCCATGTGCACGACGCCCTTCTCCGGCCCGAGCCAGCGCAGCTGGGAGTCGTGCACCAGCTCCCGCCACAGGCCGCCGAGGTCGTCGAGGACCTCCTTGGCCAGACGTCCGATGAGATACGGGCGCAGCGCGTGAATGGCCGCCGTCTGCACCTCGTTGCCGCGCCCGATCGTGAAGGCGAATCCGTGCCCCTCGTGGCCGTCGACGGCGTCGGTGCGCAGCACGACGTACGCGGCGGAGTAGTCGGGATCGGGGTTCATCGCGTCGGACCCGTCCAGCTGCTGGGACGTCGGGAACCGCACGTCGTAGGTGTCCAGCGCCACGAACCGGTTGGTCATCGACCCCGCCCTCAGTTGATCCTCGCCAAGACATCCGATGTTTAGCAGGCTGCGGTGGCCGATGGCAAGGCTTTTGTGGCGACGATCGGAAGTTCGGCGCGCTCTTGACGCCGGGATACCTCGGATGTTCACTATCGAGTCGAAGGTTGCCCATGGTTCGATGGGTGGAGCCACCGCCGGGACCGCCGGGTGACACCCTGCCGTCGTGACGCCGACGCGGCGGCAGGGCCGGCGTGCCGGCCGCGGGGCCCCGCGGCCGGCACGTCTTGCTCGGTTGGTCAGGAGGAGATGAGGTCGAACTTCTCCCACGGCCCGATGGCGTCCCGGTTGGCGATCAGCGCCGCCGCGCCCGCGTTCTCCGCGACCACGTACTTGCCGTTGACCGCCGCCTGGAGGCTGACGCTGCCGTCGGAGTTGCGGATCAGCTTGAACGTCTCCCACGCCCCGACCGCGTCACGGTTGGCGATGAGCGGGCCGGCCCCGGCGTTCTGCGCGCACACGTACTTGTTGTTGACTCGGGCCTTCAGGGCCACGTTGCCCCCGCCGAGGTCGATGACGTCGAACTGTTCCCAGGTGCCGACCGCGGCCTTGTTCGCGATCAACGGGTTCGCCCCGGCGTTGTCGGCGCTGACGTACATCGAGTTGACCTGCGCCCGCAGGCTCGACACGCCCGAGGGCGAACCGCCGGTGATGATCCGCAGCGCGTCGACCATGCCCCACGAGGTCGTCTTGTTGACGATCCGGATCGTGTGGGAGCCGCCGGCCAGGCCGGTCTTGCTGAACACCACCTGCTGCGCCTGGCGGGCGCCCGCCACGTTGAGGTTGACGTTGGCCTGGAACACGTTGTCGATGTACACATCGACGTTGCCCATGTCGTTGAAGCGCTCGGACAGGTACTCCACGCCGGTGCCGGTGAACGTGTAGCTCGCGGCCGCGCCCACGGTGGTGGTGTAGTGGGCGTCGTCGTTGTAGTCGCCGTAGCCGCGCCCGGCGCCGTAGCCCCAGCCGGCGTCGTAGGTCAGCGCGGTGTCGTTGACCAGCCCGGGCTGGCCGGAGCCGGGCGTGCCCAGCGTCGAGGCGGTGCCCGACAGCGACTTCACGCCGTTGTTCGCGGTGCCCGTCAGCGTCGTCTTGCCGTAGGCGCTCAGCGGCTTGGCGGTGCGCTCCACGACGTACACCGTGTCGGCGGCGGTGGCGAAGGCGACCTCACCGGCCGTGGTGGTGGCGAGCACCGCGTTGTCGGAGGCCCGGCGGACCCGGATCTCCTGCGTGCCCCACGGGTTCACCACGCGCGCCTGCTTGCCGTAGAGGCTCTTGACGCCGACGTACTTGGTCTCGTTGCCCTCCCGCTCGGAACTGACCAGGAACCCGTCCTTGGCCAGCAGGGTGAACCTGCCGGCGAAGCTGGCGTCGTTCGGCGCCGCCGGGAACACCCGGATCCTGTCGTTGTAGGACTGCAGCAGCGCCTCGTTCGTCGCGGCCAGGTGCACGCCGAGGTACTCGAAGACGCCGTTGGTGTTGTTGGTCATGCCGTTGGGGTAGTTCTGGTACCGCTGCAGCATGAGCTTCATGCCGGACAGCGCCTGGTCGCCCAGGCCCAGCCGGGCCGCCTGCACGGCGTCGTTGGCCCACACGTTGCTGTACGGGTTGGGGCGGGTGTTCCAGCTGTTGAGCGCGGTCTGGTAGTCGCTCGCCCCGATGCCGGTCAGGTCGTAGGGCCAGATCAGCTCGGCCGTGACGTTCTCGCCGTTGCGCTGCTGGGCCGGTGCCGGCGGGTCGTGCGGCAACCAGGCGCCGTTGCCAACCTTGTACGGCTCGATGTTGTCGAGCACCTGCTGCCAGCCGGCCCGCAGGTTCGCGTCCAGGCCCAGCTGGTTGCTCACCGCGATGGTCAGCGGGAAGATCAGCCGGACCGCGGCCAGGTCGGTGATCGCGTTCTTCACGTCCCAGTAGGTCTCGTGCGCGTTGGAACTGGCCATGAAGTACCGGCCGGTGTTCGGGTCGCGCGACAGCTTGGCCTGGTAGAACTTCACGACCTCGCGCATGAACGGATACGCGGTGCTCTGCAGATACGCGGTGTCGTTGCTGTACCGGTACTGCAGGTACATGTTGTAGGCGGCCTCGGTGCCGGTGGAGTAGATGTCGTTGACGTAGTCGGAGTTGACGGTGCCGCGCGCGTTGCCGTCCCAGCCCATGGTCTCCGGCGTCCACAAGCCGTCGACGCCGTAGCGCGTCTGGGTGTACGCCTTCAGCGCGTTGAAGTTGCGGCTGTAGAGCCTGTTCTCGGTGGCGAACAGGTCGACGTGGTTGGACGCGAGCATCGAGTTGTAGACGTCGCGCTGGTTCCAGTACCAGTAGCCGTTGCTCCACTTGGTGTTGTCCTGCGTCGCGCGGAACACGCCGTTGATGAAGTGGAACGGGTAGTTGCCGTAGCCCCCGGCGGCGATCATGTACGTCGCCAGGTAGTACACGTTCTCGAGGTAGTCACCGGTGCCGGCCGCGCCGCTGTACTGCACGAACGACTTCGCCCAGAACGCGTGCCAGAAGTTGCGGTAGTTGTTCAGGTTCGCCGCGTAACCGGTGTTCTTCGCCGCGGTGAGCTGGCTGCGCGCCTGGGCGACCGAGTCCTGGTTCGGCGAGTTCTTCCGGCTCGCCGCCGTGTACCAGATCGTGTAGCTCGAACTCGGCGTGATGTTCAGCCGTACCTGGGTACCGTTGAGCACCTGCGTGGTGAACGAGGCGCCCTCGACGGTGGCGGCGAAGGTGTACCCGAATCCGTTCGGGTCACCGATGCCGCGGCTGAACCCGGCGACGGTGGCGTCGTTGAACGTGCCGACCGTCTTCCACGTGGTCAGGTTGGGCACGTCGCCGCTGTTGGTCACCGAGTTGGGGTCCCACATGCTCAGGTCGAGCGTGGTGGTGCCCAGCCCCGTGCGCGAGTCGTCCACGTGGATGCCCATCACCTCCGAGCCCGGCACGCCGAGCACGGTCACGGTGCGGTTGTTGTCGTACTTCGTGCTCAGCGTCCCGTCGTAGAGCGACAGCCGCTGCTGGTAGGTGGTGTACCCGGTGTCCAGCCCCGGGCTGGTGTTCAGGTTGACCAGCCCGGCGGCGTAGGCGGACTGCTCCGAGAGGTCCACGTTGGACACCTGCATGGTGAGGCCGTTCTGGTTCCACACCATGGCGCCCGTCTTGCCGTTGCCGACCGTCAGGCCGTACAACGGGTTGGTCTGCGGGCTGTTGTAGACGACGTCGTGCTTGGACAGGTAGCCGGCGTAGTCGACGTCGAGCACGCCGGTGCCCGGGTTGAACGCCTGGTCGGTGGTCGAGGCGCTGGCGCTGCCGCCGTGCACGGCGACGGCGACGAGCGTGCCCAGCGCGGCGGTGGCGGCCGCCAGCAGGGCTCGTCGGCGGGGCTTGCCCACGGTCCATCTCCTTCGGGGTGTCGTGCGGGACCGTCCGCGGCCCACGCCCGCCGATTCGCGGGGCCGAGGACGGTCGTCGCATTGGTGACATGAGTCAACATGGGACGATTGCGTTCGTCAATGCCTCGCATGTGCCCACCCGACGCCGGTTATGTCGCGATTCATGCCCGGAAAAGATTGGATGACTCAGTCCCCGAAGGCGGCGCCGGTCTCCGGCAGCGACTTGAGGTCGCTGATCGGGTCACCGCTCCGGTGGGGTGAGCGCGCGGGCGGCCAGCGCGGCCTGCATGCGGCTCTGCAAGCCCAGCTTGGCCAGGATTCGGCTGACGTGGGTCTTCGTGGTCGCCTCGGCGATGCCGAGCCGGGCGGCGATCGCGGCATTGGACAGCCCCTCGCCGAGGCACGCCAGGACGTCCCGCTCGCGGGCGGTGAGCAGACCCACCGGCACCGGGCCGGTCACCGCCTGCCCCGCGGCCGGCCCCGCGAAGGCGGCCAGGACCCGCCGGGTCACCGCCGGGGCGACGATGCCGTCACCGCGGGCGACCGCGCGGACCGCGTCGACGAGCTCCTCGGCGGAGGCGTCCTTGAGCAGGAAACCGGCCGCGCCCGCCCGCAGCGCGCCGAAGAGGTACTCGTCGAGGTCGAACGTGGTCAGCGCGAGCACCCCGCGAATCCCGCCGGCGACCAGGTCCCGGGTCGCCGCGATGCCGTCCACGCGGGGCATCCGCAGGTCCATGAGCACCACGTCGGGGCGCAGCCGCAGGCCGAGCTCGACCGCCGCGGCCCCGTCGGGCGCCTCGCCGACCACCTCGATGCCGGGCGCCGAGCGCAGGATGAGCACCAGCCCGGCACGTACCGCCGGCTGATCGTCCGCGACGAGCACCCGGATCCCGCTCCCGCTCACGCCGTCACCCGCGCTGCGCTCCGGTCCGCTTTGTACCGCTCACGGTCCGTCCCAGGGCAGGTGTGCGGCCACGACCCAGCGGTCGCCGTCCGGCCCGGCGCTCAGCGTGCCGCCGAGCAGCGCCGCCCGCTCGCGCATGCCGATGAGCCCGGCCCCGTCCCCGCTGGGCGTGTGCCGCGCCAGCCCGGAGCGGACCCGGATGTCCACGGCGCCCGCCGTGCACACGACCTCCGCGCTGACCGGGCCGCCGTCGCCGTGCTTGAGGGCGTTGGTCAGCGACTCCTGCACGATGCGGTACGCCGCCAGGTCCACGCTCACCGGCACGTCCCCGGTCGCGCCACGCAGTTCGAGCGAGACCGGCAGCCCGGCGCGCGTGACGAGGTCGTCCAGCGCGCCGAGCCCGCCGGGGGCGTGCTCGGGCAGGGCGGCCGGCGCACGCAGGAACCCGACCATCCGCCGCATCTCGGCCAGGCCCGCGACGCTGTTCTCCCGGATCACCGTGAGCGCCTGCCGGGTGCCGCCCGGGCCCAGGTCGGCCGACAGCGCCGCGGTGGCGTGGATCGCCGCGGCGCTGAGGTGGTTGGCGATCACGTCATGCAGTTCCCGGGCCATGCCGGCCCGCTCGGCCGCGACCGCGCCCGCCCGGTCGGCCTCGGCGAGCCGGGCGACCTGCTCGGCGAAGCGGCGCGCGGCGGCGGCCTGGTCACGGTGGTGCCGCACATGGTTGCCGGTCAGTACCGGCACCACGGTCACCAGGGCGAGCAGCACGGCGAGCCCGAGCGCCCGGACGTCGCGCACCACGACGAGACACGCGACGGCCGTGATCACGGACCCGACGACTGACGCGGCCAGCAGCACCCGGGCGAGGGCCGCGCGCCCGTGCACGCAGGCGTCGTACAGCACCTGGGTGTACACCAGCGGCGTGGCGAGCGAGGGTCCGATCGCGATGTCGGCCGCCACCGCCGCGGTGCCGACCAGCACACTGGCCAGCGGGGCGGTCCGGCGCAGCAGCAGCGCCCCGCAGCACACCGCGAGCGGCACGAACAACCACGACGGCGTGACGTGAGCCTGGTACTGCCCGGTCGCGAACATCAGCGCGCCCGCGCCCAGCCCGCTGCCGGCGAGAACGAGATCGACGGCGCGCCCTTTCACCCCCCGATTCCACCATCCGGGCGTACACCAGGGAAATGCGACCAAGGATGTACGTACCTGCGATCCGCCGCGCCGACTTCTTGGACGAAGCTGCGGGCCCGGGTCCGCGCCGATCCGAGCCTCGCCCTGGGATGAGCGGTCGCGTCGCTACAGAGATTGAAGCGTCAGGGTTATGGCGGTTCGGGGTCGAGGGTCAGGCCGGTGTGGGTGAGGAAGCTCGTTGGCAGGCCCGGGCGGTACTGGATGCGCTTGAGCCGGTTCTTCACCACGGCGGCGAGGTTGGTCCACGCCGGTCACGGCGAGGTTGCCCAGGCTGCGTTTGACGTGCGACCAGACGCCCTCGGGCCAGTCCCGGTGGGCGGCGAGTTCGCGCATGGCGGCGCTGACGTGGGTGTTGAGGTTGTCCCAGATCAACACGATCGGGGCCTTGAGGTACTGGTGGGCGGCGTCGAGCAGGGCGGCGTAGTCGGTCTCGGCGAAGCTGCGCCGCTCGCCCTTCCGCCGACGGTGGACCTTGATCCGGTACAGCAGGCGTGTGCGTTGCCCGGGCTTGACGCAGACGAGTCCGGCCACCGAGATCCGGCCGGAACCTTTACCGGACACCGCAATCACCGGTGTCCGGCCGCGCCGAGCCCAGGTGCGGGCTTTCGGCGGCCGTAGCGTATGACCTGCCTCGCCCTCGAAACAGATCCACGCCCCACGCTCGGCCGCCACTATTTTGCCTGCGACCACACCTCCCGCCGCCAAGTCGCGATCGCCGCCTCGTCACGTTCGACCGGCCGATGCTTGGGCACCTGCGGGCTGAATCCGATGCGATGCAACAGCATCGACACACCACGCAGGGTGTACCGCTGCCGGAACAGCCGGGCAATCAGGTCCGCCACCCGGGCCAACGTCCAGCGCTGATCCTCGACGTAGCCGTGCGCGACCGGACCCTCCACGAGAGCAGCCGCGGCGCGCCGAGCTGGGCGTCGGACAGCCGGCAGCCAGTACCGGACGGACCCCTGGAGGCCAACCCGGCTGCACCGTCGGCCAGCCATCGCCGTCGCCACACGTACACCGCGTTGTGCGACACCCGCAGCCGCCCGGCAATCTCCGGAACCGGCACGTCCCGCGCGAACAACTCCGCAGCCCGCAACCGGACCGCCTCACGTCGGGCTCCGTCCTCGGCCGTCAGCCCACCACCATCGGGATAGCGCACCCGAACCAGATACGCCACCCATCGACCACGGTCACGTCAACACGCCGCGCCAGCCTTGATCTAAACCTGACGATTCAATCTCTGTATCCCTATGACGACCCGCGAAGCCGAGGCACCGTGTGGTTACGGGTATCCGCCCGAATTCCTGATCGTTCAGGATCTCAGCTATTCGGGCTGACGTAGCCGCGCTCGCGCTCATGGTGGTGATCATCGTGATCTTTACGGTCACGCCGATGTGCGCGTCGCGCGGGCGATGGCCATTGTCGAGAAATTCGGGAATCGGCAACGGCGGTCCATGGGGACATCGGTTGCTTATTCGCGCCTTGCGGAGTATTCGTCGGAAATGCCGCCCGGCCGTGTGTGGCATTGTGGAAAGACGGCCGCGATGCACCGGTGGTCGTGTATTGCCGCCGACCATTCGATGCGTTGCCGGGCCGGCGGGCCGGCGCAGCTGTGGCGTGGACGCGCGACGACGCTTCGGGACGGGACCGGGCCGCCCGGCGCCGCCCACCTGGCGCGGCGCGGGATCGCAGTCGTTTGCCGCGGTGCTGCTCGCGGGACGTTTTGCCTGGTCAGATGGCGTGACCGGCGGAGGCGGCGAGGGCGGCACCGGCTCCTGCACCGATCTGTCCCGTTGGTCACTGACCGCCGGCGGGGTGTCACCACGCAGACGGCGGAGCTTCTCGGCGTAGCGTTTGGCCAGGCCCCAGTCCCGATGCCGGGCATGCTCCCGGCGGAACTGCTCCTTCGCCGGAGAATAACGACGTGACCTGGTCCGGTCACGCA
>NZ_JBFAZX010000058.1:0-15116 GCF_040689395.1 Dactylosporangium sp. NPDC051484 | reverse complement strand
CAGCCCTCGCACACTCGGCGACATCGTCGCCGCAGCTCTGCATCTCACACACTTCGAATACCGGTACCTACCGCAATCTCGTTGAGATCACGTCAGTACACGATCCGGGTCTTGTCCGGGTGCAACTCCAGCCCAACCTGCGCCATCCGTTCCCGGAGAGCCGCCAGCACTGTGCGCGCCTGGGCCTCGCTGACACAATGCACCACCGCGTCATCCACATACCGTTCGAACTCGACACGCGGGAACTCCCGGGCCATCCACAAGTCGAACGCATAGTGCAGAAACAGATTGGCCAGCACGGGCGAGACCGCGGACCCCTGCGGGGTTCCCCGATCCCGGATCTGCAACGACTTGTCGGCGTGCTGCAACGGCGCTTCCAACCACCGTTTCACATACAGCACCACCCACGGAAGCTCGGTGTTCGCCTCGACGGCCTTGATCGCGAGATCCCACGGCACACTGTCGAAGAACTTGGTGATATCCAAATCGATCACCCAGTTCGCCCGCCGGCACCGCTGCCGGCATCTCGCGACTGCATCGAGCGCGGAACGATTCGGGCGGTATCCGTAGGAGTCCGGATGGAAGGCCGGATCGACCCTCTTTTCCAACTCCCGGGCCACCACCGTCTGCGCGACCCGATCAGCCACGGTCGGCACCCCCAGCACGCGGATGCCCGTCCCATGCGCTTTCGGAATCTCCACCGCACGCACCGCAGGCGGGAAATACGATCCCGATGACATCCGATTCCAAACCTTGTACAGGTTTCCCTTCAGATCGGCTTCGAACGCCGCAATCGTCTTCCCGTCCACCCCCGGTGCGCCCCTGTTCGCTCTGACTCTCTCCCACGCCTCCCACACTGCACGTTTCGAAATGTCAAACGACTTGCCTGGTGCTTTCAACCCGTCCACGCGACTCCTCCCGGACACAGCATCCGGTTGATCGAACGAACCAGTCACGAACAACCCGGCCCCTTCGCTCCGGTCCCGTTACAGGACCTTCATCACTACTACAGGCCGGTCCGCCAGCGCGCCCCGCGACGGTACTCACTCCCTCACGGTCTTCCCGCTTCGGGATACTCCCTCTCACCCGACCCGAACCGAGGCCGAGTAATGTCGAGGCACGCCTTCTCCTGTTCCACGTGAAAGCCGCAGACCGGGCTCGCGCCATCTTCATGCCGGACACCGTCTGGCCAGTAAGCGGAACGCCCGCCAAACTTATCCCAGGACCATTGTCACGCCCCGGTTCTGATGTCACCTAGCAGTTTCGACACGTCATCAATGATTCGCTTACGCTCGCCTTCCCGATCCCCACCTGACGCCTTCAAGTGGCGCCTTTTCCTCATCGCTCACCACGACGGTCATCAACCAACGCAGCATGAGCCGGTTTGAAACCACCCTCCGCAGGACGGTTCCGAAGGGCCAAACCTTCATCTCCCACGCAGCACCGCATCAAGAAACCCGACCTACACGAGCACTCTCCGCGTTCAGGACACACAACAATCCCAGCTGCCCCATGCATTTTATTATCCCAGAACCCGACAGAAATCACCGCCCCGAATGGCAGTCCATAATGTCAGATGGCGCGAAAGCGCTGCTGGGAGAGAGTCAGTCGCTGAAGTACCCGGAGAAATCCGGTGAACGTCGGAAGCCCGGAAGGTTCACCTTCAGCAGTCGGCCAGACGGTCCCATCCCCGCGGCGGGTCGGTCCCGATCCGCGCCACGGTCCGCATGGCCAACAAATCGCGACCACCCGCTGCCAGCGCACTCACCATCGGCCGGGCGAACGCCGCAGCCGACTCCGCGATCGTCGATGCGGACTCCAGAACGCTCATGGCCTGATGCTGAGCGTCCAGATACCGTTCCAGCGCGTGCTCGACCGCCGCGTCACGGTTGTCAGTGTTCGAGCTCGACCTCGAGTTCCACCTCGACGTCGTCTCGGACCTTGAGCGCGCCGAGAAAGGCCGAGTACGGCTTGATTCCGTACGCCGACTGGGTCACCACCGTGGTGGCGCGGTACCGCTCGGGCGTCACCTCGCGAACCTGGACGTCGATCGGGGCGGCGACCCCGTGCAGCGTGAGCGTTCCGCTGATCGTGGCGTGGTCGTCGCCCGTGACGACGCGGGCGGACTCGAAGGTGGCCGCCGGGTGGCGACCGACGTCCAGCGTCCGCCTGGCGTTCTTCTCGATCTCGCTCCGGTCCTTGTCGGACAGCGGAAGCGCACCACCGGTGCCCTCCCGCACGACCAAGGATCCCAGCTCGACATGGGCCGTCGCGGTGGCACCCGCCGGTCCGGTCTCTGGAATGTCGATCCGCACCGACCAGTCGGTCACCTCGATGGTCAGGTCGTGGCCGACGGTCGAGACGACACCCTTGCGGCGGGTGTGCAACAGCATGTGCCCGTTGTGCGGGTCGAACCGCAACAGGCCGGTCCTGATCAGCACCATCCCAGCGTAGCGGAGCCACCACCACTCGCGTCGTGAGCAGGGAAGTTGGCCGCAGCGCTTGTTTGGCCGGACCGGCGCCGGGCAGTTGGGCCGGGCATGATGAGGAGCATCGGCCGGCTGCTTGTCACTGCCTCCGTGGTGGGCAGTGGGGTGGTTCATGCCATGGCGGACCTGAACCGCACCCACGTCTTCAATCCAAGCTGGAAGCCGCACGCCCGCTTCCACACGGCGTCGGCGGTCGCCACCGACGTGGGCTGGTCGATCGTGTCCCTGTGGCTGCTGCGGCGCCCGGGAACCCGCGAGGAGCGGGAACTCGGGTTGAAGATCGCCGCGCTGCATCCGATCTTCAGTTACGTGCCGTTCTTCATCGCAGAGGCGGTGCCCGGGTCCGAGGCCGAGGATGAGCCAGGGGAGCTTCCGCGCGTCGCCGGCGTGCCGGTGAACCTGTTCGTCGCCGCCGTGATGTCGGGCTTGTCCGCGCTGGGCTACCTCCTGACCCGTGCCGGTGCCGAGCCCTGACGCCTCGCGGACAGGCGCGAGCGGGTCGGCAGGAGGTCCCGGTGGTGAGGGGACGCGGGTCCCTTCGTCTTCCTCTGGGCCTTCGCCGACAAGACCTTCGGCCTCGGCTACGCCACCCCCGAAGCCAAAGCCTGGATCAACGGCGGCAGCCCCACCAAAGGCTTCCTCGCCTCCGTCAACACCGGGCCGCTGCAGAAGGCACCCCCACCGGCTCCACCAACCCGCTGACCGACTACCACCTCATCTACGCCATCGTCATGATCGCCCTCGCCGCCGCCTACACCGGCCACACCTGGGGCCTCGGCCGCCGCTGGGCCAAACTCCCCCTCGTCCAACGCAACCGCTGGCTCATCTGAACCAACGCAACCAGTCACCGAAAGCCCGGCTGAGACCTCAGCCGGGCTTCGGTGTGCCGGGTTCGGTCCACTCGCTGTGGGCGAGGAAGCGGTCGATCACTGCGATGTAGGGGTTCGGGTCGAGCTTCTTCTCCCGGGTCCAGGCGTCGTCGTAGTAGGTGCCGCGGTAGGCGGCGGCACCGTCGCAGATCAGGGTGGCGATGCTGCCCGTTTCACCGCGCTGGAGCATGCCGTGGGCGATGCGCAGGGCACCCCAGAGATTGGTGCCGGTCGACGGGCCGACCGACCAGCCGGTAGTGGCCGCGAGATGACGCATGGCAGCGACGCTCGCCGCGTCGGGTACGGGAATCATGAGATCTACGACCGTGGGCAGGAACGCCGGTTCGACACGGGGGCGGCCGATGCCTTCGATCCGTGACGGCATCCCGGTTCCGTATCCCGGGTAGTCGGTGACCCAGCTGGGCCAGTAAGCGGAGTTCTCCGGGTCCACCACCACGAGTCGGGTGGGATACCCGTGATAGCGCAGGTGCCGGCCCAGGGTCGCGCTGGTCGTCCCAGTGCCGGCGCCAACGACAGCCCACGTGGGCGGGCTGCCTTCGCGCGCGATGGTCTGTGCGGTCAGGGTGGCGCCGGCACTGTCGAAGCCGCGCCAATCCTCGACATGCGCCGCGGAGGTCAGGTGATCGAGGTAATGGCCGCCGAGTTCCGCCGCGAGCCTGCCGGCCTCGTCGTATATGGCGGCCGGCGGATCGAACAGGTGGCAGCGGCCACCGTATCGCTCGATTCGCTCCCGCTTCGCCGGTGGCGTCTTGCCCGGCACGACTGCAACAAAGGGCAGCCCAAGCATGGCTGCGAAGTAGGCGGTGGCGACCGCCGTGTTGCCGGCCGTCGCCTCGACCACGGTTGTTCCTTCGCCGATGTCGCCGCGGGCGACCGCGTCCTCCATCAGCCGGCGGACCAATCCGTGCTTGAGGCTTCCGGTAGGACGCTGCGACTCGTCCTGCAAGTACAGCGAGACACCCCACGCCGCCGGAAGCGGGTAGCGGCGCAGCGTTACGGGCGTCTCGGCGGCCGCCTCGGCACGCAACCGCGCCAGCGCCCGCTGCGCCCACAGCCGCGCGTCGGCGTGGGCCGGGCCGTCGGGATCGTTCATGGCTCCCCCGTCATGACAGCCAAACGTACCGTCCGGCGGGTGAGGCCGCGCGCCGTCGTCACGGGCAGGCTCGAACCGGTGACGCCGTGTTAGCCTTGCATCGACATTGACGAATTCTGTCGTCCCCGATCGCACCGCGCGGAGGAGCGTCATGACCGTGACGGCCCAGGCCCGGCCGCAGCTGCCCTTCGACCGGCCCAACGTCCTCGACATCGCCCCGCTGTACGACGTGCTGCGCCGCGAGGCCCCGCTCACCCAGGTCACCACGCCCGCCGGCGACCCGGCCTGGCTGGTGACCGCCTACGCCGAGGCGAGGCAGATCTTCGGCGACCGCCGCTTCGGCCGCTCCCACCCGGCGCCACAGGAGGCGGCCCGGATCTCGCACGCGGCGGTGCTCGACGGGCCGTCCGGCGACTACGACACCGAGGAGCGCGAGCACACCCGGATGCGTCGCCTGCTGGTGCCGGCGTTCTCCGCGCCGCGGATGCGCCGCCTGGCCGGACGGATCGAGGAGCTCACCGCCCGCTGCCTGGACGACATGCAGGCCGCCCACGACGCCCGCCCGGGCGAGCCGGTCAACCTGCACGAGCTGCTCGCCTTCCCGCTGCCGGTGCTCGTCATCTGCGAGCTGCTCGGCGTGCCCTACGCCGACCGCGCCCACTTCCGGCAGCTGTCCCAGCGCATCGGCCTCATCGACGGCGGTGCCGACGCGCGGGCGGCGTTGGAGGAGTTCAAGGCGTACACCCTCGGGCTCGCCGAGGCCAAGCGGCGCACGCCCGGTCTCGACGTCATCTCCGACCTCGTCGCCGCGCAGGCCGAGGACCCCACGTTCACCGAGGACGAGCTGGCCCGCCTCACCGCCGGGCTCATCTTCGCCGGGCACGAGACTACCTCGACCCGCATCGATCTTGGCGTCCTGCTACTGCTCGCCGACCCGCGCCGGCGCGACCGGTTCGCCGCGGACCCCGACGCCGAGGTGGGTCCGACCGTGGAGGAGATCCTGCGCATCACCGCGCCCGGCGGACTGGGGCTGGTGCGGTACGCCCACGAGGACGTCGAGGTCGGCGCCGTCACCATCGCCCGCGGCGAGGCGGTCATCATCTCCAGCAACGCCGCCAACCGCGACGCCTCGGTCTTCGCCGACCCGGCCGAGTTCGACCCGGGCCGGCGGCCCAACGCGCACCTCGCCTTCGGTCACGGCGCCCATGTCTGCATCGGGGCCAGCCTCGCCCGCACCGAGCTGCGCACCGTGTTTCCCGCTCTGCTGCGCCGCTTCCCGGGCCTGCGCCTCACCGTCGGCCTGGACGACATCCA
Organism: Dactylosporangium sp. NPDC051484; assembly: GCF_040689395.1. NCBI lineage: Bacteria > Bacillati > Actinomycetota > Actinomycetes > Micromonosporales > Micromonosporaceae > Dactylosporangium > Dactylosporangium sp. NPDC051484. Next base: position 9,330 of record NZ_JBFAZX010000058.1, on the reverse strand, counting down.
GATCCGGCACAACCGGCTCACCGGTGGTGTGGATGAGGTACCCGTGACGTGGTGAACGGAGATGGATCGGTGAAGATCAGCGCCGACACCGGCGTGTGCGTGGCCTCCGGCCAGTGCGCGCTGCTGCTGCCTCAGGTCTTCGACCAGCGCGAGGAGGACGGTGTGGTGATCCTGCTCGACAAGCAACCCCCGCCGGCCCTGCACGAGGCGGCCCGTCAGGCCGTGCTCGGCTGCCCGTCGGGGGCCCTGCGCGTCGACGAGGACTGAGGGGTGCGGGTCCGTCAGGCGACCGGGAAGTTGTAGTACGTGTCCGGGAACGGCTCGCCATTGAGGGTGTAGTGCCACCACTCCTTCGGGTAGTTCTTGAAGCCGCCGGCGGACATGAGGCCGGTCAGCAGCGCCCGGTTGTCGCGCTCCGCCGCGCTCAGGCCCGCCGCCGCCGTGTGGGCCAGCGGGTCGAAGCAGTCGAAGCCGGTGCCCATGTCGACGGTGTTGTCCGGGAACCGCTGGTCCGCCGGGTCCGTGCACGACACCAGTGGGTCGTCCGCGCGGTACGGCGGCTGCGTGCGCCCCGGCATCGCCACCAGCGTCAGGTCGAGCGTGCTGCCCCGGCTGTGCGCGGTGGGCCCGCCGATGTAGCCGTCGTCGAAGAGCGCGGACTTGTCGACGCGCGGGTAGAACTCGCCCTTCATGCGCTGGTCGGCGTCGCCGGACCAGCGTATGAAGTCGTCGACCGCCTGCTGGGGGCGGTAGCAGTCGTACACCTTGAGGCTGTACCCCCGCGAAAGGGCCCTTTGCTGCACGCGGTGCAGCGCCTCGGCGGCCTGGCGGGTGAGCAGGCAGCGCGGCCGGAGGTATCCGGTGACCGGCCGGCCGACGAAGTTGTGCGGGGTGGCGTACCGGATGTCGGACAGGATGCTGTCGTCCACATCGGACAGCGCCACGAAGCCGGCCGGTACCGGCGCGAACGACGGTGACGGCGACGGGCTCGGCGGTGCCGCGGGCGACGGCGACCCGGCGGCGGAGGGGGCCGTGGCGGCGGACGGCGCCGGCGGGCCGGGCCGCGCCGGGCCACCACACGCGGCACACGCGGCCAGGGACAGGCAGGCCACCACGGCGATCAGCAGGCGCACGCCGGGATTATTCGGCTTCCGCCGCGGTCGATGCGGCGCCGCCCGCCCCGCGTGCCACCCGGCGGGGGGCCGCAGCCCACCGGCGCCCGATGTCACCCGTCGTGCCGCCACTTCGATCGTTTCACCCGGCTCGGGCGATGGACCCCGAGCCCGGCGGGTCGACGCTGATCGTGTCGTCAAAGGGGGGTGGGAAGGATGACCACCGTTCCGGGGAGCGCCTCCACTCGCGCCGTGCGCGGCACGGTGACGGTGCCGTTCTGGCCGCTGCTGAGCGCGGGCGTGATCACCCTGCTGTTCGGCCTGGGGGTGCTGGCCTGGCCGCAGGTGACGCTGCGACTCGTCGGCCTGATGGCCGGCGCCTGGCTACTGGTGATCGGCCTGATGCGCGTCTTCGGCGCGTTCCGGGCCGGCCGCGGGGCCGGTCGCGACGAGTCGGCGCGGGGCGTCCCGATGCGCCGGATCGTCGACGGCGCCTTCGGCCTCCTGCTGGTGATCGTCGGCCTGGTGTGCCTGCGCGACGCCGCGGCCGGCGTCGTGGCGGTGTCGGTGCTCATCGGCCTGGCCTGGCTGCTGAGCGGCTTCGCCGGGGTACTGCTGGGCGCGTTCACCACCGGCGACGTGCGGGCGTGGCTGCTCGGGATCGGTGCGGTGTCGATCGCCGTCGGCGTGCTGTTCCTGGCGTGGCCGAGCCTGTCCCTGCAGGTCCTGGTGCTGCTGAGCGGCATCACGGCGATCGTGCTCGGCGTCGCCGAGATCGCCGTCGCCTTCCGGGTCCGCCGCGCCGTCGCGGGCTGAGGCGATCAGGGCCGCCCGTTGCGTCCATGCGCCATGATCGGGGTGTGATCCGTTTCGTCCTCAACGTGCTCTGGCTCATCTTCGGCGGCGGGTTGGTGCTGTTCCTCGGCTACGCGCTCGCGGCCGCCCTCTGCTTCGTGCTCGTCGTGACGATCCCGTTCGCGATCGCCTCGTGGCGGCTGGCCGTGTACTCGCTGTGGCCGTTCGGCCGCACCGTGCGCGCCAAGTCCGGCGGTTCCGGGGTCGCTACGGGGCTCGCCAACGTGCTCTGGGTGGTGCTCGCCGGATGGTGGCTCGCCCTGACGCACATCACCGCCGGCATCACGCTGTGCGCGAGCGTCATCGGCATCCCGTTCGGCATCGCGCACTTCAAGCTGGTCCCGGCCGCCTTCTGGCCGCTGGGCCGCGAGATCGTCGACCTGGACTGAGACCGGCTGGACTGAGGCCGGCGCGCCAGGCCCTATCGGCTCGCCACGGGCCGCAGCAGTTCGTGGTACTCCTGCGACAGCTGCGCCAGCACGCCGTCGAACTCCCCCTCGCTGACCGCGTCGCGCAGGGTCTCCAGCACGGCGCGGGTGCCCTGCCGCGCGAGGGTGAAGTTGACCTCGCCGCGGGCGGCGACCCGGTGCACGAACTCTTCGAGGGCCATGCGCTCGGCCGGCTGGTCGACGCCGGACGTGAGCGGCTCCTGAAGGTCCTTGGGCAGCTGGGCGGCCAGGTCGCGGGCCTCGCCGCCGACGATGCGCTCGGCGAGCGTCCGCAGCGTGGCCGTCGTGATCGCCTCGGCCTTCCCGAGCGAGACGCCGCCGCTGCGCTCCGCCACCTTCTGGATGAAGTCGACGTACCTCACTGGGATACACCTCCCGTGCGATGAGCCTTTGTGGTTACCCGGCGGGGTGCGCGGGTAAACGGCTCAGCTGTGGCGAACGGTCCGGTCACCGGGCGACCGGCGGCTCATCCGGGCCAGAGGAAGTGACGCTCGGTACACCGGCGGAAGGTCGAACAGAGGACGTCACGCGTCGGAAGGATCTGAGACCCATGGCCAGGGCAGTAGGCATCGACCTCGGGACGACCAACTCAGTGATCGCCGCGTTCGAGGGCGGTCAGGCCACGGTGATCGCCAACGCCGAGGGCAGCCGGACCACGCCGTCCGTCGTCGCGTACACCACCGGCGGCGAGCGTCTCGTCGGGCACCTCGCCAAACGTCAGGCGGCGCTGAACCCGGAGGGCACCATCACGTCGGCGAAGCGCTTCGTCGGCCGCCGGTTCGACGAGGTGACCGAGGAGGCCAGGACGGTCACGTACAAGGTCGTTTCCGGTCCCGAGGGTGCGGTCCGGTTCGACGTGCGCGGCAAGCTGATCTCGCCGGAGGAGGTCTCCGCACAGGTGCTGCGCAAGCTCGCCGACGACGCCGCGAAGTACCTCGGCGAGCGGGTCACCGAGGCCGTCATCACCGTGCCCGCGTACTTCAACGACGCCCAGCGGCAGGCGACCAAGGACGCCGGACGCATCGCCGGCCTCGAGGTCCTGCGCATCATCAACGAGCCGACGGCCGCCGCGCTCGCCTACGGCCTGGACAAGGCCGGCCACGAGACGGTGCTGGTGTTCGACCTCGGCGGCGGCACCTTCGACGTGAGCATCCTCGACGTCGGCGACGGCGTCGTGGAGGTACGCGCGACCGCCGGCGACACCCACCTGGGCGGCGACAACTTCGACCACCGGCTGGTCGACCACATCGCCGATCAGTTCAAGCAGGAGCAGGGCATCGACCTGCGCAAGGACCCGCAGGCGCTGCAGCGGCTCATCGAGGCGGCCGAGCGGGCCAAGATCGAGCTGTCGTCGGTGCCGCAGACGCAGGTGAACCTGCCGTTCATCACCGCCGACGCCAACGGCCCGAAGCACCTGACGATGACGATCACCCGGGCGGTGTTCGAAGACCTGACCCACGACCTGCTGGAGCGGACCATGGGCCCGGTGCGGCAGGCGATGAGCGACGCCAAGGTCAGCGCGGGCGACCTCGACGAGGTCATCCTCGTCGGCGGCGCGACCCGCATGCCGGCCGTGCAGGCGCTCGTGCGGCGCCTCACCGGCGGCAAGGACCCGAACATGAGCGTCAACCCGGACGAGGTCGTCGCGCTCGGCGCCGCGATCCAGGCCGGCGTGCTCAAGGGCGAGGTGCGCGACGTCGTGCTGCTCGACGTCACCCCGCTGTCGCTGGGCGTGGAGACGCTTGGCGGGCTCATGACGAAGGTCATCGACCGCAACACGACCATCCCGACGCGGCGCACGGAGACGTTCACGACCGCGGAGGACAACCAGCCCGCGGTCGAGGTGGTCGTACTGCAGGGCGAGCGCGAGCGCGCCGCCGACAACCGGGTGCTCGGCCGGGTACGGCTGGAGAACATCCGGCCCGCCCCGCGCGGCGCCCCGCAGATCGAGGTCACCTACGACATCGACGCCAACGGCATCCTCAACGTCTCGGCGAGGGACAAGGACACCGGCGGCGAGCAGAAGATCACCATCACCGAGAGCGGCACGCTGGAGAAGAGCGAGGTCGAGCGCATGGTGCGCGAGGCCGAGCAGCACCGCGCCGACGACGAGCGGACGCGCCGGGTGATCGAGGCGCGCAACGAGCTCGACGGCGCCGCGTACCAGGTGCAGCGGATGCTCGACGAGCACGGCGACCAGGTGCCCGAGCACGAGCGCGCCCGCGCCGAGCTGCTGGTGCAGCAGGCCCGCGAGGCGGTCAAGGACCCGGACGCCGAACAGCAGCGGATGCAGGGCCTCACCGCGGACCTGCGGCAGGTCACCTACGGCCTCGCCGGTGCCGCGCAGCAACCGCGGCAACAGGCGCAGCAGCCGTCCGGGGCCGCGTCCGACGAGGACGTCGTCGACGCCGACTTCACCGGCGGGTGAGCCATGACCGGCGAACCCGTCGAGGCCGCCGAGCCGACCGAACCCACCGAACCTCCCGAGGCCGGCGGCCCCGAGCGACTGGGGGGCGCGGCCGAGCTCGAGGAGCTGCGGGATCGATGGCACCGCGCCGCCGCCGACGCCGAGAACGCCCGCAAGCGCTGCGATCGGCTCATCGCGGAGCGCACCGCGGCCGAGCGGCTGCGGGTCAGCGCCGCCTGGCTGCCCGTGCTCGACCACCTAGACCTGGCGCTGCGCCACGCCGAGGCCGACCCGCAGTCCATCGTGCAGGGCGTGGCCCACGTGCGCCAGGACGCGCAGTCCGCGCTGGCGCGGCTGGGGTTCGAGCCGATCGGCGCCGAGGGCGAGCCGTTCGACCCCGCGCGGCACGAGGCGGCCGAGGCGGTCGAAGACCCGCGGGTGCCGCCCGGCACGGTGGTTCGGGTGGTACGCCCCGGCTACGGCGGGCCGGGCGGCCTGCTGCGCCCGGCGATCGTCGCGGTGGCCAGGCCCTCCAGCTCGGCCCCCGGCTCGGAGCGGCCTGACCATGGCGGATGACTACTACCAGGTGCTCGGCGTGCCGAGGACCGCGACGGTCGAGGAGATCCAGCGGGCGTACCGCACGCTGGCCCGCCGCAGCCACCCCGACGTCAGCAAGGAGCCGGGCGCCGAGGAGCGGTTCAAGCGGATCACCGAGGCCTACCACGTGCTGTCCGACCCGAAGAGCCGCGCGAAGTACGACCGGTTCGGCGACCAGTGGCGCCAGGTCCCCGACGACTTCGAGTCGCGGCGGTACGCCGGGGCGGGCTCGGCAACCGGGGCGGGCCGGCGCCGTTCGCCCGGCGGCGGGTTCGAGGCCGGATTCCAGAACATCGACCTCGAGGACCTCCTCGGCGGCATGTTCGGCGAGCGCTCCGGCGGCGGGGCCGTGCCCGGCGCGGACGCCGAGGCCGAGATCACCATCGGCCTGGAGGACGCCTACCGCGGCGGCCGGCGCACGATCACCCTGCCGGGCGGGCACCGCTACGAGGTGGCGATCCCGCACGGGATCACCGAGGGGCAGCGGATCCGGCTGGCCGGGCAGGGATCCGGAGGCCTCGGCGGGGGGCCGCCCGGCGACCTGTACCTCATCGTGCATCTGGCGCCCGACCCGCGGTACACCGTCTCCGGCCGGGACGTCACGGCGCGGCTCGCGGTCACGCCGTGGGAGGCGGCGCTCGGCGCAGAGGTGCCGCTGCGCACCCCCGCTGGCGGGGAGGTGCGCCTGGACGTGCCGGCCGGCTCGTCCTCCGGGCGGCGGCTGCGCCTGCGCGGCCAGGGGCTGCCGAACCCGCGCGGCAACCCCGGTGACCTCTATGCCGAAATCAGGATCATGGTCCCGCCGGCGCCGACGGCCGAGGAACGACGGCTGTTCGAGGAGCTGGCGAGGGTCTCCAAGTACAACCCGCGGAGTACCCGATGACTTATGCGATCGTCCATCGCCCATCCGTGTCCCTGGACGCGTTGTCCCTGGACGCGTTCGCCGCCGCCGGTGGCGTCCACCCCCAGCTGGTCACGCGCCTCGTCGCGCTCGGCCTGCTGGAGCCGGTCGCCGGCCTGCGGGGCGAGCCCGCGTTCCCCGGCTCCCAGCTGGCCCGGCTCGCCCGGATCCGCCGGCTACGGGCGGCTCTTCCGCTCAACTACGCCGCGGTCGGCGTGGTGCTGGACCTGCTCGCCCGCATCGATGAGCTCGAGGCCGAACTGAGGAGGCGGTCGTGGACCTGAACCGGCTCACCGAGCGGTCCCGGCAGGCGCTGACGGAGGCGCAGGACCTGGCGACCCGCGCGGGCCACACCGAGGTCGACGGCGAGCACCTGCTGCTCGCCCTGCTCGACCAGCCCGAGGGTGTCACGGTGCGGCTGCTGAGCGGCTGCGACGTCGACGTGGCCGACCTGCGCGCGCAGGTGCTGGCCGACCTGAACCGGCGCCCCAGCGTCACCGGCCCCGGTGTGCCGCCCGGGCAGGTGTCGATCACCCAGCGGATGGCCCGGCTGCTCGACGCGGCACAACGGGAGGCGGCGCGGCTCAAGGACGAGTACGTCTCGGTCGAGCACCTGCTCCTGGCGCTCGTCGACGAGGGCTCGTCCACCGCGGCGGGCCGGCGGCTACACAACGTGGGCGTCAACCGTGAGCGGCTGCTGAACGAGCTCACCTCGGTGCGCGGCGCGCAGCGGGTCTCCTCGGCCAATCCCGAGGCGGCGTACGAGGCGCTGTCGAAGTACGGGCGGGACCTCGTCGCCGACGCCCGCCTGGGCCGGCTGGAGCCGGTCATCGGCCGCGACGAGGAGATCCGCCGCGTGGTGCAGATCGTGTCGCGCAAGACGAAGAACAACCCGGTGCTCGTCGGCGACCCCGGCGTGGGCAAGACCGCGATCGTCGAGGGGCTGGCGCAGCGCATCGTCAACCACGACGTGCCCGAGGGGCTGCGCGACAAGACGATCTTCGCGCTCGACATGGGTGCGCTGATCGCGGGCGCGAAGTACCGCGGCGAGTTCGAGGAGCGGCTCAAGGCCGTGCTCTGCGAGGTTACCGCCGCGCAGGGCCGCATCCTGCTGTTCATCGACGAGCTGCACACCGTCGTCGGCGCCGGTGCCGCCGAGGGCGCGATGGACGCCGGCAATCTGCTCAAGCCGATGCTGGCCCGCGGCGAGCTGCGCATGATCGGCGCGACGACGCTGGCGGAGTACCGCAAGCACATCGAGAAGGACGCGGCGTTCGAGCGGCGCGTCCAGCCGATCCTGGTGTCCGAACCCAGCCAGGAGGACGCGATCACCATCCTGCGCGGGCTGCGGGAGCGCCTCGAGGTGTACCACGGGGTCCGCATCCTCGACGCGGCGCTCGTGGCGGCCGTCCGCCTCTCCCATCGGTACATCGCCGACCGCTTCCTGCCGGACAAGGCCATCGACCTCGTGGACGAGGCCTGCGCGATGCTGCGCACCGAGATCGACTCGCAGCCGGCCGAGCTCGACAAGGCCGCCCGCCGCCTCATGCGCCTCGAAATGGAGGAGGCGGCGCTGTCCAAGGAGACCGACCCGGCCAGTGTCGCCCGCCTCGACCAGATCCACCGCGAGATCGCCGACCTGCGCGGCGAGGTCGACGCCATGCGCGCCCAGTGGAACGCCGAGCGCCAGGCCATCCGCAAGGTGCAGGAGCTGCGCGAGGAGATCGAGCGGGTACGCCGGGAGGCCGACCTCGCCGAGCGCCAGTACGACCTGGACCGCGCCGCGCAGCTGCGCCTCGGCCGGCTGCCCGAGCTCGAGCGACGGCTGAGGGCCGAGGAGGAGCGGCTCAGCGACAAGCAGGGCGGGCATCGGCTCCTGCGCGAGGTGGTCACGCCGGACGAGATCGCCGGGATCGTCGCCCGCTGGACCGGCATCCCGACGAACCGCCTGCTGGAGGCGGAGCGGGACAAGCTGCTGCGCCTGACCGACATCCTGCACGAGCGCGTCGTCGGCCAGGACGAGGCGGTGCAGGTCGTCGCCGACGCCGTCATCCGCGCCCGGTCCGGCATCAAGGACCCGCGCCGCCCGATCGGCTCGTTCCTCTTCCTGGGCCCGACCGGCGTGGGCAAGACCGAGCTCGCGAAGACCCTCGCGGCCGCGCTCTTCGACACCGAGGACAACATGATCCGGCTCGACATGAGCGAGTACCAGGAACGGCACACGGTCTCGCGCCTGGTCGGGGCGCCGCCCGGCTACGTCGGCTACGAGGAGGGCGGGCAGCTCACCGAGGCGGTGCGCCGCAAGCCGTACTCCGTGATCCTGCTCGACGAGATCGAGAAGGCCCACCCGGACGTCTTCAACATCCTGCTGCAGCTGCTCGACGACGGCCGGCTCACCGACGCGCAGGGCCGCACCGTCGACTTCCGCAACACGGTCGTCATCATGACCAGCAACCTCGGCTCGCAGCTGCTGCTCGAGGGCGTGACGCCCGACGGGCGGCTCACCGAGGAGGCCCGCATCGGTGTCATGACCACGCTGCGCGGGCACTTCCGGCCGGAGTTCCTCAACCGCATCGACGAGACGGTCCTGTTCCGGCCGCTCACCATGCCCGAGATCGGGCGGATCGTGGACCTGCTCATCGAGGACCTTCGCTCGCGTCTCGACGAGCGCCGCATCACGCTGCGGATCACCGAGGGCGCCCGGCGCTACATCGCCGAGGCGGGCTTCGACCCGGTGTTCGGCGCCCGCCCGCTGCGCCGCTTCCTGCAGCGGGAGCTGGAGACGCGCATCGCCCGCGCCCTGCTCGCCAGCGACGTCACCGAGGACGCGACGATCACCGTCGAGCTCGGCCCGGACGGCCTGGACGTGTCCTTCACCCCGGCTGTTCGGACCTCGGCATGATCACGGAGCGCTCGTGCACCCGGGGTGGTGGGGCGCGGCGTGTTGTAGGGGGGGCGGGGGTGGGGGCGCGCCCGCGACCGGCGCGGGGGGTGGGGGGGAGCACCCGC
>NZ_JBFAZX010000057.1:0-15567 GCF_040689395.1 Dactylosporangium sp. NPDC051484 | reverse complement strand
CAGAACCACCCAGACCTATACCATCCACGCCAGCATCACGATCTTCGAACAAGGACTTGCCGCCCGCCCACGACGCTAAACGCAACGGCGTTGCACTCTGCGGCGCACCGCACGCGCCGCGCTCGGCTACGTCCCCGGCGTCAACGAGCCCGAGCCGGGGCTCACCGTCGCCGAGCACGTCGAGGGAGCGGCTCGTACTGCTCGGGCGGGCGTCCTGGTCGCTGCCGCAGCGTCGGCGGCAGGCGCTCGCCCTGCTGGACGGGGTGCCGCTGGACCCGAAGACCCTTGGCCGTAACCTCGACCCGCTCGGCGCGCATCTGTTGTGCCTGGCCCTGGCGCGGGTGAACGAACCTGGCATCGTGCTCGCCGACGATGTCGACAATGGACTGTCCGGAGTGGAGCAACAGGCGCTGCTCGAAGCGCTGCGTGACACCGGGGCCGGGGCGTCGACGCAGGCTGCTTCGATCGGGACCTCGACGTGCGGATGGCGGCCGCCGCCCTGTTCGGGGTCTGCCTGGTGGTCGCGGTTGATTGGCTGGTCTTCGAGCCGGACCGCTCGCTGGAGTCTGTGCAGGACTCGCTCATCGCGGTGATCCGCGCCCGCGTCGGCATCTGAGAGTGATCGGCAAGAGGTGTTGCTGAGCACTGAGGGCGATGGGTCGGAGTGTCCCGGCGGTGGAGCGGTCGTGCGTGACGGATGAGTTGACGGATTGTGACGATGGCTGCGGCCGGGTAGAGGTAGAGATCGATGATGTTGGTGTTGCGGTCGGTGTAGCGGCGAGTCTTGCCGAACCCGTTCACTCGCGAGTCGGCTCGACCACCCAGCGCTTGTCGGCCTGGGCGGTGCGTGGTCGGCTGGGCCCGAGGTCGTATGGTGTGCCGTCTGGCCGGGTGATGGCGATGGTGCCGTCCGCCGGCTCGTACCGTAGTCCCCATCCGCGTTCGTGGACGCTGACGTGGTGGTAACGGCACAGGATGACGAGGTTGTCGATGTCGGTGCTGCCGTGGTCGCGGATCCAGGTCCGTAGGTGGTGGCTGTCGCACCAGTCGGCGGGTATCTGGCAGCCCGGCCATCGGCAGTGCGGGTCGCGGGTGGCCAGGGCCCGGCGCAGCGCCGGTGGCGTGTTGCGGTACGCCCGGCCGAGTTGCAGCGGCAGCCCGTTGTCCGGGTGCTGCCAGACGTGTTGCAGGTTGGCGTCGCAGCTGAGCCGGGCGGTGAAGGTGTCGGGGATGACGCCGTAGCCTGCGAGCACGGCGGGCCCGTCCTCCGCTTCCTGCGCGACCGGCCCGTTCGCCGCGATCTCCGCGGCGGGCTCGGCCGTTATGGCCGCCGTCGGGTTGTCGCCGTGGTGGTCGTGCAGTTCGGCGTAGCGGCGCACCGGCATGAGCAGCGCCAGGTGTGGCCGGACGCCGGCGACGAGCGGGGCCCGGCCTTCGCGCAGGGTGGTGTTGAGCAGGTCGGCGAGGGCGTCGTGGCGGCGCTGGGCGGAGTTGCGTTCGTCGTCGGGTGGTGGGGGTTTGGTGAACGCGTCGAGGGCGGTGGACAGGAGTACACCGGTCTCGGCGTCGAGGATGCCGCGCAGTTTCCACATGTCACCGGCCCGGGTGACGGCGAGGCCGCGGCGGTGGTACTGCTGCTGGACGGGTATCCGCTGGTCGCGGATCACCTCGTCGATGAGGCGTTCGCAGACCTCGCGTACGGCCTCGGGCTCGTAGCCGCGGGCGATGGCGACCAGGGGCTGCTCGGCGCTCTCGACGACCTCGTCGCCGACCTCCTGGGCGGTCAGCCCGATGCGGTCGACGTGTTCGCGGGTGACCTCACCGGCGTCGAACGCGGCCTCGAGGCTGGGCAGCAGCCGGATCGTGGTGGCGGCGCGCATGCGGGAGGTGGCGGCCGGCCCGGACAGCCGGCCGTAGGCCTGCAGCCACTGCTTGGTGCTCGCCCAGCCGTCGCCGCGGCCGAGCCGGCGGTCGTCGAACGCCCCGACGTAGCGGGCGATGACGGCGTCGAGCTGGTTGGCGTGGCGCAGCAGGGCGAGCATCGCCTGGCGCAGCGCGGCGTCCTCCAGGGCGGCGGGGTCGTGTTCGAGCAGCGCGGCGATCGCGTCGCCGAGCCCCGCCACACACCCCTCATCCGAACTCATGTTCGAACCATAGCCGTCCCCACCGACACTTTCCGCGCCCCGCGAACGGCCGCCCATCCGGCGAACCCATGCGCCGCATGCCCGCCCCGCACCGCCCCTGCGCGGCATTCCCGCAGCGTATCCGGCCTCGCCGCAGTCGACAGAAGATCCAGACCCTACGCCCGCGACGCGTGAAACCCGGTCAGCAACCCATCCGTCAGCAGCACTCCTCGCGGTCGTATCACCACCCACTGCATCGATCACGACGGCAGGATTGTGCATTTCTACCGCATACCTCGCCGCCGCCTTCGTCACTGTCCATGCACTCATTCGCGAGGCCAGGCCCACTGCCCGCCACCTCAAGGATCCGATGGACGGTCTTGCTAGGCGTCGCGGGCGGCCCGCTCGAGCGTGTCGCCGTAGGCGGCCCACCAGCCGGCGTCGCCGCCCACCAGGTTGGACGTTGCCGGCCGCCCAATGATGTCCTCGCGCGCGTCTGGTCCGGGGTCGCGCACATGTCGGCGCTGTCCTCGATCCACGGCAGCGGCTCGGGGAACGGCCGCCCGAAGGTGCCGGCCTCGACCGACGCGACGTGCTTGACGAGCCCGAGCAGGTTGGTGCCGCCGCCTTTGGCATTCGCGCCAACTCGCCCGATAGCGGGCGAAGGATCGTCAATGATTTCCCGCGCTGGCCTACGCCGCGCGGGCGATCCGCTCCAGGCGCTCGAGGTGCGCGGCGCGGGCGGCGTCGTCCGTGTCGGGCAGGTTGCTCTGGGTCGGGCGCCATCCGGCGGCGCCGTCGATGAGCTCGCGGATGATGTCGGCCTGGCCGGTGTGCCGGTCGGTGTCGCCGATGACCCGGACGAGGACCAGGTGCAGGGTCACGTCGGCGCGCTCGGGCTGCCACCATGGCACCCGGCCGGGGGCGTCGAGGTCGAGCGTGTCGATGGTGGCGTCGGCGTGGGCCCACACGCGGCGGTAGCGGTCGATCACGTCCGCGCGGGACTCCTCGGCGGTGGCCCACATGTCGGCGTCGTCCTCGGCGTCGTCGGCCAGCCACGGCAGCGGTTCCGGAAAGGGGCGGCCGAACGTGGCGCCGAAATAGCCGGCCTCGACGCCGGTCAGGTGCTTGACGAGCCCGAGCAGGTTGGTGCCGGTGGGCACCATCGGGCGCCGGATGTCGTACTCCGAGAGCCCGTCGAGCTTCCACAGCAGGTTCTCGCGCCCGGTGTGCAGGGCCTCCTTCAGCACCGTCTTCAGCAAGCGCGTCAGCCCAGCCGGTAGCGTTCGACGAGATCGTCCATGACCTTGTCCAGGCGCTCGTCGACGACCTGGCGGGCCGGGTCCTCATCGAACCAGGCGACGATCTCGCGGGCGCCGCGGTGGAACGGGATCGTGGCAACGTAGTCCGGGACGAGGGCCTTGACCTTCGCGTTGTCGAACACCATCGAGTGGGCCTTGTCGCCCAGCAGACCCGCGCCCCACTCCGCGTCGGCGGCCGCGATCGCGTCCGACGGGACGTGCACGATCTTCGCGGTGGTGCCCAGTGCTGCGGCGAGGTGCTCGGCGATCTGGTTCCAGGTGAGCACGTCGTCGCTCGTGATCTGGAAGACGTCGCCGATCGCGCGGGGGTGGCCGAGCAGCGGCACGAACGCGCGGGCGAAGTCCTCGTGGTGGGTCAGCGTCCACAGCGAGGTGCCGTCGCCGTGCACGACGATCTCCTTGCCGGCGCGCATGCGGGCCGGGACCGTCCAGCCGCCGTCGAACGGCACGAGCGTTCGATCGTACGTGTGTGAGGGGCGCACGATCGTCGCCGGGAAGCCCTTGTCGCGGTACACCTTGACGAGGAGGTCCTCGCAGGCGATCTTGTCGCGGCTGTACTGCCAGAACGGGTTGCGCAGCGGCGAGGACTCCACGACCGGCAGGCGGGCCGGCGGGGTCTGGTACGCCGACGCGGAGCTGATGAAGACGTATTGCCCGGTGCGGCCGCGGAACAACTCGATGTCGGCGTGGACGTGGTCGGTGGTGAAGGCGACCCAGTCCACGACGGCGTCGAAGGTGTGCCCGGCGATCGCCTCGCGGACGGAGGCGGCGTCGCGGATGTCGGCGCGCAGGACCTTCGCGCCCTCCGGCAGCGGCCGCAGGCTCGACTCGCCGCGGTTGAGCACGTGCAGGTCGATGCCGCGCGCGACGGCCAGGCGCGAGCACGCCGAGCTGATGATGCCGCTGCCGCCGATGAACAGGACCTTCGTCGCCACGTCAGCTCTCCACCCAGCCGTGGCTGCGGGCGAAGCTGACCAGGTGCTGGCGGGCCTGGGCGATCTGGCTGCCGGTCAGCGACGGCACGTGCTGGATCAGCAGTTCGGTCACCTCGGCCGTGAACTCGCGGCTGGACAGCACATCGCACAGGCCGTCGTCCTCGCCGGACGGGCCGGGCGTGCCGGACGGCGCCGTGGTCACCGGCGCGAACGGGGAGGCGGTGGTCCGGGGGTGCTCGCGGCGGGCCGGGACGTCGAGGATGCGCACGGTCGAGACCTTCAGGCCGCGCTCGCCCTCCTCCACCTCGTATTCGACCCGCATGCCGGGGTGCACGAGATGGCGCTGCTCGCCGAAGTCGTTGGCGTGGACGAACACATCCTCACCGCCGGCATTCGGCGCGATGAACCCATAACCGCGAACCTCGTCGAACCGCAGAATCCGGCCCGTCTCCACCACGCACCACCACCCACCAAGAAAGCCTGCGCTACAGCATATGACCCGCCAGCCGCTTCTTCTGCACCTTGCCCATGGCGTTGCGTGGCAGGCCGTCCACGAAGTGTACGACACGTGGCCGTTTGTGTACCGACAGGCGCGTGGCCACGAAGTCGATGAGGTCCCGCTCGCCGACCGCGACGCCGGCGGTCACGACGAAGGCGGTCACCGCCTCGCCGAGGTCCGCGTGCGGGACGCCGACGACCGCGGCCTCGCGCACGGCCGGGTGCGCGAGCAGGGCGTCCTCGACCTCGCCGGCGCCGATGCGGTACCCACCGCACTTGATGAGGTCGGTGGAGGACCGCCCGACGATTCGGTGCCAGCCGTCGGGGTCGATGCGGGCGAGATCGCCGGTGCGGAACCAGCCGTCGGGGGTGCGGGCCGCCGATTCGGGCTGCCCGCGGTACCGTCGCAGCAGCATCGGGCCGTCGACCCACAGCTCGCCGATGGTCTCGCCGTCGTGGGGGATCTCGCCGCCGTCCTCGCCGACGAGGCGGGTGCGCACGCCGGTGACCGGCACACCGACCTGGCCGGGGCGGCGCTCGCCGTCGGCGCGGCTGCTGATGGTGATGAGGGTTTCGGTCATGCCGTAGCGCTCGACCGGACGGTGGCCGGTGAGGGCGTGGAGCCGCTCGAAGACCGGCGCGGGCAGCGGGGCGCTGCCGGAGACCAGCAGCCGGGCCGGGCGCAGGGCGCGGGCGGCGGCGGGCTCGGCGCACACCCGGGACCACACGGTCGGCACGCCGAAGTAGAGGGTGCCGCCGGCGGCGGCGTACGCGGCCGGGTGCGGGCGGCCGGTGTGCGTCAGCGCCGAGCCGTGCCGCAGCGCGCCGAGCACGCCGAGGATCAGGCCGTGCACGTGGAACAGCGGCAGGCCGTGGACGAGCCGGTCCTCGGGGGTCCAGGCCCACGCCTCGGCGAGCGCGTCCAGCCCGGCCTCCACGGCGGCGTGGGTCAGTTCGACGCCCTTCGGGGCTCCCGTCGTACCGCTGGTGTACATGACGAGCGCGACGGCGTCCCCGGGCGGCACCGGATATCCGGATGCCGAGTCCGTCGAACCTCTGGCCACGTCGACCGGCACCGGGGCGGCGAACGGCCCGGGGCGGTTGCCCAGCGTCACCTCGGCGCCGCAGTCGCGCAGGATGTGCTCGCGTTCGGCCGGGCCGGCGTCGGCCGGCACGGGCACGACCGCGGCCCCGGCGAGCAGCGCACCGGTCACCGCCACGACGGTCTCCAGTGTGGGGGTGGCGTCGACCGCGACCGTGGCGGCGCCGTGGACGTCGTGCGCGACCGCCGTGGCGGCGCTGAGTAACCGCTCGGCCGACAGCTCGCGACCGGCGACGGACACTGTGGGTGCATGGGCGTGCAGTCCCTTGAGCAGGCGCATGGGTCCAATGCTCACACGCGCGCGGTGCGACAGCGACGACGCTCAGCGCACGATCCGGCGCGTGTTGCGGGGCACGGGGACCTCGGGGGCGAGCGGGACGAGCTCGATCGCGACCCGCGCACCCCGCAGCGGGCCACGCTCGATGCTCAGCCGGCCCCCGGCGGCATCGGCGACCCGGCGGACGATGTCCAGGCCCAGGCCGGTGGAGCCGGCGCCGCTGCAGCCGCGGCGCAGCGCCCGGTCAGGGTCGGCGATGCCCGGCCCGGCGTCGTCGACGACGAGCCCTCGCGCAGAGACGTGCACCTCGAACGCGGTGCCCTCGGCGGTGTGCTGGAACACGTTGCCGAGCAGGCAGTCCACGGCCGAGACCAGGTCGGACTCGGCCACGGGCAGGTAGACGGGCTCGTGCCCGCCGGTGACCCGCCACGGCCGGTTCTGGTCCTCGGCGAGCACGGACCAGAACGCCAGCCGGTCGGCGACGACCTCGACCAGGTCGGTGCTCTCCGGCCGGCGGTCCGCGGCGGAGCGGCGCGCGGCGGTGATGATCTGCTCGATCTCGTCGTCGAGGGCGTCGAACGCCTGGCGCATCCGCTCGCCGATCGGGCCGGGCGGCATGGCGTCGGCGTCCAGGCGCAGCGCGGTGAGTGGGGTGCGCAGCCGGTGCGACAGGTCCGCGGCCAGCTCACGCTCGGCGTCGGCGAACGCGATCATCTGCTCGGCCATGCGGTTGAAGCTGCGGGCGGCGTCGCGCAGCTCCGGCGGGCCGTCGGGCTCGACCCGGGCGTGCAGGTCGCCGTCGCCGAACGCGCGGGCACCGTCGGCGAGCTTGCGGGTGGCCCGCACGATCTGCGCGCCGAGCCGGTCGGCGACGAGGGTGGAGCCGGCGACGAGGACCACGGCGAGTCCGGCGAGCGCGAGCCAGGCCGTGTGGACGCCCCGGCTCAGGTCGTCGTCGGAGACGTACACCTCCACGACGGCGGTCCGGTCGTCGTCGAGCACCACGGTCTGCAGGTAGGCGACGCCGCCGGGCGCGTCGGTGGTCAGTGAGCGCCGCTGGTGGGCCGCCCGGTCGACGTCGGACGACACGGCATGGCTCGTGCCGACCGTGGGTTCTCCCGCCAGGTGTACCGCGAGCCGCCCCGACTGCCCGGCCGGCACGGTCGCCACGGCACGGTCGAGGGATCCGGAGCCGTTGCCCGGCGCCGAGGCGAGCGCGGCGACCATCGCGTCGGCCTGGTAGCGCGCCTCGGCCAGGGCGCGGTCGTGGGCGATCTGCTTGGTGACGTACGCGAGCGGCACGAGGAACGCCAGGGCGATCATCGAGGTGATCGCGAACGACAGGCGGATGAGGGCGCTTCTCACGCCGGCGCCTGATCCGGGTCGACGAGCATCACCCCGACCCCGCGGAACGTGCGCAGGTAGCGCGGCGCGGTGGCGCTCTCGCCCAGCTTGCGCCGCAGCCACGACACGTGCACGTCGATCGTCTGGTCCTCGCGGGAGCTGTCCGGGCGCTGCCACACCTCGGTGAGCAGTTCCCGCCGGCTGACCACGCGGCCGGCCCGCTGGGCGAGGTATGCCAGCAGGTCGAACTCCTTCTTCGTCAGCTGCAGCGGCTGGCCGTCGATGGACGCCGAGCGCTGCTGCGGGTTGACCTGCAGCGCACCGACCGTCACCCCGGCCGGCAGGGCGGCCGGCCCGGGCGTGCCCTGGCCGCGGCGCAGCACCGCGTTGATCCGCGCCGACATCTGGGCGCTGGAGAACGGCTTGGCGACGTAGTCGTCGGCGCCGGCGTCGAGCAGCCGGATGATGTCGCGCTCCGAGCGGCGCGCGGTCGCCACGATGACCGGCGCGTTGGAGATGCCGCGCAGCATGCGCAGCACGTCGAGGCCGTCCATGTCGGGCAGGCCCAGGTCGAGGATGACCAGGTCCGGCGGGTCGGTGGCGATGACCCGCAGTGCCGACCCGGCGTTGCCGACCGGGCGCACCACGTGCCCGGCGTCGGTCAGCGCCCGGGACAGGGCACCGGAGACGGCGACGTCGTCCTCGACGAGCAGGATGAGCGGCATGGCAACACGCTATCGCCAACGTGACGGACCGTCTGTCCGGACCCACGTGAGAGGATCCGGCGATGCGGGTTCGACAAGGCGCGGTGCCGGTGCTGCTGTGGTGCCTGGCCACGGCCGCGAGCATCGCGGTGGCGTCGCTGGCGCTGCGGCCCGTACTGCGCACCGCTGTGCCCCAGGACACGGTACCGGTCCAGGCCGACGAGGAGCGCGGCAACCGCGAGCCCGCCACGCAGACCCTGCCGGCGCACGCGACCGGCTCCCCGCGGCCCGCACCGACGGTCGCGTCCGGCCCCCGCTCCACGTTCACGCCGCCGACGAGCGCCCCGGCTTCCCACGGCAGCGCATCAACACCGGCCGGGCAGAAGCCCACCACCGGCGCCCCGGCCCGGATGGTCGACGGCTGGACGGTCACGACGGGCACGGACGGTGTCGACGTGTACCTCAAGTCGTTCCGCTCCGACGGTGGCGACGCCGTGATCCGCATCCGGGCCGGCGTCGTCTCGGTCGTCACGGCAACGCCCCGCGACGGCTTCTCGGTGTCGCAGTCGCAGAGCCTGCCCGACCGGCTCGTCGTGCAGTTCGTCTCATCGTCGGGCGGTGCGGCGTACCTGGTGGACTGCATGTGGTGGCAGAACGCACCGCACGGCCAGGTCACCCGGATCGGCTCCTGACCCGGCGCCGGCGTGGTGATGCGATCTCCCTTATTTTCAGGTTAAAAGCGTTATTCGCGGGCGTCGAAAATCATCGGAACAACTTAATGCGCAGCTAATAGAACCCGTCCCGGGCCCGGCTCTACGGTCAGATCGTGAGCAGCGCGGCCCCCGGTGGCGAGGAGCACATCAACGGCTCGAGCGTGGCGCTCTCGCCCGCCCCGGCGCGTGCCAGGACGTCGAGCGCACCGCCCGCGGCGCCGGACGCGACGGTGCCACCGCGGGACGACCCGGTGCGCCGGGACACGTGGCGGCGGGCGTTGGCCGTCGCCGTCGTGCTCGTCGCCGCGTTCGCGGTGGTGGTGCTGTGGGCGCGGCCCGCGCACGAGCCGGGGTCGTCGCCGCTGGTGCCGCCGAGCGGCGGGCCGGACGTCCTCAGCGTGCTCAACCCGACCGACCTCGCGTTCCTGCAGCTCATGATCTCGCTCGACAACAGCGCACTGCCGTTGTTCGAGATGCTCGAGGACGTGCCGGCGCTGCGGGGCGTGGCGGCGAGCGGGGCCGACGGCCACCGGGCCGAGCTCGCGGCGCTGCGGGCCGCGCTCGTCGCCGGCGGCGGGATCGAGGACCCCGCCGAGCACGCCGGGCACGACATGCCGGGGATGGTGCTGGACGCGGACCTGGCCACCGTCCGCGACGCGCCCGCCGAGCAGCGCGCGGCGAAGGCGGTCGCGGTGCTGCGCGAGCACCTCACCGGGACGGTCGCGCTGGCCACCTCGGAGGGCAATGCCGGCTCCGACCCGGCGACGAAGGCCGCCGCGGCACAGGTCCTCGACGCGCACGGCAAGCTCCTGGCGTCGCTGCCGGCGGTGTGATCTCGAGGGTCCGGCATGTGGGATTTGGCGGGTGTCCACAACTTTCGCCCGCCGCAGGTGGCGAATTCGGCGGTTTCTCTACCCGAGGGTATGGGCAAGGGTTGTTGGACGGGTACCCCTGCCCCGAGGTGGTTCCCGCACCTTTGGGAGGCTTACTCGGTGTTCAGCCGCATTGCAATCGTCAACCGGGGAGAAGCCGCCATGCGGCTGATCCACGCCGTCCGCGAGCTCAACGCCGTGCCCGGGGCACCGCCGATCGAGACCATCGCCCTGTACACGGAGGCCGAGCGCACCGCCACCTTCGTCCGCGAGGCCGACGACAGCTACTGCCTCGGGCCCGCGTCGGCGCGCCCGTACCTCGACCACGGCGTCCTCGAGCGCGCGCTGGTCGAGACGCGCGCGGACGCGGCGTGGGTGGGCTGGGGCTTCGTCGCCGAGGACCCCGTCTTCGCCGAGCGCTGCGACAAGATCGGCGTCACCTTCATCGGGCCGAGCGCCGACGCCATGCGCAAGCTCGGCGACAAGATCGGCGCGAAGCTGATCGCCGAGGAGGTCGGCGTCCCGGTGGCGCCGTGGAGCCGCGGCGCGGTCGAGAGCCTGGCGGCGGCCACGCGCGCGGCCGCCGAGATCGGCTACCCGCTGATGCTCAAGGCGACCGCCGGCGGAGGCGGCCGGGGCATCCGGGTCGTGCGCAGCGACGAGGAACTCGCCGATGCCTACGAACGCACGAGCCTGGAGGCCAAGCGCGCGTTCGGCAGCGGCATCGTGTTCCTTGAGCGCCTGGTCACCGGCGCGCGCCACGTCGAGGTGCAGGTCATCGCCGACGGCCAGGGCACCGCGTGGGCGCTGGGCGTGCGCGACTGCTCGGTGCAGCGGCGCAACCAGAAGGTCATCGAGGAGTCCGCCTCGCCCGTGCTCGCCCCCGAGCAGGCCCGGGAGCTGAAGGCGGCGGCCGAGCGGCTCGCGCTGGCCGTGGACTACCGCGGCGCGGGCACCGTCGAGTTCCTCTACCACCCGGGCGAGCGGCTCTTCGCCTTCCTCGAGGTCAACACCCGGCTGCAGGTCGAGCACCCGATCACCGAGGCCACGACCGACTTCGACCTGGTCAAGGCCCAGCTCCACGTGGCCGCCGGCGGCCGGCTCGGCGACCTGATCCCGGCCGAGGCCGGGCACGCCGTCGAGGCCCGGCTCAACGCCGAGGACCCCGACCGCGACTTCGCCCCGGCGCCCGGCCGGATCGTCCGGCTGGTGCTGCCCAGCGGCCCGGGCATCCGGGTCGACACCGGGGTGAGCGAGGGTGATCTGATCCCGGCCGACTTCGACTCGATGATCGCCAAGATCATCGCGTATGGCCGTACCCGCGACGAGGCGCTCGGCCGGCTGCGCCGCGCGGTCGCCGAGACCACGGTGATCATCGAGGGCGGCGCCACCAACAAGAGCTTCCTGCTCGACCTGCTCGACCAGCCCGAGGTGATCGACGCCAGCGCGGACACCGGCTGGATCGACCGGGTTCGCGAGCAGGGCCGCCTGGTCACCACCAAGCACTCCGGCGTCGCGCTGGCCGCGGCCGCGATCGAGGCGTACGAGGACGAGGCGCTCGTCGAGCGGCAGCGGCTACTGTCCACCGCGCACGGTGGCCGCCCGCAGGTGCAGCACGAGAGCGGCCGGCCGATCGACCTCAAGCTGCGCGGGGCGGGCTACCGGGTGACCGTCGCGCAGACCGGGCCGCACCGCTTCCGCGTCGGCGTCGGCGAGGCGTCCACCGTCGACGCCGAGCTCGAGCGGTTCGACGAGCACACCGGCCGGATCCTGGTCAACGGCCGGCGGCACCGCCTCGTCACCGACACGCACGGGACCGTACACCTGGTCGAGGTCGACGGCATCACGCACCGCGTCGGCCGTGACGAGGGCGGCGTGCTGCGCTCGCCCGCGCCCGCGCTGGTCGTGGCGACCCCGCTCAGCGCCGGCGACGAGGTCGAGGCGGGCGCGCCCGTGCTCGTCCTGGAAAGCATGAAGATGGAGACCGTGCTGCGCGCGCCGTTCAAGGCGAGGCTGCGCGAGTGCCTGGTCTCCGTCGGCAGCCAGGTCGAGACCGGCGCGCCGCTGCTGCGCCTGGAGCCGCTCGTCGACGACGACGCCGCCGGCCCCGGTCCGGCCGCCACCGCGACCGAGGCCGTCGAGCTCGAACTGCCGCCCGAGCCGACCGGCCTGTCCGCCGAGGCCCGGGTCGCGCGGGGCATCGCGGACCTGCGCAGCCTGCTGCTCGGCTACGACCTCGACCCCAGCGACGAGCGCCGGGCGCTGTCGAACTACCTGGCCGCGCGGGCCGAACTCGGACGCCGCCCGATCGAGCAGGAGGTCGAGCTGCTGCGGGTGTTCGCCGACCTGGCCGAGCTGAGCCGCAACCGGCCGGCCGGGGAGGAGGGCAGGGCCGACAACCGGGTGCACAGCCCGCGGGAGTACTTCCACGCGTACCTGCAGAGCCTCGACGTCGAGCGCGCCGGGCTGCCCGACACCTTCCGCAGCCGGCTGGCCCGGGTGCTCGCCCACTACGGCATCGACGACTTCGAGCGCACGCCCGCGCTGGAGGACGCCGTGTTCCGGATCTTCCTGGCGCAGCAGCGCACCTCGGCCGACGTCTCGGTGATCGTCACGTTCCTGCAGCAGTGGCTGACCGAGCCGCTGCCCGACGACGGGCTGCGCGAGCTGGTCGGCCAGGCGCTGGAGCACCTGATCTCCGCCACCCAGCTGCGTTTCCCGGTCGTCAGTGACCTGGCCCGCAGCATCGTGTTCCGCTGGGCCGCCCAGCCGATGCTGCGCCGCAAGCGCGCCGAGGTGTACGCGGGCGTCCGTGGCCACCTGCGCCACCTCGACGCGCACCCGGCAGCGCCCGACCGCGCCGAGCGGATCGCGCACATGGTCGCCTCGCCCGAGCCGCTCGTGCGGCTGCTCGGCCAGCGCATCGGCGCGCCCCGCGCCGACAACGGCCCGATGCTCGAGGTGCTCAGCCGCCGCTACTACGGCAACCGCGGTGCGCTCGACGCGCGCTGCGTCGAGGTCGCGGGGCGCTCGTTCTTCTGCGCCGAGTACGACCGCGACGGCGAGCGTTTCCGGGTCGTCGCCGCGGCAACGGACTTCGCCGACCTGCCGGCGACCCTGCAGCAGGTCGCCGGGCTGGTCGGAGCGGATTCCGTCGCCGACGTGTACCTCACCTGGGCCGGGCAGCCCGACCCGGACACGATGGCCGCGACCCTGCGGGAGATCCTCGACCGCGCCGGGCTGCTGGACGTGCTCCAGCGCGTGACGATGTCGGTCGCCGGGCGCACCGGTTCGGCCATGCACCACCACTTCACCTTCCGGCCGGGTCTGGGCGAGGACCGGGTGATCCGCGGGCTGCACCCGTTGATCGCCGAGCGCCTGCAGTTGCCGCGGCTGCGCCACTTCGACCTGACCCGGCTGCCGTCCGCGGACGAGGAGGTCTTCGTCTTCCACTGCGTCGCCCCGGACAACCCGGCCGACGAGCGGCTGGCGGCGATGGCCCAGGTCCGCGACCTCACGCCGCTGCGCGACTCCGACGGCCGGATCATCGCGCTGCCCGCGCTCGAGGGCGCCCTGGACGCCTGCCTCGACGCGATCCGCAAGGTCCAGGCAGGCCGGCCCGCGAAGAAGCGGTTCGACACCAACCGGATCACCCTCTACGTCTGGCCGCCGACCGAGCTGACCATCGCGGAGCTGAACCTCGTCGTCCAGCGCGTGGTGCCGAGTACGGCCGGTGCCGGCCTGGAAGAGGTCCTGTTCCTGTACCGCCGGCGTGACGAGGCCACCGGCGAGGTGACCGACATGGCGGTCCAGATCTCCTACGACGCCGGCATCCAGGTGTCCGTCACCGAGCCGACCGCGGAGCCGGTCCAGCCGCTCGACGACTACCGGCAGAAGGTGCTCTCGGCCCGCCGGCGCGGCACGACGTACCCGTACGAGCTCACCGAGATGCTCACCGGGCCCAACGGCACCTTCGTCGAGCACGACCTCAACGACGTCGGCGCGCTGGTCCCGGTCGATCGGCCACGGGGGCACAACAAGGCGGGCCTCGTCGCAGGCGTGGTGAGCACACCGACCGAGCGCTACCCCGAGGGTGTCATCCGGGTGGTACTGCTCGGCGACCCGACCAAGTCGCTGGGCGCGCTGGCCGAGGCGGAGTGCGCGCGCGTCATCGCCGCGCTCGACCTGGCCGAGCGGATGCGCGTGCCGCTCGACTGGTTCGCGCTGTCGGCGGGCGCCCGGATCTCCATGAGCTCCGGCACCGAGAACATGGACTGGGTGGCCGCCGCGCTCAAGCGGATCGTCGAGTTCACCCAGGTCGGCGGTGAGATCAACATCGTGGTCGCCGGGATCACCGTCGGTGCCCAGCCGTACTGGAACGCCGAGGCCACGATGCTCATGCACACCAAGGGCATCCTGGTGATGACCCCGGACTCCGCCATGGTGCTGACCGGCAAGCAGTCGCTGGACTTCTCCGGCGGCGTGTCGGCCGAGGACAACTTCGGCATCGGCGGCTACGACCGGGTGATGGGCCCCAACGGCCAGGCCCAGTACTGGGCGCCGGACCTGCGCGGCGCCCGCAACGTGCTCATGGCCCATTACGACCACACCTACATCGCCCCCGGCGAGCCCCGGCCGCGCCGGGCGGACACGTCCGACCCGCTCGACCGGGACATCTCCGGCTACCCGCACGCGGTGCCCGACAGCGACTTCACCACCGTCGGCGAGATCTTCTCCCGCGAGCGCAACCCCGACCGTAAGAAGGCCTTCGACATCCGCACGCTGATGCGGGCCCTGGCCGACCAGGACCACGCCGTCCTGGAACGCTGGGCGGGCATGGCCGACGCCGAGACCGCGGTCGTGCAGGACGTGCACCTCGGCGGCATCCCGGTGTGCCTGCTCGGCATCGAGTCCCGGTCCGTACCACGGCGTGGCTTCCCGCCCACCGACGGTCCGGACACCTACACCGCGGGCACCCTGTTCCCGCGCTCGTCCAAGAAGGCCGCCCGGGCGATCAACGCGGCCAGCGGGAACCGCCCCCTGGTCGTGCTCGCCAACCTGTCCGGCTTCGACGGCTCGCCCGAGTCGATGCGCCTGCTGCAGCTGGAGTACGGCGCGGAGATCGGCCGGGCGATCGTCAACTTCGAGGGCCCGATCGTGTTCTGCGTGATCTCGCGCTACCACGGTGGCGCGTTCGTGGTGTTCTCCAAGGCGCTCAACCCGAACATGACCGTGCTCGCCGTGGAGGGCTCGTTCGCCTCCGTCATCGGCGGCGCGCCCGCCGCCGCCGTGGTCTTCTCCGGCGACGTCGACGCCCGCACGGCGAAGGACCCGAGGGTGGCCGGCCTGGCGGCGCGGGTAGCCGCGGCGACCGGCGGTGAGCGTGCGGCGCTGGTCACGCAGCTCACGGAGGCCCGGGCCACGGTCCGGGCGGAGAAGCTGGGCGAGGTGGCCGCCGAGTTCGACGGCGTGCACAGCATCCAGCGCGCGGTCGAGGTCGGCTCCGTGGACGCCATCATCCGCCCCGAGGAACTGCGCCCGCAGATCATCGCGGCCGTCGAGCGAGGCCTCGCCGCCTCGTAGCCGCCGCCGTCCTCGCGATCCAGCTGGTCTACGCCCTGCTCCTGCTGCTGCCCGGCCCCGACCCCGGGCGCCTCGTGCTGACCCTTGTGCTGAG
>NZ_JBFAZX010000056.1:0-16340 GCF_040689395.1 Dactylosporangium sp. NPDC051484 | reverse complement strand
CGAGATCCTCGCCAAGGTCCGCTGGGTCCAGACCAGCATCAAGCAACTCGTCGACAACAACTCGAAGTAACGACAGCAGGATCACGAGACACTAGCCCTGCACCATCGAGGCGTAGTCCAGTCAATTGGCGAAGCCGCTCGCTGACACCCTTCGTCGCCTCGAAGACCGCGTGGAAAAGCGACTTCCGGACGAGCTCTTCCTCGCAGTAGTGCAGCACCTGTTCATGAACATCTCGGCGTTTGAGTTCGCTGCGTAGCCGGTCGGTGAGGGTTGCCACCTCATCCAGCGTCATGGCGGTGGCTTCCGCCCTGATCAGCCGGCCACCGTCGTCGAGGTCCAGTCCGACGATCGTCAAGGGGCGGCGCAGCCCCGTTCGCAGGGCATCGAATCGAGGCCGGTCGTTGAGGTACCGCGCGATCGACATCGCCTCGACGAGAAACCGCTCGATCGGCTCGCCGGAGCCTTCGGCTTGCTGTTGCACATGCAGTGCGGCGATGAGCCGAGCTCGCTTCGATTTCACGGGTGTGGGATCTGCCGTGCCCGTAAGGAGGAGCAACTCCTCGATTTGGGCGTTGCTCAGCCCCGGCCAGTCGGTGCTGGCCAGCACCTCGGCAACAGCCTGGATCACGGCACCGGGCCACTTCGGCAACTCACTCATGATGGTCACTGTTGCATATCGTGTTCACAGTGCCGCAGTCTGTTTAGCTGGGACGTGCGGAGGGGGCGAAGTGGCGGGACCGATCACGGGTGCGGATCCTGAGGTTCTACGGCTCACCCGCGGCCTGGTGCGGCTGCTGCACGAGCGGACCGACGAGTCGCGCCCCAAGCCTGACGAGGCCACCGGTGACCTGCTGTGGCTCGCCGAGCTTCGCGACATCCTCGGCCCGGCTGGCTCAGAAGTCCTGCTGGAACTGCCCAAGCCGTCGTTCATCTCGGCGCCCCCGCCGCCCGCCGTCCTGGAGGGCAGGCTCGACCCGGTCGTCGCTCTAGACTCGCGGGGCGCCGCCCCACGGTTACTGCCTGAAGATCACCCGGCTGAGGTCCGCGCCGCGTTCGAACGGTGGCAGTCCGAGCAGCGGGCGTGGGCCCGCGCCGATCTGCGCGCTGAGCGGCTGCAGCAGGTGTACGGGCGGCTGGAGCAGATGGCCGCCGAAGCGGCCCGCGGCCGTGGTGGCGAGCTCGTGCTGGGCCTCGGGCTGGTGACGGTCGTGCGCGGCGGCAAGATCGCTGTACGCCGTCACATACTCAGCATCACACTGGTGACGCACCGCGACAGCGCCGGAGGGCTCCGCGTCGGCATCGCCGAAGGCGCATGCGTCCGTCTCGACGATCGGGCGCTGCGCCAGCAGCCCGACGGCACGTTCGTCGGGCGATCCGACGACGCGGCCCTGATCGGCGTCCATCCGTTGGCGGACGGGCTCAAGACATGGCTGGCCGGATACGTGCGGGACAGCTGGCGGGCGCCGGTCCGTGCGGACCCGGCGCAGTGGATCGCCCCCGACCCGTCGACGCTCGACCTGCCATCGCTGGTGCTCGCCCCGGCGATCTTTGTGCGCCGCCGTCTTAGCGGTGCGAAGGCGGCGTTCTATCGGCGGATCGCACAGTCGCTCGAGACGCCTGACTCCGTCGTCCCACTGGGCCTGGCGCAGCTGGTCGTACCGATCGAGCCGGCCGACCGCCAGCGCTGGCTGGAAACCGGCGGAGCGCCCCCAATCAGCGCAGACCCGCTCTTCCCGCGGCGGACCAACGCCGAACAGCGCGACGTGCTCCGAGCACTGCGGGACGACAGTGTCGTGGTCGTGCAGGGGCCGCCCGGCACCGGCAAGACCCACACCATCGCCAACCTGCTCAGCGCCCTGCTCGCCGATGGTCAGCGAGTGCTCGTCACCAGCCAGAACGGGGCTGCGCTCTCGGTCATCCGCGACCAGTTGCCGAAGCAGGTCCAGCGGCTCTGTGTGCAGATGAGCACCGACCGTGCCGACAAGGAGCTCGAGCGAAGCATCCGGGCCCTGTCCGAGCTGGGCACCACGCGCTCCACCGACCGGCTTGAGCACGACATCGGTGAGCTGGGGCGCCGCCGTGACCATTTGGTACGCGCCCGCGACGCCGCCGTCGCGGCGCTGCGAGCTGGCCGTGAGCAAGAGCACTCCGTGCACCATGCGATGCCCGAGCCGTATCGAGGCACGCTGCGGGACCTGGCCGTCGCGATCAGCGAGCGCCGGGAACGGTTCGGGTGGATCGGCGACCTGCCGGTCGGTGCGCCGAACACAACGCCGCTCGTCCCGAACGAATCGGCTGAGCTGCTGCGACTGCTCCGCGGACGCACGGACGAACGCGCTGTCCGGGGCGGCCAGCAGCTGCCAGCGGTGGATCTTGTGCCGGCAGTCGAGATCGTGACCGATGCTTTCGAACGCCTTGCCGCCCACGAAGCGCTGGCTGGCGGCTCCCTGGACGCGGACACCATGACAAGCTTCACCGAGCTGGAAGGTCCCGCGCTGGCAGACTTGCACGGCCGGGTCGATGTCGCGTTCGCCGCGCTCGCCGGCTGCGGCCTTGGTGAGGTGTTGGACGGGTGGCCGGCGGACGACTGGCGGCGCACTGCGGCCGAGGCGCTGCTGGCCCACCGTGACGCGGGCATCTGGACCGGGTTGTTCGCCACCGTTGACGGCGTGGCCGCGCTGCGCGACGAGCTACACGCCGGGGCGCGGTCCGTCTCCTTCGACCCGGGCCTCACGACCGGCGCCGCCACCCAGCTGCTCGGCCAGGCGCTGCGGTTGCGGGAGTACCTGACCCGAGGCGGTCGGATCCGCCGGTGGCGGCCGGCGCGGGCCCAGGTCGACGCCGCTGAACTGCTGCAGACCTGCACCATCGGCGGCGCCGCGCCTCGCACGGCCGCCGACCTGAGTGCCGTCGTTGCGACGCTGCGCTGCGAGATCGCGGTGAGTGACGCGCTCGCCGAGTGGGCCGCCGCTGGCGTGCGGACCCGGCGCGGCAGCTTGAACATGCGTCTGGCGCAGCTTGAGCAGCTCGCCGTGGGCGTCGATGCGCTGCGGGTACTGCTGACCGCCCGCGACGCTGCCCAGCAGGTCGTTTTGCGGGCAGGGCTGCGATACGTGGTGAATTCGGCAGAGCGGTGGGACGCCCTTGTCCGGATCGTGCGCAACGTCGAAGTCGTACGGGCGGCGCAACGGGCCCGACGGACGTTGCGGGCGACCTGTGACGCGCTACGAACGCTGAACCTCGTACCCGCCGCCGCACCCGAGGTCACCGAGCTCATCGAGGCGATCGAGGCCGGCGATGCCAGGCGGTACCGCGCCGCCGCAGACGAGCTGATGCGGGCCCGGCGACTGCAAGCCGAGCACCGGCGCGAGGCCGAGCTGCTCGGCCGACTGCAGGAGGCACACCGAGAGCTCGCTGCAATGATGTCGGCAACCGCCGCCGATGCCGACTGGGACGACCGCATCGCAGCACTGGACGATGCGTGGGCGTGGGCCTGCGCGGTGCGCTACTACGCAACGGTCCGATCGAGTGACGCACCCGACGCCGACGCCGAACGGGTCGATGAGCTCGACGACGCACTGCGGGAGGTGACCGCCGAACTCGCCGGCGCACGCGGGCTGCGGCACTATCTCGGTCGGCTCGGCGAGGAGCAGCGGCAGGCGCTGCAGGATTACCGGATCGCCCGCGACGCGCTCGGGCTCGGCGCGGGGCGATACAGCGACCGGCACGCCGCGGACGCCGCCGACGCGATGCGAGCCGCCCGCGCCGCGGTACCGGCCTGGGTGATGCCACTCGGAGCGGTCGCCGAGCATGTCGAGGCCGAGCCGGACGGGTTCGACGTGGTCATCGTCGACGAGGCGAGCCAGGTCGGCGTCGACTGGCTCCTACTGCTGTGGCTGGCGCCACGGCTGGTGATCGTCGGCGACGAGAAGCAGTGCACACCCGGCGACGGTCCCAAGGCGAAGCAGGACGAGCTTGACGCCATCGACCACCACCTGCAGGGGATGCCGTCGTTCCGCTGCGGCGGTTTCATCCCGGGCCGGAGCCTGTATGAGCTGATGTCTGCGCGGGTGCCGCGGGTGATCCGGCTGACCGAGCATTTCCGCTCGATGCCCGAGATCATCGGCTGGTCGTCGGAGCAGTTCTACGACGGGAACCTGATGCCGTTGCGGCAGTTCGGCGCTGACCGGCTGGAGCCGCTGGTCCTGATGCCTGTCCGCGGCGAGATGGAGGGCACTGGAGACGACGCCGTGAACCGCGCCGAGGTGGTGGCGATCATGGACCAGGTGGAGAAGATTACGACCGACCCCGCTTACCAGAGCCGGACCATCGGCGTGATCGCCCTACACAGCCCGGCCCAGGTCGCGGCGTTGAACGCCGAATTGCAGCGGCGAATCACGGCCAGAGACATCGAACGCCTTCGGATCCGGGTCGGTGACCCGCGCTCCTTCCAGGGTGACCAGCGCAGCGTCGTGCTGCTGTCGATGGTGTACTCCGCCGCCGACCGTGAGTCGTTCACCGCTCGGCGGGACCGGCAGCGGTACAACGTGGCCGTCAGCCGTGCCGAAGACCAGCTGTGGCTGTTCAGCTCAGTGCCGCCGCACGCCAGCGCCTCGACCAAGGACATGCGGATCGCGTTGCTCAAACACTTCCGTGACGACCACCGACCGCTCGAACCCGACCCGGGTCTGGACGACCTGCCGGCCGGCCGGTATCGCCCGCCGTTCCGGTCACAGTTCCACCAGGACGTCTTCGGGGCCCTACGACAACGCCGCTACAGGGTGCTGCCGTGGTTCGCGGTCCGCGACGGCCACATCGACCTGGTCGTCGTCGGCGACCGAGGGCGGCTGGCCGTCGTCTGCGACGGTCCGCGGCCACTGACCACGCCCGAGTCCCTCGCCGCCGACGTCGACCGTGAGGTGGAGCTGCGGCGTTGCGGCTGGACCTTCGTACGGCTCCGGGAGAGTGACTACCGCTTCGACGCAACCGCAGCCCTCGAACCACTATGGGCGCAGCTGCGCACGCGGGGCATCGAGCCACGCGACGCGCCGACCCACGAGTCGGCCGCCACCCGGCGATCCTCTGCAACGAAGTAACGAGCTCACCATCGTCGCCGACGAGTGGGCGCGGGAACCAGCGCTGACCCTGATCCAGGACCGGCGGTGGCGGCCGGGTAGATCACTCCCATCGCCGCGCACCGGTAGTTCGACGGCGACCACCACGACCTCGCGGAGATGCCGGAGACGGTACGGCCGCTACGACAGCAATCGACGCCGATTGTACGGGACTACGTGGGTGCCGGGCAGCGGGTGCCTGATCTCCAGTTCGTGCTCTTCGAGGCTTCGCAGGATCAGGGTCTCGTCCTGGCACTGGTTGAGCAGAAACAGCTCGCGGGCCTGGCATCGCGGGCACAGGCTGACCGCCGCCAGCGGCCACAGGTCGACGGGGTTTCCGCCAGCGCCGTTGACATAGATCCGGTTCGGTCGCAGTGGGGAGAGGCTGGGCCGGTCGAAGGGTTCCCAGCTGGGATGGCTGCCCCTCAGCGTCAGCCCGACGATCCGGTACGAGGAGTCGTCGAGGTACTCGCAGCGTTCCACCCAGTCCCAGGGGTTGGCGGCGAGCCAGTTGGCTGTCGTGAGCGCCGAGATGACGTGGGGTTCGAGTGTCTCCACGTCCTTCTCGATCTCATGGTGAGCGCGTACGCCGTGCGAGTGGTGGGTGCGGTTGCGGACCTGCTTGATCGCGGCCAGCACGTCGCGGACGCCACCCACGTCACGGAGCCGGCCGAGGTCGGTGAGCAGCGGCGTGACGGCGCCGTCGGCGAACCGGCCGATGAACGTCGTCCAGGTGCCGAAGGTGGCGCCGGTCCGCAACTGGCCGCGCAGCGCGGCGGTGAACCCACCCTGGTCTGCGATCAGCTCGCCCAACGCGAGGATGCCGAGCACGCGGGCAATGCCTTCGCCGAGTTTGAGAAGGCCGTCCTGCTGTTCCGCTGGATGGGTGCTGATCCGGTACCGCCGGGCGAGGGACGCAATGTGAAACGGATAGGTCCATTCGGCTCGTCCGACCGGATCCTCGACCGGACGCATCAGGTCGGCGACGAGCACGGCCTCGGAGGCAGCCGACCGGATCTCGTCGCGGAGCCGATGGACGTCCGTCTGGCCTCCGCTGAACACGTTCGGCAGGGTGTTCGACGCCGCCGCCTGGATTCTGCGCCGGCTTTCCTGCACCGCCTCGAGGTGGTGCTCGATCTCCCCGTCGAACAGGTCGACGGGGACCTGGATGTCCATCAGCTTGCGGCCGGTCATCCGCAAGGCGGCGGACGAGTCCTCCGGACGCGAGTTCAGCCATTCGCACAGCAGGCGGCCGCGCCCTTCGGCAGGATGGAGCACGAACATCGAGGTGACGGCCTCGCCGAAGTTCGGCGGGAGCAGCCGCCAGTTGCCGGGCCAGCCGACCAGGTCACCATCGCGACACACGGTCATCGGCAGGCGGGACTCCGGCGCCTCCGGCAGGGCCGCGGCGGACTCGACGTCGTGCAGGTATCTGGCGCTCAGCTGGCGCCAGCCGCTGCCCTCGCCGGCCACCCGTACCCTAGCTGTCTCCCGTCGCGCGAACCGCTTGAGCGAGTCGAAGTCCGCGTTGATGCGGGCGACGAAGAACAGGGTCGGCGAGATCTCGTATCCGGACCGGGTCTTGGCGGGGTCGATCCACGCGTCGGGGTCCGTCGGCCAGACCTCGTCGCGCAGGTGGTCCTGCGGATCGCGGTGGGCCGGGAGGTCGACCGATGTGCTCAATGCCGGGTCCGCCTCGATGTCCCGGCCGTTCTTCTGAATCTCCCCGGCCGGGTCCGGTACCCGCAGGAGCCGGCTCACCGCGTTCTGGAAACCCGCCGTCGTCGGCCACGTCTCGCCGGCGTCCCGCACCGCCGCGCGCAGCACGCCAAGGGCCTTGCCCCTCGTGGCCCAGGAGGACCCGGTCAGCCGGCGCACGGGTTCGGCGAGGGTCTCCCGGCCGAACACGTTCCGGAACGGAGCCTCGGTGACCAGGCGGCGGGCGCTCGGCTCGGTCAGATCGAACCGGGCTCGGAGCGGGCGGTCGACGACGACCCTGCGGACGGCGAACTCCTCGGTACGCAGCAGCCGCACGCGGGCGTTCCAGGGATGCTGCGCGTCGCCGGCAATGGCGACAGCGTGCTGGTACGCGCCGGTGACGGCGACGATCTGATCCGGCGCGAGGTACCGGCGTTTCATGCCGCGCGACTGGCGCATCTGCTGCCACTCGTCGCGGGCGTTCACCAGCACGACCCTGCCGCGGTGCGCTCCGTCCTTGCGATTGGTCAGGATCCAGTAGTAGAGCTCGATGGCCGTGTTGTGAAGCAGCTGACCCGGTAGCGCGACAATGCCCTCGAGTAGGTCGTTCTCGAGGATCCATCGGCGGATCTCCGACTCGCCCGACCCCGGGCCCCCCACATCCAGCGGCGATCCGCTGAACAGGATACCGACACGACTGCCGCCGTCCTCCGGCCGCTTCATCTTCGCGACCATATGCTGCAGGAACAGCAACGATCCGTCGCCGATGCGCGGCAGTCCCGCTCCGAAGCGGCCGCTGAACCCGAGCATCGCGGCCTCGTGCTTGACGACGTCCTGGACGTTTCGCCAGTCCAGGCCAAACGGCGGCGCCGAGATCAGGTAGTCGAACACCTCGCCGGGAAAACCGTCCTGGCTCAACGAGTTGCCGTGCACGAACCGGCCGCCGCCGTCACCCCGCATCAGCATGTTCGACCGGCAGATCGCGTACGTCCGTGCGTTGATCTCCTGACCGAACGTCTCGACGGCGGCGGACGGATTGCACACCTCGATCTGCCGCCGCGTCTCCAGCAGGGCTCCCCCGATACCGCACGCGGGGTCGTGGACGGTCCGCCGGCCGGTGCCCTTGTCCTGCGGCACCAGCAACTCCACCATCACCCGCACGACGTCCCGGGGCGTGAAGTTCTCGCCGGCAGCGTCGTAGTTCGCGGCGGCGAAGGCCTGCACGAGATCCTCAAAGACGGCACCCATCCGACGGTCGCTCACCGCCTGCGGCCCCAGATCGACCTCGACGAACCGGGACACCACCGGATACAGCAACCGAGCCCCATCCAGGCGGCTGATCTGCCGGTCGAAGTCGTACGCCCGCAGCACGTCGGCGATGAGCTCCGAGTACCCAGCGATGTGATACCGGAGGTTCCTGGCAACCTCCATCGGATCCGACGCCACCGACTGGAAACTCAGCTGACTCGTGTTGTAAAACGGCAAGCCTGTGGTCTCACGCAGCACGGCATCGAGGTCGGAGAAACCCTCCGCACCGAGCCGACCGAAGAGGTGAACCACCTCCTCCTTCGTCGGCTGCAGCAGCAGGTCAAGACGGCGCAGCACGGTGAACGGCTCGACCACGCCGGCATACTCGGACGGCCGGTAGTCACCGCGCAGCAGGTCGCCGATCGACCAGACCAACGCGCTCAAATCCTTGGCCTCGCTGCTCACGAACTCCCCCGCCCCGTGACGTGCCGAAGCCATCGATCATTCCACCTTGTCCTTAGCCAACGAAGTCTGCCGTCGGCGGCTTTGATGATCGTCCGGGAAGACATGCCCCTCATCGGCTACTTGCGGGCACGCTGTTCCGCCGATATGGGCATATAAGCGCCTATACGGGCGCGCCGCCGCAACCACAGACATGCGGGTCGGCGCTCTCAAAAGTGGGCTGCGGCGACACCTGCGCTGGCCTACCAGTGAGCGCTTTCCAATGGAACTCAACGACCCAGCCGTCCAACGCATCCGCCCAACCGCTACGCCATCCATCAGTTTCTGCTGATGACCTCGCGGAACAGGTCCACCAAGGTCTCGGCTGTCAGATTGGCTCGGTCCATGCTCTAAACGTGCATCATGGGACGGAGCATGTAGCCACGCTGAGCGGCGAAGACAGGCCAGTTGAAGCCGTGTGGCCGATCACGCGGCCCGTACTCGTATGTCCGCGCAAGCCCACTGGCGGTGAACCGCAGCAGCGACCAGCGCAGCCGGCTGTCGCCGCGTTCGCAGACGATGTTCGCCAACGGCCGCGTGGCATTGGGGGCGATTGCCACCACGCCCGCAGCCAACAGCGGATCGCTCGTCGCCGTGTCTAGGGCGGGTGGTGACTGCGTCCAGATCTCCACCACGACCCGGCTACCCTGCCAGGCCAAATACCAGGACAGACCCTCCTTCTGGAACTCGACCTCTGGAAGTGCTTCACGGACCAGGTCAGCGCCCTCCTCGAGGATCTCGTGCAGGTCTGCGAGGGCCTGTGTGATCTGTTGGCCCTGCTCGACCTGCTTCGAGATGCGGGCGGCCTTGTCCGCGTCAGCGCTGGCTTGACGTTGCTGCGCAGCGAGTGCGGCGGTTCGCAAAGCTTCCTGCTCCGGACTGAGCCGCTTGATCGCTGCGTCGATGGCCTCGACTACGGCGCGCGCGTCTTGCGGTCGCCGGGCTGGTTCCTTCGCGAGTAGCCGCAGCACCAGACGACCGAGCGCGGGAGGCACGCCCGGAGACAGCGGACCGGGTGTCACCTGCTGGTGCTGACGTCTCCATTCCGCCTCGCTGGCGCCGGTGAACGGCCGCGCGCCGGTGAGTACCTCGTATGCCAAGACACCGAACGCATACAGGTCGCTCTTGGGAGTCGCGGGTTGGCCGTCCCAAAGCTCGGGCGCCATGTACGGCATGGTCCCAGCACCACGGAAGGTGTACGTGCCGGTGGACTCAAGCAGATTCCGGGAGATGCCGAAGTCTGCCAGGCGCCAGAGACCGCCGCAGTAGAGAACATTGGCAGGTTTCAGGTCTCGGTGCAGCACCGGAACCTCAGCCAGCTCCATCAGCCCGGCTGCGACCTGCCGCAGCGCGTCGATTCTCGCGACTTCGTCGAGTTCACTGGCTTTGATGGCCGCCGAGAGCGACCGGTCCGCCATCGGCATTACCAGCAGCAGGTCATTCCCGACCCGCCCGACGTCCCGCAGGCGCATCACGTGCTTGGCCGCTGTGGTGGCCAGGACTTGGTCGATCTCGACTTCTCGCTCGCGCCGATGCCGCTCGCTCTGCGCGTCCCAGCGCAGCTGGACCAGCTTCACGGCGACGGCCTCGCCTTCCGGGCCGGTTCCTCGGAAGACTTGTCCGAAGCCGCTGTCGTCTCCAATGCGGCTGTCCGGATCGTACGACCACCGGGCGCCACTTTCACCGTCGAAAGCAACCACGACCACCATGATCTCAGGCTTGGCAAGCGGGCCGACTCTGCCGTCGTGGTGCACTGTCCCGCTCTACCCGGGGAGCGCGATGTCGTGCACCACGACCGCAACGTTGAATGGCGGCGGAAGCTGCTGCGCTTGACCTGTGAGGCCTTCGATCAGTGCGGCGATGCTGTGCTGTGCAACCTTTGAGCGTTTGTCGCCGCTGACCTGCTCGGGCGGGAAGCAGGCGACGAGGTATACACCGTGGGTATGGCCAGCCGGCTTGAGGTACTGCCCGACCAGTTGCTCGGTCAACGCGGTCGTGGTGGAGTCGTTCCAGCAGCCCTTGACCTCGATGACGACGCAGATCGTGTGGCCGGTGCTGTCGGTTGCTTCCACTCGGATGTCGTGGCGCTCGCCGATGCCCGCTCCTGGCTTGCGGCGGACCTCCACCTCTCGGTTGATGACGACGCCGGAGAACTTCAGCAGCAGGCGCAGGCCGTGGCAGTACCAGTCGGAGATGCTGTTCTCGTCTTTGGGCTCTCCTGGGATCTTGGTGACGTTCCACAGTGCGAACGCCTGCGGTG
Organism: Dactylosporangium sp. NPDC051484; assembly: GCF_040689395.1. Taxonomy (NCBI): domain Bacteria; kingdom Bacillati; phylum Actinomycetota; class Actinomycetes; order Micromonosporales; family Micromonosporaceae; genus Dactylosporangium; species Dactylosporangium sp. NPDC051484. The sequence goes on along the minus strand of NZ_JBFAZX010000056.1, from coordinate 5,518 downwards.
TCTCCCCGGTAAGCCACCCGTCGATCGTTTCCAAGGCCTCCAAGACGACCGCTTGCAGGTCGGCCGCGTCGGTGACCAGCCGCCGGCGACGGTCCTGCAGCAGTTGGTGTAGGTGGATGAGCGCCGGCGGCGTCCATGTCTGCTGGCGGGTGACTTCCCGGGCAAACAGGACAGCCCGGTCCAGTGGAAGCTGAGGTTGACGACGCTGCAGCTGTTCAAGCGCTGCGAGGCTGCTTTCGGTGCCATGCTGAACCAGGGTATGGAGCAGCTCGTCTCGCCAGAACTCCAGCTGCCGCTGCGGCGAAACAAAGCCTGTCTGCCGATCCTCCAGGTCTTCCTGCGGCGGGAACTGCACGGCGAGCCACTCGTAGAGGTCCGCGATCGCGTCGTCATAGCCGGCGACTGTCAATGCTCGATGCCGCAGGTGCTGACCGAGCGCGAGCGCGATCTCTCTGCCGATCGCGGGCGCCCGGCGGAGGACCGCGACGACGAGCGGCAGTCCCTGTTCTGGAACATGGCGCAGCATCGCGTTCGCGGCGATGACGCCAGCGTTGACGTCCGGTACTCCGTCGAGTTGGCGGGTGCACCAGTCGATGCCGCGTTGATCGTTGCGGCTCAGCAGCAGGTCGAGGGCATCGGCGTGATTGACGAGGTGCGGCCCATCGAGGTGGGCGGCGAGCGCATCCGCCAGCTGGGAGTTCATGACCGGGGCGAGTTCGCTAAGCCACCGCATTGGCTGGTTCTCGGCGTTGAAGGTGGTCAGCAGGTGGTTGACGACATCGGCGAGAGCCGCGGGCGCACGTGTCGCGGCTTGGGTGAGGAGGTCGGCTTTGACCTGACCGTCCGCGTCGCGGTCGGTCACATGGGCGGGGTACGTGAAGATCGCCTCGGCGCAGGCCGCCCACTGTCGAGCCGGTAGCTCAGCGAGCCGTTGCGGGTCCAGGCGGTGCCAGCGGGCAACCGCCCGGTAGGCCGCGATCAACGGATGGTAGACGGTGGTGGCATTACGATGCTTCGGTAGGTTGACCGAGTCCGCAGTGGACACGTACTGCCAGGCCGCCTCGTCGATTCGTTGTTGATCGACTTCGCTCAAGAGCAGAAAGCCAGGCAGCTTACTCAAGTCGTCGGCGAAGCGGTCGCGGAAGACACCACGCGCGACGTCGACGTCCAGAAGCTGATCGACAATCCAGTAGGACTCTGGTTCGGTCTCCAGCTGCGCGAGCCGGGACTGCACCTGCTGCACGTACTCGTCGCGGGCCGTCGCCGGGACCTGCTCGTCGTTCCGCAGGCGTCTGGCGTGTGCTCGACGCAGCATGTCGGCCAGGGGCGACTCGACGTGGACGTAGAAATGTCCTTCGAGACCCGGCCACAGCGGAGTGCCCTCGTATTGCCACGCGATGTCGTCATGCGCCGCCGCAGCAGGGTTGTACAGCCTGGTGGCGAGGACGTGCCACGCATTCCCGGCTTGTCGACGGCGGCTTGAGACTGACCCTCTGTCGGCGGATTGGGATTGACCCCCTTCCGTAAGTCTGGAGGGGTGATCAAGTTGGAGGAGTGGGCTGAGATCCGGCGGTTGCACCTGGGTGAGGGTGTGCCGATCAAGGAGCTCGCTCGGCGGTTCGGGTTGTCGCGGAACACGGTGCGGGCGGCGGTGCGGGCGGTGGAGCCGCCCCGGCGCGAGCGTGGGCCGCGGGGTTCGTCGGTTGATGCGTTCGAGCCGCAGATTCGGTCGTTGCTGGCGCAGTGGCCGTCGATGCCGACTCCGGTGATCGCGGAACGGATCGGCTGGACGCGGTCGTTGACGGTTGAAGGACCGGGTTCGGCAGTTGCGGCCGTTGTTCGTGCCGCCGGACCCGGCGGACCGCATCGAGTACTCGCCGGGCGAGGTCGCGCAGTGCGATCTGTGGTTCCCGGAGCCGGAGATTCCGGTCGGGGCCGGTCAGCGGCGGGTGTTACCGGTCCTGGCCATGACGTGTGGGCACTCGCGCGTGACGGACGCGGTGATGATCCCGTCGCGGAAGGCAGGGGACATCCTGGCCGGGATGTGGGAGATCATCGGCGGGTGGGGTGCGTGTCCGCGCACGCTGGTCTGGGATCGGGAATCGGCGATCGGCGGGACCGGGAAGCTGACGGTTGAGGCGACGTCGTTCGCGGGGACGTTGGGTGTGGGCATCCGGCTGGCGCCGCGACGCGATCCGGAGTCCAAGGGTCTCGTCGAGCGGCGCAACGGCTACTTCGAGACGTCGTTCCTGCCGGGCCGGACGTTCACGTCGCCGTTCGACTTCAACGTCCAGATCAGTGACTGGCTGACGACCCGGGCGAACGTCCGGCACCTGCGTGCGATCGGTGCTTCTCCGGCGCAGCGGTGGGACGCCGACCGGGCCGGCATGGTCGGCCTGCCGCCGGTGGCGCCGGCGGTCGGGTTGACCCATCGGATCCGGCTGGGCCGTGACTACTACGTCCGTGTCGACGGCAACGACTACAGCGTGGACCCACGCGCGATCGGCCGGTTCGTCGACGTGTTCGCGAACCCGGCCCGGGTCGTGGCCTCCTGCGCCGGTCAGGTCGTCGCCGAACACGCCCGCTTCTGGGGATCCCGGCAGACGATCACCGACCCCGCCCACCAGGACACCGCCAGGCTGTTGCGCGCCGAGCTGGCCCAACGCCGACGCGAGATGGACCGCGAGACGACCAGGACCCACGCTGACGGCCATGTCGTGGCCATCCGCGCCCTGCCCGACTACGACGACCTGTTCGGCGTCGACTTCGATCCCCGCCCCGTCGAGCACCCACCTGCATCCACTACCGCTGAAGGGATTTCATGACTACCACACGGAGCAAGACCGCGGCGACCAGCAACACCGCGGCCCGGCCGGACGGTTTGACGTCGAAACTGGCCTATCTGGCCCGGGTGCTGAAGACCCCCACGATCGGCCGGGTCTGGGAAGACCTCGCCGACCAGGCCCGGGACGCGAACTGGTCCCACGAGGAATACCTCGCCGCCGTCCTCGAGCGGCAGGTCGCCGACCGCGAATCGGCCGGCAACATGATGCGGGTGCGGACCGCGCACTTCCCGGCCATCAAGACCCTCGAGGACTTCAATCTCGAGCACCTGCCCAGTCTGCGCAAGGACGTGCTCGCTCACCTGGCCACCGCCACGTTCGTCCCGAAAGCCGACAACGTCGTGCTGCTGGGACCGCCTGGGATCGGCAAGACGCACCTCGCGATCGGCCTGGGCATCAAGGCCGCCCAGGCCGGCAACTCCGTGCTGTTCGACACCGCCACGAACTGGATCACCCGACTCGCCCGAGCCCACCACGCCGGGCACCTCGAAGCCGAACTGAAGAAGATCCGCCGCTACCGGTTGATCATTATCGATGAGGTGGGGTACATCCCGTTCGACACCGACGCGGCGAACCTGTTCTTCCAGCTGGTCGCGTCCCGATATGAGCAAGCCTCGATCCTGGTCACGTCGAACTTGCCGTTCGGCCGCTGGGGCGAAGTCTTCGGCGACGAAGTCGTCGCCGCCGCGATGATCGACCGGCTCGTCCACCACGCCGAAGTCCTCACCCTCGCCGGCGATTCGTTCCGCACCCGCGCCCGCCGCGAGCTACTCGCCAAGAACCGGGACAAATAGACCAAGCTGACCTGACGGGGGGTCAATCCCAAGCCGTCCAGGAGGGGTCAGTTCTAAGGATCTGGCCCACTTTGGTTGATTGAAGTTGGTCCCTCCGCGGATCGCTGATTGTCCACTGTGTACTGTGCTGCCGGTGCGATGATCGATGCCTTGAGATGCTGTTGCCACAGCTGGCCGGCGTAACGGTCGAGCGGGTCGAGGCCAGTGCGGTTGAGCTGCGGATCTGGGCCTACCCGAAGACGGACCAGGCGTCCTGTCCCGGGTGCGGCGGGCGCAGCGCGCGGGTGCACCGTCGCTACCAGCGCCGCCTCGCCGACCTGGCGGTGGGCGAGCGGCAGGTGCTGATCGTGCTGCGGGTCCGGGTGTTCGTCTGCCCAGACGATGCCTGCCCGGTCCGGCGGTTCGCCGAGCAGGTCAACGGCCTGACCGAGCCGCACGCCCGGCGCAGCGGTGGCCTGCGCGGCGCGCTGGAAGGCATCGGGCTGGCCCTGGCCGGGCGGGCGGGGGTGCGGTTGGCGGCCCGGTTCGGTCTGCCGACCAGCCGCAACACGATCCTGCGGCTGGTCCGCCGGCTGCCGGACCCGCCGCCGGCGCTGGTACGGGTCCTCGGTGTCGATGACTTCGCGATCCGCCGCGGGCACGTCTATGCCACGGTGCTCATCGACCTGGACACCCACCAGCCGATCGACGTGCTGCCCGACCGGGAAGCCGACACCCTCGCCGCCTGGCTGCAGGCACATCCCGAGGTTGCCGTGATCTGCCGTGACCGCGCCGGCGCGTACGCCGAGGGCGCCCGCACCGGAGCGCCGCAGGCGATCCAGGTCGCGGACCGCTTCCACTTGTGGCAGAACCTGGCCGAACACGTCGAACAGGCCGTACGCCGCCATTACGACTGCCTGGCTGAGCCCGTCGAGCCTATCGAGCCCGAAGGCGCTGTGTCAGTCCCGGTGCCCGACCTGGGCCGCCTCGCCGCTGACGCCGCCGAGCAGCAGGCCGAGTCCGGCCGGCTGGCCGAACGCACCCGGCTGCGCTTCGAGCAGGTCCAAGCCCTGCGCGGCCGTGGTATGGGCATCAAGGCGATCATGCGTGAGCTTGGCCTGGCCCGAGAGACGGTCCGCCGGTTCGCCCGCGCTGGCAGCGTCGCCGAACTGCTGGTCACCGCCCGGGTGGGGAGCCGCCCCAGCATCCTGGACGCGTTCGCCGATCACCTGCACCGCCGCTGGATTGAGGGCTGCACCTCCGCGACGCAGCTGTTCGCCGAGGTCAAAGCCCTCGGCTACCGCGGTAGTTACGCTACGCTGCGCGGCTACCTGCGCCCGTTCCGCACCACTGCCGGCAGCCCGCCACCCGCAGTTCGGCCACCGAAAGTCCGGCACATCACGAACTGGATCCTGCGCCGGTTCGCCGACCTCAACACGGACGAGCAGGACAAGCTCCGCCACATCCGCAGCCGCTGCCCCCACCTTGACGCGCTCGCCGCCCACGTCGCCGCATTCGGGGACATGCTCACCGGCCGGCACGGCGATCGCCTCGACGCGTGGATCGCCGCGGTCGAGGCCGATGACCTGCCCGACCTGCACTCCTACGCCAACGGTCTCAAACGCGACTACGACGCCGTCCGCAACGGCCTCACCCTGACCCACAGCTCAGGAGCTGTCGAAGGCCAGGTCAACCGCATCAAAATGATCAAGCGGAAGCTGTTCGGCCGCGCCAAGCTCGACCTCCTCCGCAAGCTCGTCCTCCTCGCCAGCTGATCCACGGAGGGACCAACTTCAATCAACCAAAGGATGCTGTTGGTGATCTTGAGGTCAGTGGTCGGCCAGTGCGCGGAAGAGTTCTTGTAGGCGGGTTCGTGGCCGTCGACGTTGACCTGGTCTGTGT
>NZ_JBFAZX010000055.1:0-18572 GCF_040689395.1 Dactylosporangium sp. NPDC051484 | reverse complement strand
TCGATGGCTCCACGCCCATCTCCAGCATCGCCCGATTCGGGCGTTATATCCGTGTCGTCCGTGGAGACGACTCATTCCTTGCTGAGATCACGTCACTGCAAGGACGGGAAACGGCGTGGTTCGTACGAGCACACCGACTTCACATTCCTGGGGTACACGTTCAGGCGGCGTGGCGTGCGTACGCAGACCGGCGAACTCTTCGTCGGTTTCAACCCGGCGATCAGCAAAGATGCTCTGAAGAAGATCAGCGGGCAGGTGCGGTCCTGGCGGCTGCATCGGCGCACTCGTCTCTCTGTGGCGGACCTCGCCAAAAGGATTAATCCGGTCGTGCGAGGTTGGATGAACTACTACGGCGCATTCCGCCGATCGGCGTTGTATCCTCTCCTGCTGCGCATCAACGCCTACTTGATGCGATGGCTACGCAAGAAATTCAAACAGCTGCGCGGACGCAAGAAGGCCGACCGGGCATGGGAAAGGGCTGTCGCCACGAGGCCCAAGTTCTTCGCCCACTGGGCCTGGGTAAACCTCGTCCCCGCCGTCTGGTGACCAGAACAACAAGAGCCGTATGAATTGAGATATTCACGTACGGTTCTGTGAGAGCCGGAGGGTGAGACTCCCTCCGGCTACTCGACTTCAAGGACGGAGTTGGCTGCCATGCGTGACCGGACCAGGTCACGTCGTTATTCTCCGGCGAATGAGCAGTTCCGCCGGGAGCATGCGCGGCATCGGAACTGGGGCCTGGCCAGACGGCATGCCGAGAAGCTGCGGCGCGTGCGCGGTGACACCCCGCCAGCGGTCAGCGACCAGCGGGACGGCCAGATGCATGGGCCGGTGCATGGGCCGGTGCCGCCCTCGCCGCCTCCGCCGGTCACGCAGCCTGACCAGACACGACGTCCCGCGAGCAGCACCGCGGCAAACGACTGCGATCCCGTGCCGCGCCAGGCAGGCGGCGCCGGGCGGCCCGGTCCTGTCCCGAAGCGTTGTCGCGCATCCACGCCACAGCTGCGCCGGCCCGCCGGTCCGGCAACGCATCGGCCGCCGGTGTATCGCGGCCGTCTTTCGACAATGCCGCGCACGGCCGGGCGGCATTTCCGCCGAATGCTCCGCACGGCGGGAACAAGTAACCGCTGTCCCCATGGACCGCCGGTGCCGATTCCCGAATGTCTCGACAATGGCGCAGGTCCTGTGCAAGGTAGGTATTTGAGGGAACTGCACCGGGTCAACGTTGTCGGGAACGTCGCCGCGCTCGAGCTGTCGATCCGGGGCACCGTCACCGGGCTGTTTGAGACGCCCGCCGGCGTCATCCGGCCGACCGGAGCCAAGCGTTGGGCGTACTCGCGGACTTCAGCTCGTAGCCCCGCGGGAATCGCCCGCAGCGGCCTCATTGCGGGAGTTGTTCGCCCTGGTTCTCGGCGACCATGTATGCCGCATACCACTCCGGCCAGTTCTCGTCGTGCGCACCGCCGTTGCGGGCCTCGTGTTCGCCGTGGGCGGCCGCCGCCCGCTTGAGTGCGCTGACCAGGTCGTTCAGCGACGCGTACGTCGTTGTTCCCTCGTCGACCCGTCCGGGGATCCGTGTGGTGACCTCCTGAAGCAGGAAGCTGTTGCCGTCCGGGTCGCGGAAGGTGGCGAACGAGCCGTAGCTGGCGCGGTCGTCCGCCGGCCCGCTGGCTTGACCGTCGGTGATCTGCCCGAACTGGGCACCCGGCGCCGCCGGGTGGAACACCTCACTCACATCCACGTCCAGCTTCACGAGTTCGTCGTGCGCCGCCTGGATGTCGGCGACCACCAGGTAGATCCCCTCGGCGGTGCCCGGGGCCTGATTGGTGATCCGGCTGCCGAACTGGATCGACGCGGGCGACCCCGGCGGGGTGAACTGGACGACCCGGAAGCCGTTGTCGAAGCCGAAGTCGGCGTCGAGCCGCCAGCCCAGGTCCTGGTAGAACCGCTTCGACCGATCGACATCGCGCACGGGGATCACGACCGCCTCGAGTTTGAAGTCGGCCTTGCCGGTCTCGGTGCTGCTCATGACTCACTCCTTCATCTGTCAGCGGGGTCGCCGTCAATCAGGAGCATGCGCCGCGGCCCAGAACCGTCACACGAGGGACCACCCTGGTCCCCGGTGGTCCCGTGTACCGAATGTACCCCGCGTCCATAGCCTGGGTGACCGACACGGCACATCGTCGCTGACCGTGATCACCAAGATCGTGCCCGGCGCGCATGCCGATGTGCGACGAACCTCAAGGTGAACAGAAGAGGTAATGGCAACCGCGGGTTCAGCGGGTCCAGGGCTCCGCTGGCAGGCAGGCGGGGCCGGGCTTGCCGTAGACGATGGATCCTTGCGGGTCGACGTAGCACCGGCCGAGTCGGTCGAACGGAACGAACAACGGCCGGCGGTCGATCTCGTTGCCCGCGCTGTCGTAGCTGACCAACTCTGGGCTGTTGCGTTCGCGGACGTCGCCCTGAGCGATGAGCCCGAAGGCGCCGCCCGCGATGCGCGCTACCGTCGTCCTGCCGTCGCCGTGCTCAAGCACCAGCCGGTGCACCCGTGCACTGACCCGCCCGATGGCGACCACATCGCCGCCACCGGCCTTAGTCGAGGTCAGCAACAGCCGGTCAACCGGCCCCGGCAGCCAGTCGTGCTGCCAGTCGGGCCTGTCGGTGTCCACGGCCATGCCTCCGGATCGGCCCTGGTGAGGCGGTTTCCCCTCACTACAGGCGAGGTAATGATCCTCGGTGAGGAACAGCAGCGCGACATGGTCGCCATGCTCGGCACCCACGGCCAGATCCGCACTCCCCATCGGCACCATGTCGTTCATTTCGAGGCACCGCTTGGCCGCCGCCCGTAGCGACGGCGACATCTCGTCGGGTCCGAGCGCCAGCAGTTGTGCACGGTCCCCACCGGACCACGCCGATACCCCGGCAGCAGCCACAGCGACGATGCCGGCGAGGACGAGCCCAACACCGACACGAACCCGTACCGGTCGCGCCGGCCGCACCGGTCTGGTGATGTCGGCGAGAAGCTTGGCGCGCATCTCTTGCACCCTGCCGGGCGGGAGATCCCGTCCTGCCGGTGGGGTGAGCAGGTCGTTCATCGATCCTCCGTGGTGTCGTCGGAGAGTTGCCGGGCCAGCCGGGCGCGTGCCCGGCTGACCCGGGAACGGAGTCCGGTCTCGCTGATGCCGAGGACGGCCGCGGCGTCGGCGTATGACACGCCGGACCACACGCACAATGCGATCGCCTCCCGCTCGGCTCGCGGCAATCGACGCACGGCGGCCAGGATCGTGCGCATCCGCTGTTCGTCGTCGACCCGGGCCGCGACCTCGTCGGACAGATCAGTGTCGGTACCACGCTCCGCCGGAAGCCGTCGCAGCAGCGCGAACCAGCGTCGTGCGGAGCGAGACTCGGTACGGGCTGTGTTGGCGGTGACCACGAGAAGCCAGGGCAGCGCGGAACCGTCGACCAGGCGCGCGTCCGCACGCCGGCGCCAAGCGACAAGGAATGCTGACTGAGTGACGTCCTCGGCGAGGGACCACGAGCCCGTGAGCTTGAAGGCGTGGTTGTACACCGCCCGCGCGTAGCGGTCGAACAGCACAGCGAACGCCGTCGCGTCGCCAGCCACCGTCGCCGACCACAACTCCTGGTCGGTAGGGCTCATCTGGACCGTCACACCGTACTATTGCCGGCACTCCGCACCCTGTTGCACGCGATTGTGCAATGGCAACGCCCTCGGTCAGCGCCGCCCCTGCAGATACACCGTCCGCATCGAGGTGAAGAAGTCGCGCGCGGCCCGGCCCTGTTCCTTCGGGCCGAACGCGCTCGCCTTTGGTGCCGCCGAAGGGTACGTGCGGGTCGGCGCCGCCGGTCTCGCTGTTGACGTGCAGCACGCCGACCTTCAGTTCGGCCATCGCGTGTAGCGTGACGGCGAGACTGCTGGTGAACAGCGCGCAGGACAGCCCGAACGGGCTGTCGTTGGCCAGCCGCAGCGCGGTGTCGACGTCCGGCACCCGGGTCACCGCGAGCACCGGTCGGCCGGCGGCCACGACATCGTGCTGCTCGACATCCACGCCCTGCTGTACCGCGGCGACGTCGCGCCGCTGGTCTTCCACCGCGGCCGGTTCCGCCGCCTCACCGACTGACGCGATTCCCGCCGGCACCGAACCCGGTGGTGGCGGCGGATTCGACCCGCGTCGGCTTTCGGACAGCGCTTCGGCGAGAACGCCCTTCGATGCCGGCAACGCCCGCCGATTCGATTCGCATCTACCAACGCACAACACCACGGGGGCATGCCGGCCGGCGCCCACCATGCATCGACCTTACGGGAGGAGGCCGTGGTGGGAGCGTCGCCAGCGGCGGTAGCCGCCGATGCGGATCCGGTTGAATCGGGTAGTTCGGGTAGAGAGAGGTTGGTCGGTGTGGATACCTTGGCGGACGAGTTCGACGATTTTGTGCGGGCTCGCACGCCGTCACTATTGCGGTCGGCGTTCTTGCTTACCGGGGACCAGCACCTCGCGGAGGATCTGGTACAGAACGCGTTGATCCGCACGCATCACGCGTGGCGACGCCTGCACCATGCCGGCAATGCCGAGGCGTACACGCGAAAGGTCATGTACCACCTGCAAGTCGCTTGGTGGCGGCGAGGCAAGGTCGTGGAGTCCCTGGCCGGCGACGTGACCGAAACGCTGCGCGGGGCCCACCGGGGCGGATCGGGCACCGGCGACCACGCGACCACCACGGCGGTGCGGGTCACCTTGCAGGCGGCGCTGCTGCGGCTGACCAACCGCCAGCGGGCGGTCCTGGTGCTGCGCTTCTTCGAGGACCGCAGCGAAGTTGAGGCGGCCGAACTGATGGGCGTCTCGGTCGGCACCATCAAGAGCCAGACGGCGAAAGCACTGGCGCGGCTACGCACGATCGCGCCGGAATTGAACGAATTCTACTTTACGGGGGTGACCCGATGAACGGCCTCAACTCGCAGCAGTTGCACGCGGACCTCGCCGAGATCGCGGACTTGGCCACGCCGGTGGACCTGCACGGCCGGGTGCTGCGCGGATCGAAGCGGCACTCGCAGCGCCGGGCGGTCGTGGTCTCGGTCGCGGCCTTCGCGGTCGTCGCTGCCAGTGGCGCCGCCTTCGCGTTCACACCTCACCCCCGCGACAGTGTCACGCCGGCCGTCACACCAACCGTCCCGAGTACCGTCATCACAAGCCCCGAGGCATCCCTGGCACCCACCGGCTCGGCGGCACCCAGCGGTGCCCCGAGTTCGGGCACGCCAGGTAAGGAGAACGTCTCGGCCAGGCTCACGCTGGGCCCGTGGACGACGTCGAGCGGCAAGTCATCACTGCCCGGCACGCTGTTCTACCTGACCGGCGCGACCGACGGCAGCACCGAACCAATCAAGATCAATGTGCTGGCCGGCAGCACGCTGCGAACGGCGACGCTGCAGGGCGCGGTGGGGCAGCACGACTGCGCACGCCAGTCGATCGTGTTCTCGCCCGACGGCACCTCGGTGGCGTGGGTCGAGAGCGACAACCACACGAGCAATGGGGGAGCGCTCGTCGTGGCATCGCTGCGCGATCGCAAGCAGAAGGTCGTCATGAGCGGTCCGGTTCGGTGCGACGCGGGCTCGGGTCCGAAATGGATGCCCGACTCGCGTGGGCTGATCGTGAGCGTGATGCGCGCGAACACCGTCGACGTGAACATCGTCGACGTCAACTCCGGTGCGACCACCGCCGCGGCGGCGGCCTGGGGCGACTACATGGCCTGGTCGGCGAACGGCGCCTACGTCGCCTACGGCGAGCACGACGAGATCGTCGTCGCCACCGCGGCCGGCGCGGTCACCAAGCGAGTCCATTACGACATCAACTGCTGCACCGGCGGCTTCTCGGTCCAGAGCGTCTCCAATGACGGCCGCTATGTCGGGGTCAGCTTCCGCAACAGCGACCCGGGCACGGTCCGCAACGCGATGCGAATCGTCGACCTGAGCACCGGCAAGGAAGTCGACCTCGGCAGGACCCCGCCCCCCAATGGATCGATCCAGATCGTCCTCTCCGGAGCCGATCGCCTCTTCATCATCAAGATCACCAACACGTCGACGGACGTGGAACTCGACCGCGCCGGCAAGGAAGGCTTGTCGATCCCGCTGACCGGCCAGCCCCAGATCCGCGCGTACGTTCCCTAGAGCCGCCCCCCGGTCGCGTCGCCGGCGAACGAGAGCCCTCGTTCGCCGGCGACGCACCGGGCTTGCCGCCGGATCACGTCCGCTTGTCGAGTTGGTGACGGGTCACTGTTCGCCGGCCGGGCTCGGCTCGATGATCTGCTCTCATGCCCCTGCCGCTACTCATCCGCCGCTCCGTCTATACGTTCGCCGGCCTCGCCGGGACGTTCGCCGGCCTGACCATGCTGTTCCTCGCCGCCCGGCTGGTGTTCGCGATGGGCGGGCGGTGCGGCACCGGCGGGTATGGCTACCCGCCATGCCCGGAACACGTACCCGAGCTGGCGCTGCTGGGACTGTTCGGCGGCGGTGCGTGCGCGGTCCTCTACGCCGCGAAGGGCCTGAAGTTCGGCGCGCGGCTGAGCCTTCTGCCGGTACCGGCGCTGTTCCTCGGCATGGCCTGGAACTTCTTCGAGTTCGGCTTCGACCCGCCGGGCGGCGGCCTGTCCATCGGCTGGCTCATCTGCGGGGTGGTCTTCGTCGTGATGGGCGCCGGGCCGATGTTCCAGCTGGACAAGGCCACCTGGCGGGAGACGCTGTGGTCCGACTGGCAGCCGCCGTCCGAGCCGGCCCTGCGGCCGCTGGCGGGCCTCACGCCGATCGAGCGCGCCGAGCGGGCACGGGACAGGGTATCGACCAAACCGGCCGCCGGCGCAGCGCGGGCGGCGTCCCGCGATCCCGCTGAGCTCGCCTCGGCACTCGAGCGCGTGAGCCGGTTGCACGCCGCGGGCGAGTTGACCGACGCCGAATACACGGTCGCGAAGCAGCGGCTGCTGGGACCGGCCTCGGGGGAGGGACGATGAAGAGGACGACGACCGGGCTGAAGATCTATTCACTGGTACTGCAGGCCGCGGCCATCCTTTGCGGGGTGGCGCTGGGCGTTGTGGTGTACCGGTGGATCATGGGCTGACCCGGCGCCGCGGGGGTCTACTGCGGCGTGGTCGCAGAGTCCAGCCAGGTGTTGATGAGGGAGGTGAAGTCTTTGCCGGTGTGCTGGTTCACGAACGCGATGAACGAGGCCCGGTCCTGGGTCGTGCCGCGGTGCTTCTGCGCCCAGTCGGTCGCCATCGCGAAGAACGCGGCATCACCGATCTGCTTGTGGATCTGGTGCAGCATGAGGGCCGGGCACGTGTAGACGTTGCCCTCCGCGAAGCTGTCCGCCTTGGGCTTGCCGGGCGGGCCGAGGTTCTTGCGCAGCCGGGCGTCCGCGCCGCGGGCCCAATCCTCCCACTGCTTGGCCGTGACCTTGTCGCGCTCGTTGGTGTACAGGTGCTGCGCGTAGGTGGCCCAGCCCTCGTTGAGCCAGAGATCGTTCCAGTTCGTCGGGGTGACCGCGTCGCCGAACCACTGGTGGGCGTACTCGTGCACCAGGTCAGCCTCGAAGCCGCGCTTGAAGCCGGCGTCGCTGCCGTAGTCGGGCAGGCCCATGGTGATCATCTGCTGGGTCTCCATGCCGGAGGCCGACGGCACCATGAGGACGCCCGCGCTGTCGAACGGATACGGGCCGAAGTGCTTCTCCAGCCACTCCAGATACTGCGGCGACTTGCGCAGGTACGGCAAGGCCTTGTCGTCGGGGCCCTGGCGGTACCAGTAGGTGAGCGGGATCCCGCGCGGACCGGTCGCCGTCTCCTTCTTGTACCGCCCGACGGCCAGGGTCGTCAGGTAGCTCGCCACCGGCTCCGTCGCCGTGTACTTGAACGTGTTGCCGTCCTGGCCCTTCGGCGTGCCGTTCGCGATCGCCGACCAGCCCTCCGGCACGGTCACCGCGATGTCGTACAGCGCCTTGTCCGACGGCTGATCGTTCACCGGATACCAGGTGCCCGCGCCGTACGGCTCCTGCATCGTCCACAGGCCGCCGTCCTGGGTGACGGTCAGCCCGAGCGGCTCGACGTCGCCGCGGTGCGACGGCATCGACACCGTCGTCGGCGTGCCGTGGTATTTGACCACGAGTGTCGCGAACGCGTCCTTGGCGACCGTCGCGGGGACCGTGAGCTTCGTGTCCGCGACGGTACCGCCCGCGGCCACCCCGTTCAGCGTGACCCCGTCGATCGCGTACGCCTTCGAGAAGTCGAGCTTCACCTCGGTGAGATCGGCCGCGGCGCGCAGTTGGAGCGTCGCCGTGCCGGTCAGCGTCTTCGTCTCCGGCTGCCAGGCGAGGTCGAGCCCGTAGTGCAGCACGTCGATACCGGGGTTGCCGTAGCCCGGGTACACCGGATCGGCGACCGGTGTCGAGCGGCCCGCCGCCCACGCGCTGTAGTCGAGGCCGGCCGGGCCGGTGGGGCTGGGGGAGACGCTGGGCGCCGCGCCGTCGGTGGCCTTCGGCTTCGGGCCGCTATCGGTGCAAGCGGCCGTCAGCAGGGCCGCGGAGAGAACGACTGGGAGCCATGATCGACGCACGGAGCAGACGATACGGTACCGCGGCCGGACGCGATGACCAGTGACAATGAACCGGGTCGATGCCGGGTGTTGCCTCCTGACCTGGATTTCAGGTATCTCCTATTCAAAAGGTAGGTGTAGTGGGTATAGTCCCGTGCCATTGGATTTCCTACCGCCATGGGAGTACACCGATGCGTCGACTCACGGCCGTTCTGGCCGGCGCGCTACTGCTGCTCGGCACGTCACTGGTCGCCGGCTGCGCCGACAAGTCCGGCAAGTCCGGCGAGTCCGCCGGCGCGTCCGGTGCGGCGGAGGAGCCGTTGCGCGTGGGCTACCAGCGCTTCGGCGGCCTGAGCCTGGTCAAGGCGCGCAAGGCCGAGGCGGCCGGCACGACGTGGAAGCTCTTCGAGAGCGGGCCGGCGCTCACCGAGGGGATCAAGGCCGGGGCCATTGACATCGGCCAGGTCGGCGAGGCGCCGCCCATCTTCGCCGCGGCCGGGAAGATCGACTTCAAGATCATCGGTACGTCGGCGCCGGTGCCGAAGGGCGAGGCCGTGCTGGTGAAGGCGAGCAAGGGGTACACCTCCTTCAAGGACCTCCGCGGCAAGAAGGTCGCCCTCAACAAGGGCTCCAACGTCAACTGGCTGCTCGTGCGCCTGCTCGAGGCCAACGGCATGACCATCAAGGACATCGACGTGCAGTACCTCAAGCCCGCCGACGCCCGCCCGGCCTTCGACAACGACCAGGTCGACGCCTGGATCATCTGGGATCCGTACTTCGCCCTCGCCGAGTTGCCGGGCGTCAAGGTGCTCGTCGACGCCACCGGCCTGGCCAACAACCGTGAGTACCTGCTCGTCTCCCCGCAGGCGCTGAAGAGCAAGCCCGGCAAGATCCGCGAGTTCCTCAAGACCTACCGGCAGGTCACCGACTGGGGCATCGCCAACCCCGACGAGCGCGTGAAGATCCTCGCCCCGGAGCTCGGCATCCCCGAGGACGTCGCCCGCCGGGCCCTGGAGCGCAGCGCCCAGCCGCTCGCCGCGATCACGCCCGAGATCGGCGCCGAACTGCAGCAGATCTCCGACGGCTTCACCGAGTTGCAGCTGATCCCGGTCAAGGTCGACATCAAGGCCCGCGTCGACGAGCAGTTCTCGGACCTGTTGCGATGACGCTGCTCGCCCGCGGTACCGCGAGCACCGCCGCCGCGCCCGTCACCGCCAGGCGGGCCCGCGCCCGGCGGTGGCGGCGCGCGGTCACCCCCGTGGTCCTGCTCGCCGCCTGGGAGGGCGGTGCCCAGGCCGGGCTGCTCGACACCGACAAGCTCCCGGCGCCGAGCGGTGTGCTCGAGACCGGCTGGCGGCTCGCCGCCGACGGCACCCTGGGCGGCTACCTGCTCGACTCGATCCAGCGGGCGCTGATCGGGCTGCTCATCGGCGGACTGCTCGGCCTCGCCCTCGGCGCGCTCGCCGGCATCTCCCGCCTCGGCGACGACCTCGTGGACCCGACCGTGCAGATGGGCCGCATGCTGCCCCACCTCGGTCTCGTGCCACTGCTCATCATCTGGGTGGGCATCGGGGAGTCCCTGAAGATCACGCTGGTCGCGCTGGGCGCGTTCTTCCCGGTGTACCTCAACATCTATGCCGGCATCCGCAACATCGACGAGCGCCTCGTAGAGGCGGCGCGCGCCTGCGGCCTGAGCGCCCTGGAACGCGTCCGGCACGTCGTCATCCCCGGTGCGCTGCCCTCGCTGTTCCTCGGCGTGCGGCTCGCCTTCGCCGCCGGCTGGCTCAGCCTCGTCGTCGGCGAGCAGGTCAACGGCCAGGGCGGCCTCGGCTTCATGATGATGGAGGCCCGCGAGTTCAGCCAGACCGACATCGTCGTGCTCGGCCTGGTCGCGTACGCGCTGCTCGGCCTGCTCTCCGACCTCGCGCTGCGGTACGCCGAAAGGAGGACGCTAGCATGGCGCCGGGGTCTGCGGGCGACGTAGCGGTCGCCGCCGGGGTGCGGCGCACCTTCGGCCCGACCGTTGTCCTCGACGCCGTCGACCTCACCATCGCCCGCGGCGAGGTGGTGGCGCTGCTGGGCGCGAGCGGCTCGGGTAAGAGCACGCTGCTGCGCGTGCTCGCCGGCCTCGACGAGGAGGCGACCGGCACGTACCGTACCGAGGGCGCCACCGCCGTGGTCTTCCAGGAGCACCGGCTGCTGCCGTGGAAGCGGGTCGGGGCCAACGTGGCCCTCGGCGTGCGCGGCGGCGACCTGCCGGCCCGGGTCCACGAGGCGCTGACCGAGGTCGGCCTCGCCGAGCGGGCCGGCGCCTGGCCGGCCGAGTTGTCCGGCGGCCAGGCCCAGCGGGTCGCCTTCGCCCGCGCCCTCGTCCGCCGCCCGGACCTGCTCCTGCTCGACGAGCCGTTCGGCGCCCTGGACGCGCTGACCCGCCTGCGGATGCAGGGCCTGTTCGGCCGGTTGCGCGAGCATCACGGGTTCGCGGCGCTGCTCGTCACCCACGACGTCGACGAGGCACTGCTGCTCGCCGACCGCATCCTCGTCCTCGACGCCGGGCGCATCGTCGAGAACCGCCAGGTGCCCCTGCCGCGCCCACGCACCACCGACACCGCCGGTTTCGCCGCCGAACGCCGCGCGCTGCTGGGCCTGCTCAACGTTCACTGACGTCCGGCAACCGGGGCCGCTACGGGTTGCCTGACCGGCTCATCAAGGAGTTCCTAGGCAATGGCGGTGCGCCACCGGTCGCAGGTGTCCGCAAACGGGGCGGGCTGGTCCACGCACGAGCGGAACCAGACCGTCCGCCCTTCGGCGAAGTTGCTCTCACGTACCGAGGTGATCTCGGCGAGAACCGCGTAGGTCTCGCCGAGGGTTCCACGCCCCGCCCATCATTGTCCAGTGTGGACGAGCGGGTCGCGTCATCCTGCTTTCGCAGCTTCTCTCGTTGAGATCAGCACGCCCTCGGTGCCCTGTACGCCGCAGCTGCGCGGGGGTTGCCGACCTTGGCCGACCCCGGCTACGACGGCGCCGGCATCGGCGTGCACACCCCGGTCAAACAGCCCACCGACGGCCGCGCACTGGACCTGGACACCCGCACCTACAACATGCTGCTGCGGTCCCTACGCGGCCTCGCCCCATCCATCGTATGGCGCCCGGATCAGCCGGGCGGGCGTGCGGCGGATTGCCGGGCAATGGACAGTCCACGATCGGAGCCGTCACGGTTTCTCGGTGGCGTGCACGCCGGCCGATTGCCATCATGCGATGGTGACCAACGATCCTCTGCTCGAACGCGCCCAGCAGCTCTGGGCCGACCTGGCCGGGGCGCCGGTCACCTTCACGGAGTCGGCCATCGAAGTGGTGGCCTCCCCGCAGTCGCTGCTGTGTCCGCCAGGCTGGGTCGGCATCGTCGCTCTGGGCCGAGCCGTGATCGCCACGGCACCTGACGACGGCACCGCCGAGATCGTGAGGCACGCCCTCAAGGACCTCTCCGTGACCGGCGTGATCGACTCGGCCGCGGTGTGTGACAGGTTGCCGGTCAAGGAGACGCTGGGACCGGCGACCTTGGCCTACTGCGACGCGGCCGGCTTCCACCCGGCCGAGTCCAGTGGCGTCGAGACGATCTCCGCGGACCACGCCGACATGGCAGCTCTGCTTGCTCGGGTGCCGGTCGAGGACGCCGACGAGTCCGGTTTGGCCGGCATCACATCCCCGGCGTTCGTGGTGCGCACCGGAACGGACGTCATCGCGGCGGCAGGTTACCGATCCTGGCCCAGGCATACCGCCCACGTCAGCGTGCTGACCGCCCCGGCAGCACGCGGACGAGGGCTCGGCCGCGTCGTCGCTACCGCAGCCGTCTTGGAGGCGCTGAACGCCGGCCTGCTCCCGCAGTGGCGAGCTCGCCCAGCAGCGTCACGCCGAGTGGCCCGAGCGCTCGGCTTCCGCGAACTGGGCTCCCAACTGAGCATCAGCCTCATGCCCGCCGGCAGCGCGCAGCGATCCTGACCAGCCACAAAACCCGTGGCGCTGTTCGTCACCGGCACTCGACGCTCGAACTCACCGACGAAGTCACCGCGGCAGTCAGGCCGTGTGCGCTAGGCATGTGACGTGATGGAATCGATTGACGCGTACTTCGTCTGCGGCACCCCGCGGACCGGTAGCTCGCTCCTGCTTGGCCTGCTCGGGTCCACCGGTGTCGCGGGCCGCCCACAGGCGTATTTCCGTGAGCCCGACGAGCAGCTTTGGGCTGAGCGGTGGGGCCTGCCGGGGGACTGGTCCTACGACGACTTCGTCTGCGCCGCGATTGAGGCGGGTCGCACCCCCAACGGCGTCTTCGGTGCGAAACTCATGTGGGGTACCCTCGACCGGCTCGCCGCCGGCCTCGCCACGGTCTACCCGACGCTGGCCGGGCGCGACTTGGACCTGCTGGAGCGCGCCTTCGGCCGGGTCCGGTTCATCTGGGTGTACCGCGAGGACACCCTGGCCCAGGCGGTCTCCTGGGTCCGCGCCGAGCAGACCAACGTGTGGTATATCGGCGGCAACGGCGAGATCGGCGACACCGGCCCGAGCGGTCGCGCGCCGGCCTACGACACCGACCGGCTCGCCGAGCTGACGAAGACCATCGAGGAGCACGACGCCGCCTGGGGGGACTGGTTCCGCCACGTCTCGGTCGAGCCGTTCCGGTTGCGATACGAGGACCTCGCCGCTGACAAGGTTCGCGCGACCGAGGAGATCCTGGCGTACCTCGGTCTGACACTGCCGGTGAACGGCCGTATCTCCGAGATGCACGCCCGGCAGGCCGACCCCCTCAACCGGGAGTGGATCGAGCGGTTCAGGGCCGGGGCCGGACCGCGATGACGCGGCCAGGCGGAGCGGGTTGGCGGCCAGTCACCCGGTTGCCACCGGTGCCACAGCGACGGCTCGAACAGCGGCCTCGAGTTCGGTGCGGGTGACCTTGCGGCGAGCGACGGCCGCTATGTTGCCGGCCTGGTCAAGGATGACGGTGTTTGGGATCGTGCGGGGCGAGATCGCGGGAAAGATCAACGGGATCTCGCCGGCCGGATCGAACAGGCTCGGGTAGGTCAAATGATAGAGGTCGACGAATTTTCTGGCCTCGTCGCGGTCATCGAGGACGTTCACGCCAAGCATGTGCACACCGAGGCCGGCGGTGGCGTCGGCGACAGCCTGCAGATCTGGCGCTTCGTCACCGCAGGGCGCACAGGAGGATGCCCAGAAGTTGACCACTACAACGGAGCCGCGCCATTCGGCGAGCCGAAACGCGCTGTTGTCGAGGAGTCGTCCGGTCAACGCCGGCGCGGCCTGACGGCTCGCCGGCGGAAACTGGAGGATCGCGGTGGCGGACGGACGCGCTTCACCGTCCTCCGAGCCGTTCACGGCAGCCGTTTGCCGCACATACCACGCGGCCACCACGGTGGCCGCGACGATTGTGCACGCAGCAAGGCGACGACGTGTGAACAACGCACTCCCTTGAGGTCGACGCACCTCTCGAAGTTCGTGTAGACGATAGCCCACCCGGCGTGCGGGTTGCGATCACCCGCACGCCGCAGCCGGATCAGCTCGTCGACGGTTATGCCGCGCCCGCCAGCTTCGTCAGTCCGGTCTCGAGCTGATCGAGGACCGCGAGTGCGTCGCCGTAGCCGCCGGGCAGAAAGTCGGGAAAGGGCACGAGCCGCGTCGCCCGGACCGAGGCGAGCTGCTTGAATCCCGTCTGGGCGAACAGCTCGGGCCCCTTGTTGTTCGGATTGCCGTCGTAGCCGGAGTAGAAGCCGATCACGTCGGCGTCGGCGAGGATGTCGATCTGTTCGTAGGACACCTTGCGGTTGGCGCCTCCCGAGGTCTCCTTGCTCGCGGTCGCGAACTGGACGCCGGCCGCGGAGAGGATCTTGCCGACCTCGGATTCGAGGCCGTAGACCCAGAACTGGCCGTTGTCGAAGCCGCCCTGCAGGATGTTCCAGCGGTAGCGGCCCAGGATGTCGGCGTGCTTCGTCTTGATCGCATCGTTGCGGGCGGCGACCCGCTTGTCGAGCGCGTCGAGTGCGTCGAGCTTGTTGACCGCCTCGGCGGTGGTCTTCGCGCTGGCCTGCCAGCTCGTGACGGGGATGATGACCGTCGGCGCGATCGCGCTCAGCTTGTCGTAGGCCTTGGTGTTCCACGGGTAGTCGGCGCCGATGATGAGGTCCGGCTTCAGCGCGGCGACCTTCTCGATCTGGACCTCGCCCGCGTTGCCGATCTTCGGGGCCGCGGTCCACTTCGACGCGTACCGCGGCGAGATGTACTGGGCCCCTTGGTCGTAGACACCGACCGGATCCACACCCAGGTCGTACAGCGTCGCCGTCGCGGACGGCTGGATGGACACGACGCGCGTGGGGTTCGCCGGTACGTTGATCGGGCCCTTGGCGGTGTCGACGCGCCGGCTCGGCGGCGTCTCGGAGGTGCTCGCCGGCCCGTCGCCGGTCGACCCGCAGGCGGCGAGCCCGAACAGCGCGGCGGCGCCGAGGCCACCGGCGAGGAGTCGGCGGCGGGTCATCTCGTTGACGATCCGCGCGAACTCGACCTCGGTGTCGAGTGTGATGACTGGCATGGGTTCTCCTGGGTTCAGTGAACGGTGGCGTGCAGGGGCCGGCCCTGTATGGGATCGGGGCGACGGCGGCGGACGGGAACGACCAGTGGCGATCCGGTCTGCGGGTCGTCGATGATCTCGCAGCTCAGGCCGAAGACATCCGCGACGAGGTCGGCGGTGACGATCTCGCCGGGCGGGCCCTGGGCGACGATGCGGCCCTCGCGCATGGCGATGAGGTGGGTGGCGTACCGGCAGGCGTGGTTGAGGTCGTGCAGGACGGCGACCAGGGTGTAGCCCTGCTCCTCGTGCAGGTCGGCGCAGAGGTTGAGCACGTCGATCTGGTACGCGATGTCGAGGAAGGTCGTGGGTTCGTCCAGCAGCAGGATCCTGGTCTGCTGTGCGAGGGTCATCGCGATCCAGACCCGTTGCCGCTGCCCGCCGGAGAGCTCGTCGATGTAGCGGTCGGCCAGGTCGAGCACCCCGGTGGCTTCCATCGCCTCGGTGACGACGCGTTCGTCGTCGCGTGACCACTGCCGCAGCAGCTTCTGGTGCGGATAACGGCCGCGAGCGACCAGGTCGGCCACGGTGACGCCGTCGGGCGCGATCGGTGTCTGCGGGAGCAGCCCGAGGTGGCGCGCGACCTCCTTGGACGGCATGGAGGTGATGGCCTTGCCGTCGAGGTAGGCCGCGCCCCGTTTGGGCTTGAGCATGCGGGACAGGGCACGCAGCAGGGTCGACTTGCCGCAGGCGTTGGCACCCACGATGACGGTGAACGATTGGTCGGGGATGACCACGTCGAGGGCGGTACTGATGACCCGTTCCTCGTAGGCGATGGTGAGGCCGGCCGCGTGCAGTCGCGACGTTCCCGCGACGACGTGCTCCGGCGCGACGGGCTGGGCCCGGCGGCGCAAGCCGAGTGGTCTCATGAGCGTCCGGCCTTCCATTCGTGGGCGAGCAGCCAGCACAGGTAACCCCCGCCGATGACGCCGGTCGCCACCCCGACCGGGAGCGGGGTCGACGGGATGGCCCGCTGGGCGGCGAAGTCGCTCGCGCAGAGCAGCAGGCCACCCATGAACGCGGCGGGCACGATCAGCGCCCCGGCCGAGCGGGTCAGCCGCCGGCACAGCTGCGGTGCGGCGAGGGCGACGAACCCGATCGGGCCGGCGGCCGCGGTGGCGGCGGCGGCCAGCGCGGTCGCCGAGACGACCAGGACGAGCCGGGTGCGTTCGATCGGGACGCCGAGGCCCTTGGCCGACTCGTCGCCCATCTCCATCCACCCGAGGGTGCGCCCGGCCACGACGGTGACCGGGGTCAGCACCGCCAACGTGACCACCAGCGGGCCGACGACGTTCCAGCCGACGGCGTTGAGGCTGCCGATCAGCCACACCTGGGCGTTCTGCGCGTCGTACAACTCGGCGCGGGTGAGCAGGTATGAGGTGAGCGCGGTGAGCACGGCGCTGACACCGATGCCGACCAGAACGAGCCGATAGCCGGCGACCTTGCCGCGCTTGACCGACAGCAGGTATACGACCAGGGCGGTCGTGAGACCGCCGAGAATCGCCGCGCCGGCGATCTGCGACTGCCCGCCACGATGGATGAGGATCGCGGTGACCGCGCCGGTGGCCGCGCCGCTGGTGAATCCGACGATGTCCGGGCTGCCGAGCGGGTTACGGGACAGGGACTGGAACACCGCACCGCTCATGCCCAGCGCGGCCCCGATCAGCAGTGCCGCGACCAGGCGCGGCAGCCGCAGCGTGACCACGATGAACGACTCGGCCCCGGTGCCACGGCCGAGCAAGCTGTCGATCACGCCGGACAGCGGGACCGGGTAGTCACCGGTGGTGAGGCTGAACGCCGACAGCACCACCGACGCGGCGGCGAGGATCGCACAGAGCAGCACAGTGCGGGGCTGCCAGCGCAGCGAGACGCTGTCGCCGCGGGTGCGCAGCACACGGCCACGGACGATCGGGCGATCGGCCGGCGGGGGAGTCGTGTCGAATGCGGTCACAGCTCGGGAATCCGGCGGCGTCGGACGAGTGCGATGAACACGGGCGCCCCGACGACAGCGGTGACGATCCCGACCTGGATCTCCCCTGGCCGGGCCACCACCCGGCCGAGGATGTCCGAGCTGAGCAGCAGGATCGGACCCAGCACCATCGAATACGGCAGCAGCCACCGGTGGTCCGGGCCGGTGATCAACCGTGCGATGTGCGGGATGGTCAGCCCGATGAACCCGATCGGCCCGAGCGCGGCCGTGGCCGCCCCGCACAGCAGCGTGACGGCTACGGCGCCCAGCACGCGGGTGCGGGCGATGTTGCTGCCCAGTGCGCGAGCCGTCGCATCACCCAGCGCGAGCGCGTTCAACGCCCCGGACAGCCCGAGCGCCAACAGGGCGCCGACGGCGAGGAACGGCAGCACCTGCCAGAAGATCGACAGGCGCACTCCGGACAGCGACCCCACGCCCCAGAAGCGGAACTGGTCGAACACACCCGGGTTCAGCAGGGTCACGAACGAGATCAGCGACCCGAGCACCGCGCTGATCACGGTGCCGGCCAACGCGAGGCGGACCGGGGTCGCACCGGAGCGGCCTCGGGAGCCGAGCAGGTAGACCAGCACCGACGCCATTCCGGCACCGAGGAACGCGAACCACACGTAGGCCGTCAGGTCGGTGAACTGCCAGATCCAGATCGCCAGCACCACCGCGGTCGAGGCGCCGATGTTCACGCCGAGGATGCCCGGGTCGGCCAACGGATTACGAGTCATCGCCTGCATCAGCACGCCGGCCAGCGCCAGGGCTGCCCCGACCGCGACGCCGAGCAGGGTGCGCGGCAACCGCAGGTCCAGCACGACCACGCCGTCGACGGTGTCGAGCCCGTCGAACAGGGCGTGGACAACCCCGGACAGCGGGATCGGTTTCGCGCCGACCGCGATGCTGAGCAACATGACGAACAGCAGGACCGCCAGTGCGATCAGCAGGCCGAGGACGCGTAACGCGATCACACCGCCCCGGATCGGTTTCTCCGGCTGCCCGCCGACGGGCGCGAGCGGCGCCTCGGCGGCCACAGTGGTGGCGCTCACCCCTGCCCGCCACTGTCGTGCCGCAGCGATGCCCGCGCCGAGCACACGCCGCCCGCGCGGAGGACCCCCGGCACGACCGGTCCGGCGTACCGCGAACGGGGACATGCCATCGCTGTGGACACGGGGCGGCGGTCAAGGCTCGGCGGCGTGGAACGGGTCATCATCACTTCCTTGCGGCAATCACGGGGTACGGGCAAGGAAGCGGAGGGTCACCGACACGTCGCGGGGATTAGGTTAGGCTAGGGCCTGTCTGATGGATCATGGTTGACGGCGGTCGGGTTTCGCGCGGAGCCAGATGATGATCGAGGCGATCCCGACCGTTGCCTCGTAACG